>CAZNLT010000041.1:0-38553 GCA_964573705.1 uncultured Desulfobacterales bacterium
TTGCCCAGGACCAGCTGATTCTTGTTGAGGCCCACCGTCTCCGGCCGCATGATTTCATAGGTCATCGGGTTTTTGAGGACCCCGTCCTGATGAATCCCGGCTTCGTGGGCGAAGGCGTTGGCCCCCACGATCGCCTTGTTGGGCTGGACCATCATGCCGGTGATCATGGAGACCAGACGGCTGGTGGGGTGGATGTGCTCGGTATGAATCCCGGTCTCCATGGGCAGGTAGTTGGGCCGGGTGTGCAGGGCCATCACCACCTCCTCCAGGGAGGTGTTGCCGGCCCTCTCGCCGATGCCGTTGACGGTGACCTCGGCCTGGCGTGCACCGGCGCTGATGGCGGCCAGGGTGTTGGCGGTGGCCAGTCCCAGGTCGTTGTGGCAGTGGATGCTCAGCACCGCCCGGTGCATATTGGGGGTGTGTTCTATCACGTATTTGGCCATTTCCGCGAATTCTCCGGGGATGGCATAGCCCACGGTATCGGGAAGGTTGACCACCGTGGCCCCGGCCTCGATGGCCGCGCCGAAGACCTTGCACAGGTAATCCGGATCACTTCGGGACCCGTCTTCGGCGGAAAACTCCACATTGTCGGTAAAGGACTTGGCGTATCGGACCGCATCCACCGCCGCCTGAAGCACCTCTTCCCGGTTCATCTTCAGCTTGTATTCCAGATGAATGTCGGAGGTGGCGATAAAGGTGTGAATTCTGGGCTTGGCGGCGTGTTGAATGGCGCCCCAGGCCCGGTCGATGTCGCTCTTGCCGGCCCGGCAGAGGCCGGCCACCTGGCACTCTTTGATTTTGCCGGCGATTTCCGAGACCGCCTCGAAGTCCCCTTCCGAGGCGGCCGGAAAACCGGCCTCGATGACATCCACCCCCAGCCTTTCCAGCCGAGTGGCCAGCCGAAGTTTTTCATTGGTGTTCATGCTGGCGCCCGGGGATTGCTCGCCGTCTCTCAGGGTGGTGTCGAAAATATAAACGCGATCGGTCATGTGGGTGCTCCTTTCAAAAAATAATCGTCAAAAATGGGTATGAAAACGAAAAATGGTTCAACCGAAAACCCATTCAGCAGGAGCATGGGCCGCAGGATCGGAGGGGTTCCGGTTCCTGCGGCGTTCACCTGGTCCTTTGTACTCAAAACGGTATTCCTCCTTCGGTCAAATGTCGGGGTTATACGGCCTGCCGGACTTCCATTCGGCAGGCCTTGCTGCGAAAGCCGTTGCCCCGGTCCTTGGCCAGTTTGTATTGAAAGCTGTCGGCCAAGGCCTGCCAGCTGGCTTCGATAATATCTTCGGAAACCCCGATGGTGGACCAGATATGGTCCGGATCCCGGGTTTCAATGAGTACCCGCACCTTGGCCGCCGTACCGGCGCGGCCGTCGATGACCCGGACCTTGAAGTCGACCAGGTGCATCTCGTCCAGGTCCGGATAGAAGCTGTGCAGTGCTTTCCGCAGGGCGTTGTCCAGGGCGCTCACCGGGCCGCTTCCTTCTGCGGCGGTGATCTCTTCCCGGCCTTCGACCGAGACCTTTACGGTGGCGTGGGCGGTGCAGGGCAGGTCCTTGTCTTTTTCAATGGTGACCCGAAAGGCTTCCAGATCGAAGGTGGGCTCATATTGTTCGGTCAGTTTTTCCAAAAGGATGCGGAAGGAGCCTTCGGCCGCGTCGAATTGATATCCTTCCTGCTCCATCTCCTTGATGGCGGTCACGATCTGGCGGCTGTTGCAGCCGTTGCGGCCCAATTCCACCCCGAGTTCCCGGGCCTTGAATTCCACATTGCTTTTGCCCGCCAGGTCCGAGACCAGCACATGGCGGTCATTGCCCACCCGGGCCGGATCGATGTGCTCGTAGGCCCGGGGGTCCTTCATCACCGCGCTGACATGGATGCCCCCCTTGTGGGCGAAAGCGCTCCGGCCCACAAAAGGCCGTGAATTGAGCGGAACCAGATTGGCGGTTTCGCTGACGAACCGAGACACCCTTCGAAGTTTTCTCAGGTTTTCATCGCTGATGCAGTCCCGGTTCATCTTGAGCTTCAGAATGGGGATGACGGCGGTGAGGTCGGCGTTGCCGCACCGTTCTCCGTAGCCGTTGACGGTCCCCTGCACCATGGCGGCGCCCAGATGGACCGCCTCCACGGTATTGGCCACCGCCATTCCGGAGTCGTTATGGGTATGGATGCCGAAGCGGACGTCCTCCTGAGCAAAGGCCCCCAGCACCTCCCGAAAGATACCGGTCAACTCAAAGGGAAGGGCGCCGCCGTTGGTGTCGCAGAGCACCAGCATGTCGGCCCCGGCCCGGCGAGCAGCCCAGAGGGTTTCGAGAGCGTACTCGGAGTTGTCCTTGTATCCGTCGAAAAAATGTTCGGCGTCGTAGATCACCTCCCGGTCTTTCCCTTTGAGATACGCCACCGACTCTTCAATCATCGCCAGGTTCTCCGCCAGGGTGTTGTTCATGATCCGAACATGCAGGTCCCAGGTTTTGCCGAAAATGGTCACCGCCGGGGTGCCGCTTCTCAGCAGCTCCTTTAGATTAGGGTCCTCCTCAGAGCGAATACCCGGCCGGCGGGTGGAGCCGAAAGCGGTCAGCCGGGCGTTTTCAAACCGAACCTCCCTGGCCAGTTCGAAAAACCGCCTGTCCCTGGGGTTGGAACCGGGCCATCCACCTTCGATATAATGAATCCCCATGTCATCCAGCTTGCGGGCGATCTTGATCTTTTCTTCCGCTGAAAAATTGACGTTTTCACCCTGGGTTCCATCTCTTAACGTGGTGTCGTACAGAAGCACCGGTTCCATGATTCTCTCCTCGATTCAGGGCGGGATAGACCTCCGCCCCTGTCTTTATTGTTTTCGATTTTCCGGACGAAGCGATCGTACCGCCGCACCGGCCCGCCACATTTCCGAATTTTTGATTTCATCCAGCTCCGTGTTCAGCTTTTCCCGGTAATCCGGGGCGCTGTTGACATCCAGAACCCGGGCGGTCTCTTTCCCGGAAGTGACACTCTCGTAGAGTTCATTGAATACCGGTTCCACGGCTTTTCTGAATTTGGGGGCCCAGTCCAGGGCGCCCCGTTGGGCGGTGGTGGAGCAGTTGCCGAACATCCAGTCCATACCGTTTTCGGCCACCAGGCGGATCAGGCTCTGGGTCAGCTCTTCCACGGTTTCGTTGAAGGATTCGCTGGGGCTGTGGCCGTGTTCGCGGAGCAGATTATACTGGGCCTCCATCACCCCGGCCAGGCATCCCATCAAGACACCCCGCTCGCCGGTGAGATCGCTGAATACCTCTTTTTCAAAATCGGTCTCAAAGAGATACCCGGAGCCGATGGCGATGCCCAACGCCAGGACCCGCTCCCGGGCCCGACCGGTGATGTCCTGAAACACGGCGAAGCTGGAGTTGATGCCGCTGCCGTCCAGGAAATTGGTCCGCACCGTTCGACCCGACCCCTTGGGCGCGGCCAAGATGACGTCGACGTTTTTCGGCGGAATCACCCCGGTCTGGTCCTTGTAGACCACCGAGAAGCCATGGGAAAAATAGAGGGCGTCGCCGTCGTTGAGGCATTCCTTGATTTTGGGCCACATGGCCATCTGACCGGCGTCGGAGAGCAGATACTGGATCACCGTCCCTCGCCGGGCCGCCTCTTCCACCGGAAACAGGGTTTTGCCCGGCACGAACCCGTCGTTGACCGCCCGCTCCCAGGAGGCCCCGCCTTCCCGCTGGCCCACGATCACATGGACGCCGTTGTCCCGCATGTTGAGGGCCTGGCCCGGCCCCTGAACCCCGTATCCCAGCACCGCCACCACTTCGTCTTTGAGGACCTCCCTGGCTTTGTCGAGGGGAAATTCCTCCGAGGTAATCACTTCTTCCATTGTGCCGCCAAAATCGATCTTTGCCATCTGGTTCTCCTTAGCTGTCTGTATCGTTAATTTACAATAATCCGAAACTTATAATGATCCGAACGTGCCGGATGGGTTATTTGGGTTCCCGGAACAAGGCGATGGTTCCGGATTTGGCGATCTCCTTGATGCCGATGGGCCGCAGCATGGCCAGGATGGCCTCCATTTTGCCTTCGTCGCCGGTGACCTCGATGGTGTAGTGGTCCATGCCTACATCCACGACTTTGCACCGGAAGATGTCCACGATCCGCAGAATCTCCGGCCGGTTTTCCGGCTTGGCGTTCATTTTGATCAGCGCCATTTCCCGGTGGACATACTTGGACCCGGTCAATTCATGAACCTTGATCACGTTGATCAGCTTGTTGAGCTGTTTTTTGATCTGCTCCACCAGGGGAAGGTTGGCCTTGGTCACCAGGGTGATGCGGGAGACCAGGGGATCGGTGGTTTCGGCCACACAGAGGCTTTCGATGTTGAACCCCCGGCCGCTGAAAAGTCCCGAAATTCGAGAGAGGACCCCGGGCTGGTTGTCCACCAGGATGGAGAGCACATGTTTTTCTTCGTTCATCATGGGTTCCTTCCTCCGGCGATCACACCAGCAGCATTTCGGTGATGGGGGCCCCCGCCGGCACCATGGGGTAAACGCATTCTTCCTGCTCCACCACGAAGTCCATGATCACCGGGCCGTTTGCGGCCAGTCCCGCGGACAACACCGCCTCTACCTCGGCCGGGCGTTGGGCCCGCAGCCCCTTGGCCCCGAAGGCCTCGGCCAGTTTGACGAAATCCGGGGTGTGGTTCATAGTGGTGCAGGCGTACCGCCGGTCGTAAAACAGTTCCTGCCACTGGCGCACCATGCCGAGATAGCCGTTGTTGAGGATCACGACCTTCACCGGCAGGCAGTACTGGACCGCGGTGGCCATCTCCTGAATGTTCATCTGAATGGAACCGTCGCCGGCCACATCCACCACCAGCTTGTCGGGCCGGGCCATCTGGGCCCCGATGGCCGCGGGCAGGCCGAAGCCCATCACCCCGAGGCCGCCAGAGGTGATGAAATGGCCGGGCCGGTCGAAATGGTAATACTGGGCCGACCACATCTGGTTCTGGCCCACTTCGGTGGTGATGATCGCCTCGCCTCGAGTCAGTTCGAAGAGTTTTTCCACGACATACTGAGGTTTAATCACCGTATCGTTCTGATTATAAGCCAGCCGGGCCCTGCTGCGCCAGTCGTCGACCTGTTCGGCCCATTTTCGTCGTCTTTCGAACAGATCCCCCGGGTCCTCCTTGGGTAGAAGCTCGTTGAGCTGGCCCAGGGTGGTCTTGCAGTCGCCCACCACCGGTACGGTGACCCCGATGTTCTTGCGAATGGAGGTCGGGTCGATGTCGATATGGACGATCTTGGCCTGGGCCGCAAAAGCGTCGGTCTTGCCGGTGACTCGGTCGTCGAAGCGCACCCCCACGGCGATCATCAGATCGCAGGCGCTGGTGCACATGTTGGAGCGGTAGGTGCCGTGCATGCCGATCATTCCAAGCCAGAGCGGATCCGAGGCGGGAAACGCCCCCAGGCCCATCAGCGAAGTGGTCACCGGGCTCTGAATCCGCCGGGCCAGCTCGGTCAATTCTTCATGGGCCTTGGAAAGAATCACCCCGCCGCCGGCGAAGATCATGGGCCGTTTGGCGGTCTTGATCAGATCCACCACCTTGTGAAGCTGCTTCACGTTGGGATTGTAGGTCGGATTATAGGATTTGAGCTTGACCGTCTTCAGGGGCTGGTAATCGGCAACGCCGCTGACCACGTCTTTGGGGATGTCCACCAGGACCGGCCCCGGTCTTCCGGACCGGGCGATGTGGAAAGCCTCCTGAACGATCCGGCCCAGGTCGGCGGTGGCGGGAACCAGATAGTTGTGCTTGGTGCAGGGACGGGTAATGCCCACGATGTCCACCTCCTGAAAGGCGTCGTTGCCGATCAGGTGGCTGGGCACCTGGCCGGTGAGAATCACCATGGGGATGGAATCCATATAGGCGGATGCGATGCCGGTGACCGTATTGGTCGCCCCGGGACCCGAGGTCACCATGGCCACTCCCACCTTTCCGCCGGCTCTGGCGTATCCGTCCGCCGCATGGACCGCGCCCTGTTCATGGCGGACAAGAATGTGTCGAATATCGGTTCGGGCTAGTTCGTCATAGATGTCGATGACCGCGCCCCCGGGATACCCGAAGATGGTGTCGACCCCTTCTTCCTGAAGGGCTTTCATTAATATTTGTGCGCCGGTGTACTTCATGCTTTTTTCCTTTCCTGTTCTAAAGCACGCCGAAGGAGGGGAGTATCCCTCGGGGGTGCGGCAATACGGCCGATTCGATGATGCCGAAGGCCGTTTATTCAACGATGGCGCCCTTGCTGGCGGATGAAACCGTCTTGGCGTATCGCGCCATGTATCCTCGGGTGATGCGGGATTCGGGTTTCTTCACTCGGGAGAGGCGTGCCTGAATCTCTTCCTCCGGTACTTTCAGGGTGATCTCTTTGGCCGGAATGTCAATGGCGATGGGGTCGCCTTCCTGCACCGCGGCGATCGGGCCGCCGGCCATGGCCTCAGGAGAGACATGGCCGATGGCGGCCCCGCGGGTGCCGCCGGAAAACCGGCCGTCTGTGATCAGCGCCACCCGGGCGTCGAGATTCATCCCGGCGATGGCCGAGGTGGGGGTGAGCATCTCCCGCATCCCGGGTCCGCCCCGGGGACCTTCGTATCGAATCACCACCACGTCCCCGGCATGGATCTGTTTGTCCAGAATGGCCTGAGTGGCCTCCTCTTCGGATTCAAAGACCCGGGCCGGACCCTGATGGCGAAGCATCTCCTCCCGGACCGCCGACTGTTTGACCACGCAGCCTTCCGGGGCCAGGTTTCCGAACAGCACCGCCAGACCGCCCTGGTGGTGGTAGGGGTTCTCCACAGGCCGGATCACCTCCGGATCCAGGACCCGCGCCTTTTGAATGTTTTCTTCAACGGTTTTCCCGGTAACGGTGATGCAGCCGGTGTGGATCCGGCCGGTGTCGGCCAGGGTCTTCAAGACCGCCTGAATGCCGCCGGCCCGGTTCAGATCCTCGATGTGGTCCTTGCCGCCAGGGCTCAAGGAGCACAGGTGCGGGGTTTGTTCGCTGACCCGATTGATCAGGTCCAAATCGATCTCTATTCCCGCTTCCAGAGCGATAGCGGTGAGGTGAAGGACGGTGTTGGTGGAGCAACCCAGGGCCATATCCACGGCCAGGGCGTTTTGAAAGGCCGCCTCCGTGAGAATTTTCCGCGGGGTGATGTCCTCCTTCCAGAGATTCATGACGCTCATGCCGGCCTGTTTGGCCAGGCGGATCCGGGCCGCCATCACCGCCGGAATCGTGCCGTTTCCGGGCAGACCCAGGCCCACGGCTTCGGTAAGGCAGTTCATGGAGTTGGCCGTGAACATTCCGGAGCAGGACCCGCAGGTGGGGCAGGCCGCGTCTTCGATTTCCGTCAGTTCATCCTCGGTCATTTTGCCGGCATGCACCGCACCCACCGATTCGAAGACGGTGATGAGATCCACCTTGTTGCCCTTGGTCGGATGCTTTCCGGCCAGCATGGCACCGCCGCTGACCACCACCGTGGGCAGGTCCAGCCGGGCCGCGGCCATCAGCATGCCGGGGACGATCTTGTCGCAGTTGGGCACCAGCACCAGGGCGTCGAGGGCATGGGCCGTGGCCATCACCTCTACCGAATCGGCGATCAGCTCCCGGCTGCCCAGGGAGTATTTCATGCCGACGTGGTTCATGGCGATGCCGTCGCAGACCCCGATCACTCCGAATTCGATGGGGGTGCCGCCGGCCATGTAGACCCCGACCTTGACCGCATCCACGATCTTGTCCAGGTGGGCATGGCCCGGTACGATGGTGTTGGCCGAGTTGGCGATGCCCACTATCGGGCGCCTGATCTCCTCGTCGGTGTACCCCATAGCCTTGAACAGGGCGCGGTGGGGGGCTCTTTCGATACCTTTTTTGGCGTTGTCGCTTTTCATAAAGGGTGCGGTCTCCGATATAGGGTGTTTTGCGCAAAAAAAAATCCGTTACCAGCTCGGGGCTGATAACGGATTTTGTATTCTTTTGCTCGGCGAATTTAGGCCATTATCAACCCCTGTTCTCTCTCGGGAAGGACGCCGAGGAGAATAATAATAAGGCTGATAATATTGATAAGGCCGAAAACGGATTTCATTCGCTGGACATATTTCCTTTTTGAGTTTCTGTAGCCCTACCAGGGATTTTCAGGGATGTCAACTGATTTGTTGGAAAAAAATTAATCCAGTGAAGCGCCTGCCCACAGGATCGGTTTACGGAACAGAAAAGGGCGCCGCATTGTATACGCGGCGCCCTTTCCTTCAGCCAGGATGGTCGATAATGGCATTCCGTTTAAGCCCGGGCTGTCAGGGCCTTGAATCCGAAAACAAGATCAGTGGTCGCAGGCGTTGGACCCGAGACTCAGGTTGCCGGAAAGATAGGCGTTAACCAGATTTTCGGGCTGGTCCACCGGGGCGCCTACCAAGACCTCGATGTTGTGCTCGTCTAATAGGGAAACGGCACGTCCGCCCATGCCGCCGGCGATGACGAGTCCGGTCCCCTGCTCGGCGAGCCATCGGGGCAGGACTCCGGGTTCGTGGGGCGGGGGCACCACATCCTCTCGTTCCAGAATAGTTTTGGTATCCGGGTCTACGTTGATCAAGGCGAAAGTCTGGCAGTGCCCGAAATGAGGGGTCAGTTTTCCTTCCGCCAAGGGGATTGCTATGCGCATGAATCGATCCTCCTTAAAAGGGTTGTACAAGAGTTTACCCGACCGAAGCCGGATCTGCAAAGTAAAGACCATTCTCGGACCCGATGGTCCGAAGTCGGTTCCATAAAATTCGTATGTCTTCTGCCGCGCCGCCCGGGGCTTCGGTAATGGCGCCGGCCGCGACCTGGGCCGCCGTGACCGCCTTGTCGTACCGGACCCGGCCGGCGATCGACGCACCGGCGGCCGAGGCCGAAGTTTCGATGGTATCGGCCATCTCGGGATTGAGGTCCCATTTGTTGACGCAGACCGCGGTGGGTATTTTAAAATGGCGGGTGAGCGACATCACCCGTTCCAGGTCGTGGGCCCCCGATAGAGTCGGTTCGGTTACCGCCAGAACCAGGGAGGCTCCGGTGAGAGAAGCGATGACCGGGCAGCCGATACCCGGCGGGCCGTCTACTAGAACCAGGTTCAAAGCGTTTTCCTCGGCAAGACGCCGGGCCTCGCCCCGTACAGTGGTGACCAGTTTACCCGAATTTTCTCCCCCGGGTTTCAGCCGCGCGTGAACCATCGGGCCGACCCGGGTGTCGGATCGGTACCATTCTCCGCATTCCCGCTGAGGAAAATCGATCGCGCCTTCGGGGCAGAAGTGGACGCAGACCCCGCAGCCTTCGCAGCCCACCGGGTCTACGAACAGCTCTCCTTTTTCATTGCGCTGAATCGCGTCGAATCGGCAAAGATCGAGGCAATACCCGCAGTCGGTGCAGTCCCCGCTTCGAATCACCGCTTCATTGCCTGAGATAAAGCTTTCCCGGTGCTCGACCTTGGGGCCGAGCACCAGGTGAAGGTCGGCGGCGTCCACATCGCAGTCGGCCACCGCCGCTTTTCCCGCGAGAACGGCCAGGGCGGCGGTGATGCTGGTTTTGCCGGTGCCGCCCTTGCCGCTGATGATGACGATTTCGGTGATGTCCATGGGTACAGGCTCCGTTCTCAATTCGACCGCCGGGTTTCCCGGCTTGAAGTTTGAAGGCGTTCAAGCAAGGATTCGAACACCGGTTTAAACTCGGGGACCGCATCCACCAAGGGTTCGCCCCGGGAATAGGCGACGGCGATGCGCCGGTCGTCCGGAATCTCGGCAAGGATATCGATGCCTTCGGCCGTACAGTATTCCACGGTTCGGTCGTCGCCGGCGTCGGACCGGTTGATCACCACCCCGAAAGGGATCTTCAACTCCCGTATCGTTTCCACCGCCACCCGAAGGTCGTTCAGGCCGAAGGGTGTCGGTTCGGTGACCAGAACGGCTTGGTCGCAGCCGCTGACCGCCGCCACCATGGGGCAGGAAGCCCCGGGCGGGGCATCGACCAGGACCAATCCGTCCGCCGAGGCCCGAGCCTTGACCGACCGAATCAGAGGCGGCGACATGGCCACCCCGACATCCAGGAGCCCTCGAATCAGGGTGATTTGCCCGCTGCGGCCGATTTCCACGGTACCGATCTCCCGGTCCGTTTCCGTAATGGCGTCCCGGGTGCAGATTCGAGCGCACCCGCCGCAGCCGTGGCAGAGTTCCGGGAACACCAGCGGATTCCCGGGCAGGATGACGATGGCCTTGAACCGGCAAAAAGACCCGCATTCTCCGCAGTCGTCGCATTTATCGGCATCGATGAGGGGCACCTGAATCGATGCCCGGAAGGTTTCATCGATGGCCGGACGAAGAAACAGATGGCTGTTGGGGGCCTCGACGTCGCAGTCGAGAAGCTGCACCGGCCTTGCCGCGGCCAGTGCCAGGTTGACCGCTACGGTGGTTTTGCCGGTGCCGCCTTTTCCGGATGCGATGGCGATTTTCATGCCCGGAGCCCGTTTTTGTTTTTCGATGGTGAAATCATGTTTCGATCTCCTACCAGTGGCCTTCCACGTCGGCACCTTCGGCCGGGTTCAACTCTCCCGACTTAAACCGGGCCACGGCATCGGCCACAGTACCCTCCACACCGGTATACACCTTCACTCCGGCCGCTTTCAGCACCATGAAAGCCTTGGGTCCGCAGTGGCCGGTGAGTACGCAGTCGGCTTTCAGGCGGGCAGCTGTTTCAGCAGCCTGAATACCAGCTCCCTGGGCCGCGTGAAGATTCTGAACATTGTCCACCGCTTCATACTGATCGGATGCCGTGTCGTACACCATAAACTTGGCGGCCCGCCCGAATCGCGGGTCCACTGGTGATTCCGGTTTTTCACCGCTGGATGTCACAATGATTTTCATGGTTCCTCCATTTTCATTTCGGCGAGGGTTCGGTTCGGCCTGATTCCCGCCTGTATTTTCAGAATTGCCACTGGGTTGCGATCGACCGATTCCGGGTCCCTGTTGAGGGGTCCGGTTTCCGGTGCCGCGACCGCGTCCGCCCCCGCCTTGTCGACGGCATCCGCTTCCTTTCGGTTCTCCGCCCATGGGGCCGGTTCCATCTCCTCGAGGCATATCGATTATCACTCCTTTTCCATATCGCCGGTTCCGGACCTTTGATGCCCGAGTCGGTGCGGCCGTGTTCTTCCGCGTCCTCTGAAAGCGCACTGACGCACCCTGCATCCCGGCATTCGGTAGATTGCATGTTTCAGGGTTCCGTTGAGCCAGGCTTCGATGACCGCTTCCACTTCGCCGGCCACAAAAGGAATCAATGTAAACCCCCGGGCCAGGGCCATCTCCCGAACCTTGTTGGATACGGCGCCGCAGATCAGGGTGTCGGCGCCGAGGGCCGCCAGGCGCCGCAGTTTTAAATCCGGGTCTTCCTCCAGAAGGGATTGATCGCCCGCGGAAACCACCGAACCGTTGTTGACCTCCAGCAACCGGACCTTCCGGGACACGTCGAACACCGGGGAAATCCGGCTGTTCCATATCGCGATTGCCAATTTCATTCGCCTGACCGTTTCTCTTTGTTGATCTCCACGAATAATATAGCAATGGTTGTGCCAAAGGCTTTCGAAAAGGAAGTGTTTAAAATTTAAAAGAGTAAAAAAGAGCAGTTAGAGAAATGTTATTGGATGGATTCGGGTGGAGAAACAATCGAGAGGTCGCAAGAATGCAACCTTTCCGTATCATGTGAGTCGCGGGATTGAGACTGTAGAGGCGTTCGGGGATTCAGCGAAGGGATCGGCAGGCCGGTAAAGGACTATGCCCTTATGATTCTTTCAGCCCATGAAACTACCACTTCGGCCATTCGTACCGCTTCTTCATATTCTTCCCTCTCCACAGGTTCGGGAACACCCGGATACCGGGCTATAACGGCATAGGCGGTAAGCCCGGCCGAATACTGGATTTCTTCGGGGACAGCGACATGCCTTGCCAGCAGGTCGAGAATCATTCTGATGCTGTGCGTTCTAGGGAAGGACACCGACCGGAAAACCAGAACCGCCTTGAGAGCCTTTTCGGCAGCTTGCTGGGCGTGAAAGCAGAGACTTTCAAGCATGACGGTCGGCGGGGGCGTCACACGGGCAAGCGCCAGATTGCTGTTTGCATGGCGCAACCAGTCTTCGGCATTGCCTGCAAAGTTGCTGCCGCTGCGGTC
The DNA here is from genome assembly GCA_964573705.1 of uncultured Desulfobacterales bacterium. GTDB lineage: Bacteria > Desulfobacterota > Desulfobacteria > Desulfobacterales > Desulfococcaceae > JAABSQ01. The sequence continues at coordinate 12,215 of CAZNLT010000041.1, forward strand.
ATTTTCAGGCTGCATACACTTCCATTCCCTCGCGCAGAACTGCACGGTAAACAAGTCCGGCGCTGTCTCCGTACCTTTCAAGGTCATTTGGGGTTGCCACCAGAATGTCAAACGGAATCCCCGCGTCGCGTATTTTCCGGTAAAGATTCTGTGCGGTACGCCGTCTGTGAACCCCTTCGGGCATTATCACAAGAATGTCAACATCACTATCGAATCCGGCTTCGCCCCTGACTGTCGAACCGAAAATTAGGATTCGAAGCGGTTCGCTTTCTTCTACGATTCTCTGAACGATATGTTCGATTTCTGGTTTTATCGCATCCCTATTCACTGTCTCTCCGGCGCTTATGTTTTAAGACTTATCTCCCTCCATTCCCTTTCTTATTTTTCATTCATTGAGGGTCGGTTAGCCGGGGGATGTTACCATCCCCAAGCTCTTTAGGAACCTTATGTTTGCCTTAATAGGCGATTTGAAATAATCACCGTAAATCAGGTTGCTCTGTTCCAATAGGTTGAAAGGGATTTTCCGATCTACTCAATTTTCATGACAAATTCGACCTGCGCTTCCATATGGTCTTTTTGAAGAGCGGATTCTTTTCCGATGCCGTCAACGACGAATTCAGCGGCGGTCTGGCTGGAGCGAATCGGAAGCCCACACAGTCCGCCGGGGAATGATAGTTCGCCGATGTTCCCCTTATGCAGCGGAGAGAGACCTCGCGTGGGGGATTTCGCGCGCAGTTGCAACTCTAATCTGGTACGACTCCAGCTCCAGAACTGCGGCTGTTGTCCCGTCCAGGGTCACGAATTCCACCTCAAAAGCTTCTCCTTCATCATGAACATAGACTACGGCTCCGATATCGCCAGGCTCAAGCCTATATTCTTCAATCGTTTGCGTGAGTATGACTCTATCGTGTTCCTTAATCATTTCCTTCCTCTAAAATGCTGGATAAGCGGTAATCTCTTTTAAACCCCCATTTGAAGAAAAACCTTGCGTTCGGTCCTCCTTCCGGATGTCCTGGAGACAGCAGGTAATCAACGATCTTGCTCTCTGGCACTTCAGCATTCCGGCAATTGTGAACCTTCATATCAAGCTGGGCATATTAGGTTCCAGTGGGCGAACGTGTGTATGAGCGGTGGCGACGCGGTAATCGCGAACCACTGCAGTTTTCGAGAACAGCCGCGATTTTTCCCGTCCACTCAATGCTATGGTTGGCCGTCGTTTTCGAACACCAATAGTTCAACGACGGGGAATTCTCGTGAGTCAAGCATGGACCAGTACGCCCATTGGTGTGGGAACTCTTGGTGATGGTCTTTAAAAAAACACTTGGCAATGGACTTGGTGGATTCTGAAAGAGATCCATCTCTGAAACCATCGTCTGCCGAGGCCAAAATTAATTCGGCGAGCGCTTCCCGTTCCCAAGGGTGCTGAGGTTGGTGTTGATTGAAAAATTCAATAAACTCGATGACACGCGTGGGGTCGGCGTTACATATCCCCCAATCTTGATCGTACCGTTCGAGACCCAGAGTATGTGACAAAGTTTCGGTCCAGTCTACGCTCATTTCGTTCATCTTCCGGCCAACGCGGATTTCAGCGTGCCGGGCAGCGAACTGAGACAACCGACCAGAAGGCTAAAAAGTATAATAAAAAAAGTGGTTAACGAAGACACGTTCCCGCCAGGTCCGCTGCAAAAAAATTGTTCGGCAACTCATTCGTCAATCCCGTCTCGTTTCATGAGAATTCGTTCCACGAAACCACCGCGCATTTTCTTCCCCTCAAAATACATCCAATCCGTAATTTTCGAGATGGGGCTTCTGTATTCGGTTTTCTGGTCGACAGCGGTTCCGGCAACCTCAGACTTATCGAAATACACACCTTCCAACCAAATGTGCTCAACTGCTCCTAAGGTCTCGTTTTCGACACAAATCTTCACCATGGGAACGCCATACGGTGGAAAGACGTGCAGGTTATTCTCATCAACAATACGCTGAAATTCGGGCAACCGACGCTGTGCCTTCAGAATGGCGTCCCGGATTTCTTCATCATCACCTGAAATATATACTATGTCGTTTGTCATCTTCTGCCGAACCATTTTATTAACATATCAATTTTCCCCGATACTCTGCTATCAGGGGGTAAAAAAGGTAAAAAGTGCCTGCGAAAATTAACTATGGGGGCAAATTTCTTCGATAATATGCAGATAACAGTTTTTATAAAAAAGAAAAATAATATTTAACTTTCCTCTACTTTCGAACCAATCGCCCTTTTCTTTTTCAAGATCATTATCCAAAGAGCAAAAAATTATGTCAAGAATAAACGAGCCCATTTTATTGGATTAAAGTCGAAAATCCATTCGCGCCCGCCACTATTCAATTAATAGGGAAGCCCATAGAGTCAGTCTGTTGAATGAATTGGGATTAATCCGGAATGAGGAATCAATCCGACCTTTTCAATAGTGGGTGCTTGGGGTGACTGCTTGTTCGGCTTGGATAGAGGGGAAGAGGTTTTCCGGAAATGGGGGAGGGTAAGGGCGGGAGGCGGGCGCGGACGCCCGCCCCCAAAATGTTCTTTAATGAAAACAGAACCGCTTTTTTAGACTTCCTCCTCCACCGATTCCCGGTACCCACATTCTTTATCGAGGCAGGAAAGAAAGGTGCCCTCCTTTTTGGTGGTCTTTTCCACCAGGAAGGGGGCTTCGCACTGGGGGCAGGGCTTTTCCACCGGACGGTCCCAGGTGGCGAACTTGCAATCGGGGAATTTGCTGCAACCGTAAAAGACCTTTCCCCGCTTCGATTTTCGTTCCACCAGTTCGCCTTCGCACCCTTCTTCCGGACAGGAAACGCCGGTGGACTGGCCCCCTGAGGCCACGGACCGGGTGTTTTTGCAGTCGGGATATCCGCTGCACGCCAGAAAGGTGCCGTAGCGGCCCCGTTTGACCACCATGGGTTTGCCGCATTTTTCGCAGACCTCGCCCTCGGCCGCTTCCAGGTCCGGCTCGATGATCTGAACCTTGCCTTTTTCATCCCGGGTGTAATCCCGGCTGAAGTCGCAGTCGGGGTAGCTGCTGCACGCCAGAAAGGGGCCGTTTTTGCCCACCTTGATGTGGAGGTTTCCGCCGCACTGGGGGCATTTCATGCCGGTGGAAAACCCCACCCCTTTCATGCTGAGCATGCCTTCGGCGGCCGCTTCCAGCTTGAGGTGAAAGGGGCTGTAAAACTGCTCCAGGATGTTGAGGGCTTCCACTTCGGCGGCTTCTACCCGGTCGAGGCTGTCTTCCATCTTTGCAGTGAAATCGACGTTGAAAACATCCGGGAAATTCTCCACCACCAGATCGTTGACGATAAACCCCAGCTCGCTGGGTCGAAAGTATCCCTTGAGCTTTTCCACATACCCCTTGTCCTGGATGGTGGAGAGGATGGCGGCATAGGTGCTGGGCCGGCCGATGCCGTTTTCCTCCAGTTCCTTGACCAGCGAGGCCTCGGAGAACCGGGGCGGCGGCTGGGTGAAGTGCTGCTTGGGGTCGAATTTTTCCAAATTGAGTGCCATGCCCTCGGTCAGCGGGGGCAGGGTGGACCCCTTGGATTTGGCATCCTCGTCGGCATCATCCTCGGAGAGATACAGGGTCATGAACCCGGCGAATTTGATGGTGGACCCCGAGGCGGTGAACTCATATTCGCCGATCTTGATAGTGATCGACTGCTGGTTTAGCAGGGCCTGGGCCATCTGGGAGGCGACGAACCGCTGCCAGATGAGCCGATACAGGGCGAGCTGATCCTTGGACAGATATTTGGCCACCTTTTCCGGGGTGTGATAGACCGAGGTGGGCCGAATGGCCTCATGGGCGTCCTGAACCTTTTTTTTATTTTTGAAGAACCGGGGCTTGTCTAAGGCGTAGTCGCTTCCGAACTGTTCCCGCACCAGCTTCAGGGCCTCCTCCGCCGCTTCATTGGCGATTCGGGTGGAGTCGGTCCGCATATAGGTGATCAGCCCGGTGGGTTCATCCTCGGCCAGGTCCACCCCTTCATACAGTTGCTGAGCCACCATCATCGTCTTTTTGGCGGAAAACCGAAGCTTGCGAATAGCCTCCTGCTGAAGTTTGCTGGTGGTGAAGGGCGGCTGGGGGTTCCGCCGGACCGTCTTTTTGACCACCTTGTCCACCACCGGCTGTCGATCCGTGACCTCGTCCAGAATCTTTTTGGATGCGGCCTCATCGGGGATGGATATTTTCTTGCCGGCTTTTTTGGCCAGTTTGGCTTCAAACGGCGGCGGCTCTTCCCCGTGGAGCAGGGCGGTGATGGTCCAGTATTCTTCGGGATCAAAGACCTGGATGGCCCGTTCCCGTTCGCAGATGATCCGCAGGGCCACCGACTGCACCCGGCCGGCCGAGAGCCCGTTTTTGACCTTTCGCCACAGCAGCGGAGAGATCTGATAGCCCACCAGCCGGTCCAGAATCCGCCGGGCCTGCTGGGCCTCGTATTTATGGGTGTTCAGGGCCTCGGGAGCGGCCATGGCTTCCTGTATTCCGTGCTTGGTCAGCTCATGGAAGAGGACCCGGTGGAACCGGCGGTCCTTTTTTTTGAGGACCTCCGCGGTATGCCAGGCGATGGCTTCGCCCTCGCGGTCGGGGTCGGGGGCCAGAAAGATCTCCTCGGCCTCGCCGGCCTCTTTTTTCAGGGCGGTGATCACCTTCTGTTTGCCCGGAATGATCCGGTACTTGGGTTTGAACCCGTTCTCGATGTCGATGCCCATCTCTTTGGCGGGCAGGTCCTTGATGTGGCCTACCGTGGCCGCTACATTATAATCACCGCCGAGGTATTTTTTCAGGGTCTTGACTTTGGTGGGGGACTCCACCACTACCAGGGGTTTACTCACAATGGTCACCATACATAATGTGCATCTGTAACAATCCTTATCGTCTATCCTTTGGGATGCGATGTGCATCGGTGGTTTATGCGATTCTGCCGAATTGCATTGTAAACCTAAAACCGGAAACGGAAACGTCAAATCATATTTTTGATCTCGATGGAGAATAGTTTTCCCGGGGATTGGGCCACGATCCCCTTCAGTTCCAATTGCAGCAGAATGCTGGAGAGCGGCCCTGGGTTCATGTCGAGCTTCCTCATCAGCTCGTCGATGTGAATGGGATAAGGCCCCAGGGCCTTGAACACCAGAGATTCCTCCTCGGAAAGGGGCGGGATATCCAAGACCTCTTCTCCCCGGACATGGTGTTTGGCCATGTGGCTGCCGATCAACTGGGGCAGTTCTTCCAGGATATCGACGGCGTTTTCCACCAGTTTGGCCCCCTGTTTCAGCAGGCTGTGGGTGCCGGCGCTTTTAAAGGAGTGGATATTGCCGGGAACCGCAAAGACCTCCCGGTTCTGCTCTGCGGCCAGGCGTGCGGTAATGAGTGACCCGCTCCGTTTGGCCGCTTCCACCACCACCGTGCCCAGAGAAATTCCGGAGATGATCCGGTTTCGAATGGGGAAATGGTGGGGGTCGGGCCCTGCGTTCAGAGGAAATTCGGTGATCACCGCCCCGGATTCGGTGATTCGGCGGCACAGGTTTCGGTTTTCCGCCGGATAGATTCGGTCCAGCCCGCTTCCCAGAACTGCGATGGTCCGGCCCCCTTTTTCCAGAGCCCCTTCATGGGCCGCGGTGTCGATGCCCCGGGCCATGCCGCTGACCACGGTGATGTTGAGGCCGGCCAGTTCTCCGGCCAGATGGCGGGTGGTATAGATGCCGTACCGGGTGGCGGTGCGGGAACCCACCAAGGCGATGTTTCGGTGGGCGCGGTGTAAATCCCCGTGGGCATACAGGAACGGCGGGGGATCGGGAATCTGAAGCAGAAGGCCCGGGTAATCGGGATCGGTCAGGGGGATCACCCGGAAGTGTCGGTCCTGCATCCGTTCGGCGACCCGGTCCAGTTCCCGCCGCACCTGATCGGTTACCGGTTGGCCGGCCACGGCGGAGGCGAGGCGGGTGGTAATGCCTTCCACCCGCCCCAGTTGTTCGGGAGAGGCCGTCAATACCTGTTCCGGAGATTCGAACCGGTCCAGGAGCCGCTTCAGGAGCAGGTTTCCGATTCCGGGCACGCTCCGCAGTTGAAACCAGGGCAGCAGTCTGTCGACGGTATTCTCTTCCACGGTGCGCAGCCTTGGCCGGTTACATCTTCCGTCCGGCCCCCTGCCAGGCCAGCAGAATCGGACTGGCCACGAACACCGACGAATAGGTACCGATCAGAACCCCCACGATGAGAGCGAAGGCGAAATCGTGAATGATGCCGCCGCCCAGCACGAACAGGGAAATCACCACCACCAAAGTGGTCAGGGAGGTCAGAATTGTCCGGGAGAGGGTTTCATTGATGCTTTTGTTGATGATCGTCTCCAGCGGATTTTTGGTAAACTTGCGCAGGTTTTCCCGGATTCGGTCGAAGACGATAATGGTGTCGTTGAGGGAATACCCGATGATGGTGAGCAAGGCCGCGATGATCGGCAAAGAGAATTCCTTGCCGAACAGAGAGAAGACCCCCACGGTGATGGTGACGTCATGAATCAGGGCCACAATGGCCCCCATGGCATATTTGAGCTCCAGAAACCAGAACAGGACCAGGCTTACGATCAGGGCGGTGATGATCAGAAAGGGGATGCTCATGTTGAGCAGCGAGAAGAGATAGACCGCCCCCATGAGGGCGCCAGCCACCACCGCGCTGACCAGCCATTTGAGCTCGAACCGGCCGGAGATATAAATGGTGATGAAGAGCAGGGCATAGAACATGGCGAAGAGCGCTTTGGCCCGCAAATCTTTCCCCACCTGGGGGCCTACCATTTCCACCCGGCGGACATCGGCCGCCTGGCCGGTGGCGGTCTGAAGCACCTCTTCGATTTTGGGAATGAAGCCGTCCTCTTCCATTTCGGACATATCGGTCCGGATCAGGTATTCATGATTAGCCCGTTCTCCGAAGGACTGTACCGTCGGATTGGTGATGTCGGCCCCGGTCAGCCCCTGTTTGATATCGTCAATGGAGACCGGCGCGGTAAACTGGACCTGAATGACCGTTCCCCCCGCGAAATCGATGCCGTATTTGGGGCCGCCGTGAACGATCAGGGAGAGGATGCTGATGAGGATCAGAATGCCGGACACCCCGTAGGCGATTCTGCGCTTTTCGATGATTTCCAGATTAATGTCAGGTTTAATGAACTGCATCTTATTTTCCTTGTCTGTTTAGAAAGGTAAACACCGGATCGGTCCGGATTCGATCTTATCCGAGGCTCAGTTGTTTTACCCGAACATTCACCAGAAGGTGGTCGAAAACGATTCGGGTCACGTAGAGGGCGGTGAACAGGCTCGACACCACGCCCAGACTCAGGGTGACGGCGAAGCCCTTGACCGGACCGGTTCCGAACTGAAACAGCACCAGGGCCGCAATCAGGGTGGTGACGTTGGCGTCTAAAATCGTCAGAGTGGCCCGTTCGTATCCGGCGGTCACCGATGCGTGGGGGGTCTTGCCCACCCGCATCTCTTCGCGGATGCGTTCGAAGATGAGCACATTGGCATCTACCGCCATGCCGATGGTCAGAATGATGCCCGCGATACCCGGCAGGGTCAGGGTGGCGCCGAATGCGGCCAGACCGGCGGCGATGAGCAGGATGTTGAGGATCAGGGCCAGGTCGGCGATGAGCCCGGCGGACCCGTAATAGATCGCCATGAAGATCACCACCAGAACGCCCCCCACGATCATCGAAATCAGCCCCTGGCGAATGGAATCGGCGCCGAGGGAGGGCCCCACGGTGCGTTCTTCCAGGATGTCCACCGGTGCCGGCAGAGCCCCGGCTCTTAACACGATGGCCAGGTCCCGGGCCTCTTCGGCGGTGAAACTGCCGGTGATGCGGGCCTCGCCGCCGCTGATCTTTTCCTGAATCACCGGTGCGGAATAGACATTGTTGTCAAGGACGATGGCCAATCGGTCCCGAACATGTTCTTCGGTGATCTGTTCAAAGATTCGAGCGCCCTTGCGGTCGAAATTGATGGATACATAGGGCTCATTGAACTGAGAATCGATCTGGACCCGCGCATCGGTCAGGTAGGCGCCGGTCAGCAGGGAGCGTTTCTGTACCAGAAAAGGGGTCCGGATTTCCCGGTTGGTGGTCGGGTCGGTCCGCACTTGGTAGAGCAGTTCGGTGCCGGGCGGGGGGGTACCGCTCTCGGCGGCCCTCGGATCATGGGCCTCGTCCACCAGCTTGAATTCCAGCTGGGCGGTGCGGCCGATCAGTTCCTTGGCCCGCTGGGTGTCCTGAATACCCGGCAGCTGAATCAGAATCCGTCTTTCGCCCTGGGTGCGGATGTCCGGCTCGCTTACTCCGAACTGGTCGATTCGGTTGCGGATGGTCTCCAGGGCCTGGGCAGCAGCCAGCCGTTTGATCCGCTCCACCTCCTCGTCGGGCAGATCCATGCGGACATTTAAAACCCCGGTCTCCTGGGATCGGGAGATGATCCGCAGGTCGGCAAACCGGTCATCCAGAACCCGGTCGAAGGCCTCGGTATTGTCGGCGGCCAGTTTGACTGAGATCTGATCGCCTTCCACCCGGTCCAGGCCGACGAATCGAATGTGCTCTTCGCGCAATTGATCCCGAAGCTCCTGAACGATCCGCTCCACGGCCCCTTCAACGGCTTTTTGGGTATCCACTTCCAGTACCAGATGCATTCCCCCCTGAAGATCGAGGCCGAGATTGATTTTTTTGTGCGGCCACATGCCCGGTACCAGGGTTGGGAGAACGTAAATCACCGCCGCTGCGATCATCACGGCCACGATCGCCAGTCTCCATCTCAAATTCTTCACTATCGGTTCCTTTCCTCTCTATCCGAAGCCGTACGAAATCGGGATACCGGTTGGTTCCACTGAAAAGCCCCGGCAAATGAGGGCCCGTAGGGGCGTGCTCAGTTCAAACGGGGCTTTCCGATACGGATAAATTTATTTGGTTTTCAGCTCGTCAGATTTTCCGTTGTCGCTCTTTTTGTCTGCCTTGGCCGCCGGGTTGCCGGATGACCCCTGAAGCAGGGCCGCCACATACCCGCGGTTGACCTTGACCCGAACCTTTTCGGCGATTTCGAGCGAGACACTCCCTTCGTCCAGGGCCACGATGCGCCCGTGAAGACCGCCGCTGGTCATAATCCGGTCGCCTTTTTTCAGGCTGCTGATCATTTCACGATGTTCTTTGGCCTTTTTCTGCTGGGGACGAATGAGCAGAAAATAGAAGATGACGAACATCAGGATGAGCGGAATCAGGGAAGCAAAACCGCCTCCGGGCCCGCCGGGCGCACCGCCGCCTCCTGTCCCCATGGCATACGCGATATCAAACAAGATAGAACCTCCTTCAGGGTAGATTTGAACCGGCCGAAGCCGATTTCAGTATTCAAGATCGGCGATCATATACTGCATATGGCGCGCCACGTCAAATATTTTTCATTTTTCCCATACCTGGAGAAAACCTTGCCGACCTTTCTATCCGGCCGGAACCCACAGATTTTCGCCGTCGAAACGGATCTCGGTGATGTTTTCGTAATCGATCTGATTGAGCAGGTCAAAGGCCTGGCCCATGTTGAAGACGACGATCTTGCTCAGGGGATGGATCATGTCCAGATCCGATTCTATCTCCCGTTCTCTCAGATTGAAGATGTGGACCATTTTCTCCGAAAACTTGAGGATCTTGCCCACGCCGGAACTGATCCCCCGTTCGGTTTTTTCATCGGAGACGGGGGACAAGCGTACCCCCCGGTTTCTGAAATATTCTTTGAGAAACTCAAAATGGATATTCCAGATATTGTCGCCGGGCTGTACCACATACACGCCGTAAATTTCAATCCCCTCCGCAGGCAGAAGACGGGAAATAAGGGCGTCTTCCAGGTCATTCCGTGCCATCCGCAGGATATTGAGCTCATCCTGAATTGCTTGGGTCATTTCATTGGAATCTTTATCGAGAAGGGATTGGGTTTCCTGAATGTCTTTGCGAACTTTTTTGTATTCCTGAAAAACCGCCACCAGATCCCGAAGACGGGCCTGCTCCTGAATCATTTGGGTGACCGCCTCCGGAGAATTTGCCGTGTCCGGGTTTTTCAGAGCGGTTTCCAATTCCCAGTAGCGATTCTCCGCTCGAGTGAGGGCCTCAGCCAACCCTTCGGTATCGCCAGGTTTCAGTTCCGGGGCCAGACCGGCGGCCTGAAGCCCCTTCCGCAGATCGGTTTCCAGGGAGGCGGCCCGTTCATTCAGGGTCTCAAATTGTCGGCGCACCGCCTGCTCCGGATCATCCTTTTCCAGCATCTGTTTCCGGACCTCGATCTCCCGAAGGGTCTCCTTATAGGTCTGGTAATCGGTGACGACTTCGCCCAGGCGGGCATGTTCGGCCACCTTTTCTTCCAGGTCCTCGGTCTCCCGGGTCGCCGTCGGATCGGCCAGCATCTCCTCCAGTTCCCAGAACCGCTTTTCCGATTCAGCCAGCTTTTCATGCAGCCGGGCCATCATCCGTTGCCGGTTGCGGGCCGCGGCCCCCGGGGTCAGATCCTCTTCCACCACCCCGCCTTTTTTGATCCGGATTTTGTCCAGAATTTCCTGCATGGAAATGGTGGTGTCTCCGATTTTGAGGGTTTCATCGGATTTTACGATCATGTCCACGCTTTCATCCAGTCCCAGCTCTTCCTTGCGTCTACGCATCAATTCCTGAACCGCCTGATCGTCTTCCTGATATCGAATGACCGGCCGGGGCCTGGGGAGTGTCGGGGTGTCGGCCTGAGCCGGTTCCGGGAGCGGGGGTTTTTCCGGCGGGGGCGGGGGAGTCGGAATGTGGACCGGTGCGGTTTGCGGCCAGAACCACCATGCACCCAAAAGGGCGACCAGGAGGAATCCGCCGACGATGATGACTCCCAGGGTTTTGTTGGATCTTAACGGCTTGTTTGTTCGCATAACCTTGCCATTCCTCCAATAAGGGTAACCCGTCAGATTACCCCGGGTCCGGAAAGCACGTCAATTTTCCCGCCGATTTTCACTGATGAGTTTGCTTTCCCGGGGCAGCATATTCGGGTTTCCCTCGATTCGAATGCTGACCTCCCGCCGCAGTTCCAGATCGAGGATCTCCTTCCGTTTTTTGTTGACCAGGTAATCGGCCACCTCCTGGGGCAGCACCCCGCGGATCAGGCCCACCCCGTCTTTGAGGGTTTCCAGCTGAAGCTTTCGAAGGAAGCTGAGGCCCAAAGTCTCGGTGGAAGGCAGCAGGCCTTTTCCTTCGCAGAATCGACAGGGATGATGGCTGCCGTATTCGATGGATGGGCGGATGCGCTGCCGGGACATCTCCAGAAGCCCGAATTTGGAGATTCGGCCCACTTTGATTCGGGCTTTGTCTTCCTTGACCTGGGCCTTGAGGGTTCTTTCCACCTCCAGTTTGTGTTTGGAGTCGCGCATGTCGATGAAATCGATGACGATCAGGCCCCCGAGGTCCCGCAGCCGAAGCTGCCGGGCGATCTCTTCGGCCGCCTCCAGATTGGTGGAATAGGCGGTCTGCTCCACCGATCGTTTCTGGGTGCTTTTGCCGGAGTTGACATCGATGGCCACCAGGGCTTCGGTCTGTTCGATCACGATGGAGCCCCCGGATTTCAGTTCCACCCGGCTTTCAAATATAGAAGAGATCTGGGCTTCCAGCTCATACTTGGTAAAGATCGGTTTGGGCCCTTTGTAGTGTTTGACGATGCGGGTGTCTTTGGGGGAGATGATGTTTACGAAGTCTTTGACCTCATGACAGACCGATTCGTCGTCGATGAGGATCTCCTTGATTTCCGGAGTGAAATAATCCCGAATGATTCTCAGCACCAGGCTTCGCTCTTTATAGAGCAGGGCCGGGGCGGTTTCACCGACCCCCTTTTTATTGATGTTTTTCCACAGACGCAGCAGGTATTGGACATCTTTGGCCAACTGGGTTTTGGTGCAGTTGGCGCCCGCGGTGCGGACAATGAGGCCGAAGCCCTCGGGGATTTTGATTTTGCCGATCAGCTCTTTCAGCCGTTGCCGTTCTTCTTCGCTCTCGATTTTTCGGGAGATGCCTCGGTTTTTGGACCCGGGCATCAACACTACATAGCGCCCCGGCAGGGAGATAAAGGTGGTGAGCATGGCCCCTTTTTTCAGGATAGGATCCTTGGTGACCTGAACCAGAAGTTCCTGGCCTCGCTTGACCAGATTTTTGATATTGTGGTCTCCGGAAAGATTGTCGAGATAATAATCTTGATGGATTTCGTGTTTTTGCAGAAATCCGTGGCGTTCTCCGCCGAAATCGATGAATACCGACTGAAGACCCGGCTCAACCCGGGTGATGACCCCCTTGTAGATATTGCCGTGAATGATCTCCTTTGCGGCGCTTTCAATGTGGAATTCCTCCAATTTGGAATCTTTGACTTTAGCGATGCGGGATTCCTCTGGGTCCGCCGCGTTAATAAGAATTTTACTTGTCATATGAGCGTGTCTATCATCTCCTCCGCATTTTTCTATGGGTTCGGATTATGTTGTCAGCACTGTCGGGGATTGAGAAAATCGGTATTCGGTTGTATGGTTATCCGTACCCGGTCGACTCCCACCGGAGCTGGTCAACGGTTCGCTTGCACCTGAACAACCGCATAAGCAATTGTTTTAGGAATGTTTTATGGTTGAATAAGCAATTGTGGGATACAAGTCAAACGTTTTCTGCCTATCATAACGCATTTTAATCACCTCTTGGACCCTTATAAAATAAATTGGAATAAAAGTTTGAAGATAACCATTCGGAACCGATTGTCACTTGAAAACACCCCGCCCGAGCTGGAGGCGATTCTGAAAAAACAGATGCAGTTCGCCAATCCCAAGTGGCAGGAAAACGAACGCCTGGGCCGATGGAACCAGAGGACCCCGGAATACCTCTCTTTTTTTGAAAAAACCCGGACCGGCCGGATTCTCCTTCCCCGGGGATATGTGCGGCAGCTCATCCTGATATGCCGGCGCATGAATATCTCTTATGCACTCGAAGACCTGCGGCGGACCCTTCCTGAAGTCGACTTTGAATTCTCAGGGCGGCTCAAACCCTTCCAGGAGGAGGCGGCCGATCGGATGCTGTCCAAGGAATTCGGCACCTTGAGCGCCCCCACCGGCTCCGGCAAGACGGTGATCGCCCTTTATATGATCGCCCAACGCCGCCAGCCCGCTCTGGTGGTGGTCCACACCCGGGATCTGGCCTTTCAGTGGATCGATAAAATCGGTGAATTTCTTTCCATTCCGGCAGGTTCGGTGGGCCTGGTCGGCGGAGGGGAGAAACGGTTCGAACCCGGGATCACGGTCGCTCTGGTGCAGTCTCTCTACAAATGCGCTGAAGAAGCGGCCCCTCGCATCGGCTCTCTGGTAGTGGATGAGTGCCACCGGGCCCCCAGCCGGACCTTCACCGAAGCGGTCTCCGGATTCGATGCCCGGTACATGCTCGGATTGACCGCCACCCCCTGGCGTCGGGACAAGCTCTCCCGGCTTATTTTCTGGCACCTGGGGGATGTCCATTACGAGATTGCGAAATCCCCCCTGATCAGGGACGGCCACATTCTGGAAGCGGATGTGGTGATTCGAGAGACGGCCTTTTCCCCGTTCCATGATCCGGTGCGTGAATATCCCAAAATGCTCTCGGAACTGACCCTCGACGACGATCGGAATCGCATGATCGCCGAAGACGTAGCCCGGGAGGCCGAAAAGGGGGTCTGCCTGGTACTCTCGGACCGGAAAAAACACTGTGAAACCCTTCATTCCCTGCTGCGGTTCAAACACCATGTTCAGGCGGAGCTGCTCACCGGTGATCTCTCCTTGACCCAGCGCCGAACGGTGATCGACCGAATCAACCAGGGAGCGACCCGGGCGGTGGTGGCCACCGGCCAACTCATCGGCGAAGGATTCGACTGCCGCAATCTGACCACCCTTTTCATCACCACCCCGGTTCGGTTCACCGGTCGGGTTTTGCAGTACCTGGGCCGAATCCTGCGCCCGGCTCCGGGGAAGACCCGCGCCAAGGTCTACGACTATGTCGACGTCAAAGTGGGGCCGCTCATGGCGGCCGCCCGCCATCGGCAGAGGGTCTATCGGTCTCAGCATACCCCCGTTAAATTACAGGAACACTTACCGCCCTCCTGAGCCCCTTGCTGATCCCGTAATCATTATTTTCGTCTCATTATTATTCATTATAGTTTGAATCTGTTCAGAATGGATGAATTTGTTTTAGAAAGTTGACCGTTCTATAAAGATTTGGTAAGGTCAGCCCAAATCCTCCAACCGCGGATTCGGTGATTCTTTTGGCAAAATTCCGAACGCGCGGTCGACACCGGTCCCGACGCATCGGCCACCGGGGAGAAGAAACGAAATGGAAAAGGGAACAGCCGATAGCGAAAATAATGAAAAGGATTGCTGAAAAACAGATCAAACCGCCGGTTCGAATCATCCTTTGGCTGGTCGTTTTTCAGCTGTTGGCGGTCTATTTTTATCAGATGGGGAGGTGTGCATCCATGCCCGGTATGACAGAATTTCCGGAACCGCGTTTCGACAGCGAGGTCTCAGTGGAAACGGCCCTGAAACAGAGACGATCGGTTCGAAATTTCACGAACCAAAGCCTGACCATTCAACAACTGGGGCAGATTCTCTGGTCGGCTCAGGGGATGAACAGTCCCAAAGGGTATCGAACCGCTCCCTCGGCCGGGGCCCTTTATCCGCTGGAGATCTATCTGGTGGCGGGAAACGTATCGGGATTAGAGCCCGGCATCTATAAATACCTGCCCACCAAGCATGCGGTCTCCCGGGTGGCTAATGGAGACAAGCGGGCCGAGCTTTCCCGGGCCGCCCTGGGCCAGTCCCCGGTCCGCAAAGCGCCTCTGGTTCTGGTCTTCTGCGCTGTATACGGGCGGGTGACCGGAAAGTACGGCCAGCGGGGGATTATGTATGTTCATATGGAAGCCGGACACGCGGCCCAGAATGTCTATCTTCAGGCTGAAGCGCTGGAGCTGGGAACCGTTTCCATCGGCGCCTTTCAAGACGAAGAGGTCAAGGCGGTTCTCAACAACGATATTGAAGAGCAGCCGCTTTATATGATGCCGGTGGGAAAGCCTCGTTGATTCACCGGTTGATGCCCAATTGAGAACGGGAGGAAGCAGCCAGTGCCCTACCTAAGCCTGGAAACCAACAAAAAACTGACGCGCGGTGATTTCACTCTGAAGGTGAAGCAGACCTCGGCCTTTATCGCCGAGCTTTTGGGGAAGTCGGAAGAATTTGTGATGGTGAGTTTTAAGACTAGTCTTTCAATGCGTTTCGGCGGCGCCAAGGGCCCGGTCGGATTTGTAGAATTGAGAAGCATCGGCCTGGATATGACCCGTTTTGAAGAATATTCAAAAAAATTATGCGATTTTATTGAAGCCGAGTTTGAAATTCCGGCCGAGCGGATTTATATCGATTTCAAGAATGTAGACCGAAAGGCGTTCGGGTGGAACCGGTCTACCTTTTGAGTGTTCGGCCGAGGGCTGAAGCCCTCGGCCGAACCGCGAAAGCCATTGAAAGGGGCTGATCGATAGCCGAGCCCGGAAATTTTAATCGGTCACTCACTAGGCTTCTGCCGGCGTACGTAGAACAACGTAGTTCCCTATCCCTGTTTTTTCCTGTGGCGCCCTTAATTCTTGAAAGACCTTTGATTTCCCGGTTCGCGTGTTTTCCCTGATTTGAGTAAAGTACAGTTTCAGCCCCCTGAGATAATTCCATAACACCGGTTCTGACGTTGCTTGAACCTATCGGGCGGCCGGTTCGTGCCTCTACCTATGATATGGGCGGCCGGGTGAGCGAGGACAGCCCGCTTTATCATGAGGTGACAAAAGGGGCCGACACCCGATTCGCTCGAATCGTGGAATTCGACCGGGGTCCCGACCGCGAGGCCGATGGTTGAATCGGGGGCAGCCGTTCTTATACTTTGAATATCGAAACCTTATAAAGAAAGGAGAAGATCTGATGGCATCAAGAGATGAATGCGAAGGCAAATACGGCGAAGAATTGAACGCCTGCATTGCGCGGATTGAAGAACTGGAAGCCAAAACCGGGGACCTGTCTGAATCCGAAAAGTCTGAATTGACGGCGAAACTGGATGAATTGAGCCAAAAACGGGCGGATGTCTGGGACAAATACGAAAAGATGAAACGATCCAAAGAGGGTGAATGGCAGGGCCATGAAGGCGGGGTGAAGAACGCCCTGCTCTCTTTGCAGGATGCGTTGGATAAATCCTATGCCCGATGGCATAAATATCCCACCACTTGATGGTTGATTGCATCGCCCGTCGTGATTTCGGCGGGCGATGATGCATTCCTTACCCTCCTGCCTGCGTGCTCGGGAGTGAACTTCCCGGTTCATTCGACTGCCGGTTTTTAATTACTCCCGAAACCCCTTTTCTACTATCCGATGGCGTTTCCCCTATAAAACACAGCCGGCTCTGCAAGCCCCGATAAGTTGAATACAAGGATTCATACCCTCACGGCGGCTTGATTTTCAGCCCGGTTCTTCCTGCCCAAGTTCTTTGAGATGCCGGACCAGGCCGCTGGAGCATTGCCGAATGCGATCAAGGGCATTGCGGTAGTGGCGAACCGATTTCCGGTAGGGATCGGGGATTTCCACTCCGGGTTTTTCGGGATGAAAATCGCCCAGAAGCCGAAGCTTGGCTTTGTCGGGTTTGAACCAGTCCCGAATGGTTTCCAGGTGGCTCTCTTCCATGGCCAGGATCAAGTCTGCGTCATCCACCATGTCGCCGTTGATGGCGCAGGAGCGGAGATCGGAAATGTCCAGTCCGGTTTCTTTGCCGGCCTGAACCGCTTGCGGAGTGGGCGGTTCGGTATCCCATCCGAAGGTGCCGGTGGATTCGACTCGAATATGATCCAGGCCGTGGGCCCGGAATGCTTCCTTGAGCACACCTTCCGCCATGGGGCTGCGACAGATGTTTCCGGTGCAGACCACCAGGATCGAGCGTATGGGGTTTGAGACCACGACATCCTCCTTTCCGTAAAAAACGATCACTGTTTTATCCGAACCGCTCCCGCACCAGGGCCTCGACCTCGTGTTTGCGGTGGCAGGCGGCCCGGTGATGTTCCGAATCGACCGGCTCCAGCAGGGGTTCTTCGATCCGGCAACGCTCGATGACGAAGGGGCACCGGGTATGAAACCGGCATCCGTCCGGCGGATGAAGCGGGGAGGGGACTTCGCCGGAGAGCACGATCCGCCGGCTTTTATGCTCGGCGTCCGGGGCCGGAATCCCCGAGAGCAGGGCATGGGTGTAGGGATGGCGGGAACGGCTGAAGATCTCCTCGGTTTCGGCGACCTCGGCCAGTTTGCCCAGGTACATCACCGCCATTCGTTGACTGATGTAACGGACCACCAGCAGATGGTGGGTCACGAAGAGATAGGTCAACCCCAGCCGGTCCTGAAGGGATTTGAGCAGGTTCAGCATCTGGGCCTGAACCGATACGTCCAGGGCCGAGGTGGGCTCGTCCAGCACGATGAAGTCCGGGTGGGTGGCGATGGCCCGGGCCACGGCGATGCGCTGGCGCTGGCCCCCTGAAAACTCGTGAGGGTAACGGAGCAGGTGGTCCCGGCTCAGACTGACCCTGTTGAGCAGCTCGACCACCCGATCCTCGATGTCCTTTCGAGTAGTGCCGCCCATGGCCCGCAGGGGTTCGGCCAGGATATGCTTGATCAGCATTCGGGGATTGAGGGAGGTAGTGGGGTCCTGAAAGACCATCTGAAGCCGGTGGCGGATGCCGGCGGATTTCAGATCCCTCGGTTTGGCGGCGGCGATATCCACCGGCGCCGGGAAAGGAGCGCCGCCGTTGATGTTGCCGGGTTCCAAGGGAAAATAGCGTATCCGACCTCCGGTGGGGTCATGCAGCCGAACGATGGCTTTTCCTGCGGTGGTTTTACCGCACCCCGATTCCCCGACCAGGCCCAGGCACTCCCCCCGATGAATATCCAGATCGATCCCGTCCACCGCCCGAACATACGCCACCGGCCGCTGAAGTATTCCACCCGGGATCGGGTAGTACTTGGTTAAGTTTCGAATTTCGAAGAGTGAGCTCATCGGAATAAAATGGCAAACGACTCCTTTCGATGGATGACTGAGTACTCCAGATCCGCTCCCTCATTATACCAACAACATCCGATCTGAAGAAAACGCCTCGCCCTGGACTTCATAAAAACGGGCCATCAGGTCTTCCACCGTAATATTCGTCTTTTCCGCTTCCGAAACATCCAGGATGATCTCTCCCCGGTGAATCATGACCAAGCGGTTTCCGAATCGAAGGGCCTGGTTCATGTTGTGAGTGACCATCAAGGTGGTCAGGTCCTGACCCGCAACAATGCGGCGGGTGAGATCCAGAATCCGGTGGGCGGTTTTGGGGTCTAAGGCGGCGGTGTGTTCATCCAGCAAGAGAAGGCGGGGCTGCACCATGATCGCCATGAACATGGTCAGGGCCGGGCGCTGTCCGCCGGAAAGAAGCCCGACCTGGTCGCCGAGACGATTTTCCAGGCCGAGGCGGATTTTTACCTTTCAGGACGGCATCCAGAGCCGGATGTTCCACAAACTGGCTGACCGAAATGTTGTATCCATCCTCCTGGGATGCGGATGCCGCCGGGAAGAAAAAAAGAGCGGTCGACAGAAAGAAAAGAGCCCATAAAAATATGATTTGATTCGAACGATTCATTGTATCCTCCTCAAATATAATTACCGGCAACTAATGATACAAGCGTCTTGCCTTGTCAACCC
The DNA here is from genome assembly GCA_964573705.1 of uncultured Desulfobacterales bacterium. Taxonomy (GTDB): domain Bacteria; phylum Desulfobacterota; class Desulfobacteria; order Desulfobacterales; family Desulfococcaceae; genus JAABSQ01. Next base: position 31,031 of record CAZNLT010000041.1, read on the forward strand.
TTTTGGCGCCAAGGATCGGCGGTCAGCTTCTGGAGGGTGGATTGTTCAACCTCGGATAATGAAAAAAAAATCTTGACATCCCTCTTGCACATGGTCTATTGAGAACCAAAACTCTAATAAAGGAATCATTCAGTGGGTCATTTTTTTGCAGGCAGATATTTTTGGTTTTGGTATTATTTTCATACCGGACTTCTGCCTGGGGTGCGCTGAACCTTTACTCACAAGACGCAAAAAAAGCCGTAGGCAGGACAAAGCCCACGGCTTTTTTAATGGGAAAAGGCCGTGGGGGCAAGAAAAATCTCACGGCCTTTTTGCTTTAAAAAAGGAGAACCGATCATGAAACCGACCTATGACGTGAACGTTGAAGAATTCATTCCTCTGATATCGCCCCGGGCCTTGAAAGAGGAGCTGCCCATGAGCCCGACGGCCATTGATTCCGTTCTGGCTGGACGGGAAGTCATCGAAAACATTCTTGCGAAACGGGATAAACGCCTCCTGGTGGTGGTAGGCCCCTGCTCCATCCATGATGAAAAGGCGGCTTTGGCGTATGCGGAAAAACTGCGGGATTTGAGCGAAGCGGTTCAGGAGACACAGGTTTTGGTCATGCGGGTCTATTTTGAAAAGCCGAGGACGACCGTGGGATGGAAGGGGCTGATTAATGACCCCTACATGGACGGTTCCTGCGATATGGTCGCCGGCCTGCGGAAAGCCCGAAAACTGCTGCTGGATATCACCGAAATGGGGCTTTCCACCGGTACGGAAATGCTCGATCCGATCACCCCGCAATATATCGCCGGTCTCGTCGGCTGGTCGGCCATCGGGGCGCGAACCACCGAATCCCAGACCCACCGGGAGATGGCCAGCGGTCTGTCCATGCCGGTCGGATTCAAAAACTGCACCGACGGCAGTCTGGCCACCGCCATCAACGCGATGGTGGCGGCCGGATCTCCCCAAAGTTTTCTGGGCATTGATCAAAACGGACAGAACTGTGTCGTCAAGACCACTGGAAATCCCTATACCCACATCGTCCTGCGCGGCGGCAAAAGGCCCAACTACGATACCGTCAGCATCGAAGATGCGCTTACCCAGCTTCGGACCAAGAACCTATCGGATGCCATCATGGTCGATTGTTCCCATGCCAATTCCCGGAAAAAGCATCAAGGACAGGCCACCGTCTGGCGAGATGTTATTAACCAGCGCATGGACGGCAACGACGCCATCGTGGGGCTTATGCTGGAGAGCAATCTCTACGAGGGGAATCAGAAAAATACCGGAGATCCCGCCAAGCTCGAATACGGGGTATCCATTACCGATGAATGCATTTCCTGGGAGACCACGGAACATCTGATCCGGTCCGCCCATGACCAGCTTCTTCGGCATTGCGGATCGGGTCATCTCCAGAGCGATCCCAGTGAAACCCCTCGGTATTCGGTGGCGTAAATCATGAAGACCCTGGAAATTGAAGGCGGAACCGGACGGTCGGATCTGTATGTCGGGGAGCGGCTCCAGCGGGTGACCGATTATCTACCGAAAACCGGGGTGGTGATCGTGACCGATTCCACCGTTTTGGGGTTGTACGGGGATGTTTTCCCCTCCGCCCCGGTGATTGAAATCGGGACGGGAGAGGCGATCAAGACCCTGGATACGGTGGAGACCATTTATCAGCGCCTGGTGGAACTAGAGGCGGACCGGTCCGTTTTCATTCTGGGGATCGGCGGCGGCATCGTCTGTGATGTGGCCGGCTTCGTCGCCTCCACCTACCTGCGGGGGGTGCGGTTCGGTTTTGTTGCCACCACCCTGCTGGCCCAGGTGGATGCCTCGGTCGGCGGAAAGAACGGGGTCAATTTTTCCGGCTACAAGAATATGGTCGGCGTTTTCAACCAGCCCGAATGGGTGATCTGCGATATGGAATTGCTCAAGACCCTTCCCAAACGGGAGGTGCTGAGCGGGTTTGCGGAAATCATCAAACACGGAGCCATCGGGGATGCGGATCTGTTCGCCTTTCTTGAATCCCGGGCGGATCGGGCGCTGGCATTGGACCCCGAAGTGATTGAACGACTGGTCTACGATTCAGTGGTGATTAAGGCCGCTATTGTGAATCGAGACGAGCGGGAGAGGGGGGAGCGCCGAAAACTCAATTTCGGCCACACCTTCGGCCACGCCGTGGAGAAGGTGACCTGTATCCCCCATGGGGAAGCGGTGAGCATCGGAATGGCGGTCGCCGCCCGGCTCAGCGTTCAAAAAGGGTTGTTATCTCCAGCTCGGGCCGGAAGGATTCCGGCATTGATCGACCGGTATGGTCTGCCCTCCCGATTGGAGGTAAATCCCGGTGACGCCATCGACGCATTGAAGCGGGATAAAAAGCGGGAAGGAGACCGGATCAATTTTGTGCTTCTGCAGGGCATCGGAGAAGCGGTGGTGCAAGAAATACCGCTGAAAGAACTGGAGGCCGTGGTCTATGAAATATGTGAACACTGAATATACGCAGCCTTGGCAAACCCCTGCAGCGAAAATGCCGCCTGTTGCGCCTCTTATGGTGGTTGTGCCCGACGAGTGGGTGCGGGAGGGGCTGATCCATGGATGAAAATGCCGATACTTCCCCGGCCCCGATTTCTTCGAATGCTATTGAAGACCGAATCGCCGGGCTTAGAAAAGCCATCGACCGCATCGACGATCAGCTTCTGGAGTTGATCAACAATCGCTTGCAGTTGGTGAAGGATGTCGGTCAAATCAAGGCCGATTCCGGGCGCCAGGTTCTGGACAGCACCCGGGAAGGCGAGGTCTTCAACCGCCTGCTGTCTCTCAATCAGGGACCCTTGAACGAGCAGGTGCTTCGACACCTGTTCACCCAGATCATGGCGGCGTCCCGTCAGCTTCAAAGCCCCCATCGCGTCACTTTCCTGGGCCCGGAGGCCACCTTTACCCATATTGCGGCCATGAGCCATTTCGGTCATTCGGTGGAATACGTGCCCCAACCCTCCATCCAGGATGTTTTTACCGAGGTGGAAAAGGGGTCCTGCCATTACGGCGTGGTGCCTGTGGAAAATTCCATCGAAGGAGCGATCAACCATACCCTGGATCTCTTTTTCGAGTCCGAGCTGAAAATCTGCGCCGAGCGGTATCAGCCGATTTCCCACGATCTTTTGTGCAAAAACGGCACCCTTCAGAGCATTAAAAAGGTGTATTCCCATCCTCAGGCATTTGCGCAATGCCGACGGTGGCTTCAGAAATATCTGCCCCAGGCGGTCCAGGAGGAATGCCGAAGCACGGCCGATGCGGCCCGCCGGGCGGTTCAGGAACCCGAGACCGCCGCCATCGCCAGCAGCGAAGCAGCCCACATGTACCAGTTGGAGGTGGTGGCCTCCAGAATTGAAGATATTGCACGAAATACCACCCGCTTTCTGGTGATCGGCCGGGATGAGGTGCATCGGACCGGAGAAGACAAAACCTCTCTCATGTTCGTTACCACCCATGTGCCGGGAGCGCTCTATAAAGCGCTTCAGCCCATGGCCGCATCCGGCATCAACATGGTAAAACTCGAATCTCGTCCCACCAAACATGAAAACTGGAGCTATTTTTTCTTTGCCGATGTGGAAGGGCATATCGAGGATTCGGTCATCCGCGGAACCATTGAAGAGATGAAATCCATTTGCCTCTTTCTCAAGTTTCTTGGGTCGTATCCGATTTCCAGGGAAAAATGAAAGACCATCCAGACATGCCGATCGATTCGAAAACCGAGCTGTACGGGGTATTCGGAAATCCCGTGGGCCACAGCCTGAGCCCGGTGATGCACAATGCCGCCTTTCGGCATCTGAATGTCAATGCCGTCTATCTGGCCTTCGGAGTCGAAGACATCGGCTCCGGCATCGCCGCGGTTCGAAGCTTACACATCAGAGGGGTCAGCATCACCATTCCCCACAAAATCGACATCCTTCCGTTTCTGGATGGACTAGACTCGCTGGCCGAGCGGATCGGTGCGGTGAACACGGTGGTCCGGAAGGAGGGACGATTGATCGGATATAATACCGATGCCTCCGGGGCGGTTGCCGCATTGGCTGAAAAGACCGAAATTAAAGGAAAGCACGTGGCGGTCATCGGCGCCGGCGGGGCCGCCCGTGCGGTTGGGTTCGGTGTACGATCGGAGGGGGCTTCGGTCACCATTATCAATCGAACCCATGAAAAAGGGAAAGACCTGGCGGATGAACTGAATGGCCTTTTTTGCTCCCCGGAGGATTTTGAGTCCTCTGCCTTCGATATCCTCATCAACACCACCTCGGTAGGAATGGCGCCTCACACGGATGAAACACCGGTGCCGCCCCAAAGCCTGGAAAAGGGGATGGTGGTCATGGATATCGTTTATAATCCGCTTCGAACACGATTGTTGCGAGAAGCTGCCGAGAGAGGCTGCATTCTTGTTGACGGTCTGGCCATGTTCGTCTATCAGGGGGCTTTTCAGTTGAAACTATGGACCTGCATGAAAGCGCCGATCGGGGTAATGAGATCCGAAGTGCTGAAGGCTCTGGAGAACAGGACATGATCGAGATCAAACCCGTCCAATCCATGAACGTCGAAGTGGAAGTCCCGGGCTCCAAAAGCTATACCCATCGGCTTTTGATCGCCTCGGCCCTCTCTGATGGGGAATGCAGCATTCACAACCGGCTCAAAAGCGAAGATACCGAATATACTCTTCAGGCTCTGAAACAACTGGGAACAGCGGTCGAGGAGAGAAGAGGCGGGCTGATCATCCAGGGAACCGGCGGCCGGCTGACCGGCGGGTCGGAAATATACCTCGGAAACTCGGGTACCTCCATGCGGCTCTTTACCTCGGTGGTCGCCCTTGCCGAAGGGACCACGGTGCTGACCGGCACCGATCGCATGAAAGAACGGCCCATTGCCGATCTTTTGGACGGACTGAACCAGATCGGTGTAGATGCTCAATCCATTAATGGAAACCAGTGCCCGCCGGTGGCGGTGAAGGGCGGGACTGTGCAGGGCGGCCGCATTGAGCTGAATTGCGGGATCAGCAGCCAGTTCCTCTCGGGGCTTCTCCTGATCGGCCCCTTCACTCGGAAGGGGCTGAATATCCGGGTGGTACAGGGGCCGGTATCCAAACCCTATATCGATCTGACTCTCGAGGTGATGGATCGGCTGGGGGTAGCTGTGGAGCGGAACGGGTATGAATGGTTCTTTGTTCCGGGAGAGCGGATCTATCGGGCCGGACGATATACGGTTGAGACCGATGCCTCCAACGCGAGCTATTTCTGGGGCGCTGCGGCCATTACCGGTGGGTCAGCCACGGTGCGGCACATCGACTTGGCTACCCGGCAGGGGGATATTCGGCTTCTCGAGTGTTTTCAGAAAATGGGATGCCGGGTGTCGCCGTCCGCGGATGGAATTGCAGTGACCGGCGGCCCCCTTTCGGCCATCGAAGCGGATATGTCCGACATCCCCGATATGGTCCCCACCCTGTCCGTGGTGGCGGCCTTTGCAGAGGGGAGAACCATCATCCGGAATGTCGCCCACCTTCGGGCGAAGGAAAGTGACCGGCTTTCCGCGGTGGCGATCGAGTTGTCTAAAATGTCGGTATCGGTCGAAGAATTGGAAGACGGGCTGATCATCGAAGGCGGATCACCCAAAGGAGCTCAAATCTCCACTTACGATGATCATCGAATCGCCATGAGCTTTGCCATGGCAGGTCTGCGGGTTCCTGGAGTGATCATTGAAGAAGAGCGATGTGTCGAAAAATCATTTCCTGAATTCTGGACAGTTTTCAAAGGAATATATACGTCGTGAATGTTTTTCTGATCGGCTACCGCTGCACCGGTAAAACCACGGTGGGTCGAACCCTGTCCATAAGATTCGGATGGCCCTTCCTGGACACAGACACTGAGGTGGTTCGGGAAAACGGCATGAGCATTGCGGATCTCGTGGCAAACTATGGATGGGATTGTTTCCGTAAACAGGAAAGAGGGGTGCTGCAGCGGATCTGCAGAGAAAAAGAACAGGTGGTCGCCACCGGCGGCGGCATCGTTCTGAATCCACTAAACATTTCGGATATGGGTGATGCAGGTAAGGTGGTCTGGTTGAAAGCCGGCCCGACAACCATTGCGCACCGCATGGGAAGAGACAGCCGCACCGAAGCTCAGCGACCGTCCTTGACCGGCAAAACCCCTGTTGAAGAAATCGAAGAGACTCTCATGCCGCGACTGCCGCTGTATGAGAAAGCCATGCATTTTGCCGTAGATACCGAGACAATATCCATCGAAGAGGTTGCGGAACGGATTGTTTCGAATCTGACCGCATCCCATCCCGAAACACTCAAAATTCTGTGAGGCCCATGTCCAGCACTTTCGGCACATTGTTTACAGTCACTACTTTCGGAGAATCTCACTGCAAGGGCGTCGGTGCGGTCGTGGACGGTTGTCCGCCGCAAATGGAATTAAATGAATCCGACATTCAGGTACAGCTGGACCGGCGGCGCCCGGGCCAGAGCAAGCTGAGCACCGAACGGAGCGAATCGGACCGGGTGATGATCTTTTCCGGCCTGGAAAAGGGAAAAACCCTGGGCACACCCATTGCGCTTTTCGTGCCCAATAAAGACCAGCGGCCCTCGGATTACAAGGAGATGAGCGCAGTGCCCCGACCGTCTCACGCCGATTACACCTATCAGATGAAATACGGCATTCGGGCCGCCAGCGGCGGCGGCCGCTCCAGTGCCCGGGAGACCATCGGCCGGGTGGCCGCCGGGGCCATTGCGGAAAAGTTTTTGCGGGAATCATGCGGGGTGGAGATCGTCGCCTGGGTGAGTGCGGTGGGGGAGGTTGATGCCACCGATATCGATACTGAAACCATATCCCGGGACCAGGTTGATGAAACCCCTGTTCGATGTCCTCATGAGGAAGCGGCTGAGCGAATGCGCCGGGAGATTCTGGCCGCCAAAGAAGCCGGGGATTCCCTGGGCGGGATCATTACCTGCGTCTGCCGAAATCTCCCGGCAGGATGGGGAGAGCCGGTGTTCGATAAAATGGAAGCCAAACTGGCTCAGGCCATGCTCTCCATCCCCGCCGCCAAAGGGTTTGAAGTCGGCTCCGGATTCGCCGGCACGCGCATGCGCGGGTCTCAGCATAATGATCCGTTTGTAACCAAAGGGGAGCGGATTGGCACAGAGACCAACTTCAGCGGTGGAATTCAGGGCGGGATTTCGAATGGGGAACCGGTTCTCTTTCGCGTGGCCTTCAAGCCGGTGGCGACCATCGGTTTGCCACAGAAAACGGTCGATTTCCAAGGAAAACCGGTCGAATTCGAAGCCAAGGGCCGCCATGATCCATGCGTGGTACCCCGGGCCGTGCCCATCGTGGAGTCGATGGCCGCGCTGGTGCTTGTCGATTTCGCCCTCCGTCAGCGGATGCGAGGATAAGTCTCCCATCATCCACCCTGCCTTTCCTTCTTTTCCCCGATTTTGTTTGCTGTTAAAGCGTGTACCATATGACCTTGCGGTAGTTAGTGCAAGTAAACTTCATCTG
>CAZNLT010000042.1:0-38334 GCA_964573705.1 uncultured Desulfobacterales bacterium
AGATACCGCACATGGGTGTGAAGGGACAGATTGTTTTTGTAGATGAAGTGGCGGGTCAGCAGGTCGATGTCCGCTTTTCTCTCCCGAAGCGGCGGAATCCGGATATAGACCACCCCCAGACGGTAGAACAGGTCCATACGAAGGATCCCTTCCTTGATGGCCCGGTGGGGTTCGGTATTGACCGAGCTGATGATCTTGAGGTCGATGTCGATCTCCTCGGAGGAGCCGACCCGGCGCACCTTTTTTTCCTGAAGCGCCCGAAGGAGTTTGGCCTGCAGGCCCACCGGCATGGAATCGACTTCGTCCAGAAAGAGGGTTCCGGCGCTGGCCTGTTCAAAAATCCCGGGCTTGTCGGAGGCCCCGGTGAAGGCCCCCCTGGCGGTCCCGAAAAGGAGTCCTTCCAGAAGGTTTTCGGGAATGGCGGCGCAGTTGATGCCGATGAACCGTTGTGAATGCCGGGCGCTGTAATTGTGAATCGACTGGGCGAAGATTTCTTTGCCGGTGCCGGTCTCTCCGCACAGCATGATGGGGGAAGGGGAATCGGCGGCCAGACGGGCCATTTTGAGGACGTGGAGAAAATCGGGATCACCGCCGATGATGTCGGTGAAATTGTATCGGGTGCCGTTGCCGACCTGGCGCCGCTTGTGAGGGGTCAACACCGATGAGGCGGTGATCGTCTTTTCCAGAAGATTGTAATCCTTGACAAAACAGACGGCCCCGATGACCTCGCCTTTTCGGGTGAGGGGAAAAACGCTGTGGATGGTGTTGGCCACCTTTCCCAACCGGGTCTGATAGAAGAAGAGCCGGCCCTTGATCGGTTCTCCCCTTCGCATGCAGCGAAGAATCATGCTGTTCTCATCGGTAAGGTGGTAGAGCTCCGTAATGGTTTTGCCCAGGGCATGTTCCGGGGCGATGTCGTCGATCTGGGCCTGCTTTTGATTATAGTAGATGATCCGGCCCTTCCGGTCGGCGATGATGACCCCCTCATCCAACTCGGACAGGACCGACAAGACATCCACGTCGGTCAGATCGAGTCGGTAGAGAAGGCCTGGATCGGATTTCGCCAATTGATTTGTTTTTCCCTTTCACAGGTGTCGAATCGAAATCCCGATCGATTCCGGTTTTCGCTACTTCAATTGAGAAGCGATATATTCCCCCACTTTTTCAGCGGATCGGCCGAAGAGTTCGGCGGTTTCAATCAGTTCCAGATGACGGTCCTCCCAGGGAAGGCTGTTTTCATGGACATTGTTTTTGATCTTTTCGTATTTACCGCCCAACGCCTTGACCTTGTCCGAGAGCGGAATCTCCGATTGAAAGGAGATGTGCAGAAGCATCAGGTTTTCGATCATGTTGGTGGTGGACAAGGTGTCCGACACCAGGGGGATCACCAGAATGGACCGGTCGTCCTTGCGGCCTTTTCCGATATAAACATTGCCTTCGGCCACGATGGTCCGCTTGGAACCCTTCAATCGGTTGTCCCGGTCTACCCGGGACGGAATGGACGAAGAGGTGCCTTCCCGGTCGACCACCTCGATGGTGGTCTCCTCCGTGGGTTCCCCCAGAAGCGTCAGTCCCCGGATTCGATAGAGGGTGAGCCCCTGTACCTTCGAGATGATTTTCTGAAGGTTTTTCAGGACCAACACATTGGAGGTGGTGAGCTGGGAAACCTTGAACTGATGGGCGGTCAGGATATCGAAAAGGATGCCCTCGATCCGTTCGCTGATTCGGCTGGTTCCGACCGTGACGGTCTTGGCCTGGTGCTTGATGGCGTCCACCGGCCGGGCCATGGTGTTGATCGATTCCCCCACACACTCGAACAGGGTGTCGAGAATGTTCCGGGCGGTGCCTTTGATGCCGAAATCGAGCTCGAAATCGGTGACCGGCAGCTTTCCGGCCAGATACTTGAGCAGCAGCGGCAGGTCCGCCGAGGTGTTGATGCCCATGGTGGAAGGCAGGCTCTGTTCGATCCGTTTTTTGCGGAAGGTGGTGTAGAACCGGGCCATCTTTTCCCGAAAGCTCTTTTCCAGGATCAGCTCATAGATATCCAGCCCTTCCCGGGCGTGGTCGTCGATGGCGCTCTGGACCTCTTCCCGAAAAGTGAACAGGAACCGGGAGCCGTCGTTGATGGCCAGGGCCGCGTAATAGCCCCAGATATGGCCCACCAGAGTATTGACGATAGGGGCGAGGTGTTCGCGGACCGCCGGTACATGAAAGACCTCGTCGGCATAGGGCTCGAACCGGTGCTCCCCTTCGTCGGTAATGACGATGGGGATCGCCTTGTGGGCCTTGAAAATGGCGGTATCTTTGATGATGTCCCCCAGGACCGTGCCCCGGGTGCCTGCCGCGCAGACGATGATCAGAGGTTCGGAGGAGAGATCGATATGTTTTTTGTCCTCCACATAGTCGGAGGAGATGGTTTTATAGCAGAGTTCGGAGAGTTTGATCCGGATTTCGTCCGCCGAGGTCTTGTTGGGGCCGCTGCCCACCGCGGCCCAGTAGGTTCGGGTGACGGCGGTGCGCCGGGCGCAGTTTTCGATCTGGGCCTTCATCTGAAGGACCTTTCGCATCTGATCGGGCAGTTTGAGCAGCTCCCGGACTTCTCTGGTGACGAAGTCGTCGTCGCGCCGGCCCCGCACATGGGCCAGGTAGAGGCTGAGCAGCGCCCCGGCCACGATCTGAGAGTAGAATGCCTTGGTGGAGGCCACCGACATTTCAATGTCCCGGCCGCTGCTGGTGTAGAGCACTCCGTCCACCTTGAAGGTGATATCCGAATCCCGGCGGTTGACGATGGCCAGGGTGTGAGCCCCCCGCTCCCGGACCATGTCTACAGTCCGGTTGGTGTCGGTGGTGGTGCCCGACTGGCTGATGGCGATCACCAGGGTGTCCTTCATGCCCTGGCCTTCATCCTGAAGTTTGAATCCGGAGAGTTCCGAGGCCTTGAGGGATTTGATCTGGAGCAAGGGATCGTTCATGTAATGTTCCAGAATATCGGAACATGCCTGGGCCGCCACCCCGGCGGTTCCCTGGCCCACGAAAAAGATGCGGTGAATATCGCCCTGGCGCAGGACCGTCTTGAGGGTTTCGGGAATGACGCTCTCATCCAGGGTGATGGCGTATTGATCCTTCCCCTCGTCCACGATCCGCCATCGGTTCTGAAGGGTTTTTTCCACCGACACCGGGGCTTCGGAGATTTCTTTGAGAAAATAATGAGGAAAATCCTGGCGATCGATGTCCCGGGTGGTCAATTCAGTCTGTTTGACCCGGTCTTCGGTCAGTTCAATGGGGGTGCCGTCGTAGAACAGCGCCCGCAGGCCCTCCATGCCGCCCGGCGAATCCTGATTCAGAATCATGATCTGCCCTTGAACCATGCCGTCCTTGCCCTGAATCACTTTTTCTCCGTCCATTTTAATGAATCGGGAGGTCTCCTCGATGAAACCGTAGACCTCGGAGGCGGCCATATAATGGTCTTGGGCCAAGCCGATGAAGACGGCCTGGCCGCTGCCTTTCTGGGCCAGAAAGAGTTTGCCCGGAGCCAGATCGGTGTGCATGGAGATGGCGTGGGACCCCTCGAAATCATTGACCGCCCGGCGAAAGGCTTCTTCCACATCCTCCCCTTCCCGAACATATTTTTCCACCCGCAGAGGGATGATCTTGGTATCGGTGGAGATGTCCGGCGGAATGGGCCCGTGGTCCCGTTCGAATTCCTGTTTCAACTCCAGATAGTTGTCGATGTCCCCGTTGAGGCAGACATGGAAGACGCCGCGTTCTCCGTTGATTTTGACCACCTGAGTGGTGTTGTCCACCGGATGACAGTTGGGTTCGCTGATGGCCCCCACCGAGGCCCACCGGGTGTGGGCCAGGACGGTGAAATACCGGTAGTCGAAATTGACGGTCGCCTGAAGGATGGTGTCGTTCTTGATCTGGTCCCGAAGAAAGGCCACGTTATCCCCGAGGCTGCCGATTTCAGCCGCGATCTTGTAGGTAAAGGCGACGGCCACTCTGGGTCCCCCGGCATCGTCGGCGGTTTCATTAACGGCGATCCCTTTATTGACCAGGATGTCCCGGGTGGTCCGCTCCTTGAATTGATCCAGAAAATTGGCCTTGTCCAGGGTATCCAGAAATCCCTCGTATTCGGCCCGGCTGAGAATGAACAGAACGGAAATACCGGCGGAATCCCTGCCGCGGACCTCCAGCCGGTCCAGGCTGTTGAGGACTGCGTTGATCCGTTTGAAAATCGCCACTACCGACAACGGGGCGTGACTGCGGTAGAGCAGGTTTTTAATCTTTTCTTCGTTTTCCTGAATTTCCCTGGAAAGACACCAGTGAATGTCTTTGAGTTCCTCGATGCGGCGGGACATGGCATCGACCTCGGTCGGGGCGTAATGGCCGATATGATCGGTCAGGATTCGGCTTTCGGCGGTGATGAAATCGGAAATCCGGCGGGAGAGTTTCATGACCCCATCCTGAAGGGATTTATCAGAAAAGATGGTGTAAAAGGGCCCGTCCTGTTTCAGGGAACGCACCCTTTCCCAGAGCGGGTCGAGAACCTCGGGGCCGCCCAGATAATGGGCTTCCAGGGGCAGCCGTTCCTCCCGGCATTTTTCCAGGCCCTTGGCTGTGATTTCCCGGACCAGGTCTTTCAGATATTGAATATCCACCGGGCCGTTGTCTACCGGCCGCTGTTTGATCGAGACGATTCCTGCAAATCCGCACATGGTTACATCCTCTGATACAGTTGTCTGATTTTTTCCGGGGTCATGATCTGTTTCCAGTCTTGACCCAGGGCGTTTTCCCAGAGCGGCTCCAGAATCAGGGCCACATCGCTCATTTTACTGAGTTGCTCCGCCCCCAGGTCTGCCGTCAGACCGCGGGGAAGGCGGATATCGTGTTTGTCCATCATTCGGCGAAATGCCGCCACCTCCTGAGGGTAATAATCTTCCAGGCAGTCGAAGGCCACGCAGTTGGCCAGGCCGTGGTGAAGCCCCAGCACGAAAGAGAGGCCGTAGGAAAGGGCGTGGCAGATCCCCACCTGGGAGTAGGCGATGCTCAGGCCGCCGAAATAGGAGGCCATCATGAGCTTGTCTTCGGGGTCGGGCGGCTCCTCCAGGAAGACCTCCCGGCACAAATCCATGGCCTTTTCCGCGTGGGCCCGGCTGAAGGCGTTGATAAAGGTGCCTCTCAAAGATTCCACGCAGTGGATGTAGCAGTCCATTCCAGTGTAAAACCGCTGGTCCGGTGGTGCCCCTTGAAGCAGTTCCGGGTCGAGAATCACCTGATCAAAGATGGTGCAGTCGGAGTTGATCCCCAGTTTTTTATCCGGGCCGGTCAGCACCGCGGTCCGGGAGACTTCGGCCCCGGTGCCGGAAAGGGTGGGGATGCCGACATGGTAGACCGCCTGGAACCGGATCAGGTCCCACCCCTGGTAATCGGCGGCCGGTCCCGGATTGGTCAGCAGCAGCGATACCGCTTTGGCTGTGTCCAGGGTGCTTCCGCCTCCGATGCCGATGATGCCGCCGGGAAGCCGGTCCGCACTGGATTGAATCCGGGCGACCAGTTGGTCGATATCACCGGTTTTGGGTTCATCTGTGGTGTCGATCCAGAAAAGCCGGTCGTCTTCTTTCAGCGGAAGCCGATCCGCCAGAGGGCGGTGCTCAAAGACCCGGTCGACCAGAAACACCATAAACGCGGCCGATTCTCTTCGCCTGGAGGCGAGAATCTCATTCAGCCGGTTAAAGCTTCCCCGACCGAACAGCACACGAGGGACCGTCTTGATGTTGCGGAACATGATCGCTCCTTCAGCCGGACGGCTGGGGGTGATTCGAAAAAGATATCCTATATCCGAAAACAATTTTCAATAGGGTGAATCCGCAAAACCCGGGCGCCATTTTCTACCCCCTCAGGACCTTTCTCATTCGTTCGGCTCGTTCGGCGATTTCCCGGTCGCTCCAGGAAAGTTTGATCAGCATGGAGACGACACGGCTCATGACGGCATCCGATCGGTCCATCCGAATATTTCGGTAATCGGGGGGATTGGGAATCAGCTCCACAGGCAGTCTGGCCGCGCCCCGCATCTGCTTCAGATGGTCCCATCGGCGAAGATAATGCCAGTTGTTGTCATACCAGTAAAAGCAGCCGTCCACCCCCGCCTCGGAAAGATCTTTGACCGTGTTTCGGGCACTTTCTTCATCGGGCAGGAAGAAAGACAAAAATGTGGCCGAGTCTCCTTCCGAATCGGGAAGCTCCCGAAACCGAATTCGGGTACAATCGGAAAGTCCAGCTTTCAGAGCCTTTTTTGCTGCACGCTGGGTTTCCAGAATTCGATCCAGTTTTCTGAACTGGGCCAGACCCACCGCGGCATTCAGTTCGCTGATGCGGTGGTTGTTTCCCAATATGGGATGTCCTTCGGCCCCCCGGTCGGCGCCGGCATGGTCATGGCCGTGGTCGGAATAGGCGTCCGCCCGGGCGTAAAGGGCTTCATCATCAGTAAGGACCGCGCCCCCCTCACCGCAGGTGATTGTTTTGACCGAATCGAAAGAAAAACATCCCATATGGCCGAAGGTGCCCAGGGCCTTTCCGCGATAGGACCCTCCCACCGCCTGGCAGGCGTCTTCGATCAGGACCAGGTCGCGACGGTCGCACAAAGATCGGATGTCATCAATGCGGGCCATGGCGCCGCACATGTGGACCGGAATGACCGCCCGGGTGCGGGGGGTGACGGCCGCTTCCACCCCGGCCGGGTCCAGACAGAGGGTTTCGTCGATGTCGGCGAAAACCGGCACTGCGCCGGCATGAATCACCGCTTCCATGGTAGCCACGAACGTGAAGGGCGGGATGATGACCTCGTCTCCGGCCCCCACCCTGCAGGCGGCCAGGGCGATGCTCAAGGCCGCGGTGCCGCTGGCGCACAGGAGTGCGTGGGCGGCCCCGGTTCGGCTTGCCAGCTCCCGTTCAAAGGTGCGGGCCTTCCAACCGCCGTTGCGGGACGTGTCGAATCCGTAACGAAACAGGACCCCCGTTTCCAGTACGTCTTGAACTTCACGGCGCTCTTCGTCTCCGAATATTTCAAAACCGGGCATGATTCGACTCCTTCTTGAGGTGCAAGCTCGAAAGATTCAGCCTTTTTCATCGTGATCCGGGCAGGTTCCGGCAAAGGTTTTTGTAGAGAAAAACTTCTGAAAGTATTGCTCGATGGCCATGCGTCCGTATTGCAGAGACCGCAGGCCGATGAATTTTTCATGGGCCACCACGATCGAGACCACGATCTGTTCGGAACCGGTGCGTTCTTCCGCAAACCCGACGAACCAGTCAAAGCGGCGGCCCGCATGGGTGCGGCTGTTGATGCTGCCGGTTTTGCCGCCCAGGTTCAAACGGGAGAGAACCGGGTGGGTGTCGTGCCCCTGAAAGATCTTGCGACCGGTGCCGGATTTGATGGTTTCGGCCATCAGTTTCTTCATCACCGCCGCCGCGTCCGGAGAGAGTGCCCGGTGGAGGGCGGCGGGCCGGCAGGTGTAGAGGGTCTGGCCGATCTCGTTTTGAATCCGGTCCACAATGGTCGGTTCCACCAGATGGCCCCCGCCGGTGACGATGGCCGACACCATCACGGCGCCGTGCAGGGGCGACAAGGTGGTCTGTCGGTTGAAACCGCTGGCGATCTCGGCCCACTGGTAGGGCGCTTCATCCCGAATGGACACATGGCTGGGGGTGACCGGCAGGTCGAAATTGATGGGTCGATTGAATCCGAATGCATCGGCGTACTCTTCAAGCCCGGTTTTCCCCACGAAATGGGCCCCGATTTTTCCGAATACCGGATTGATCGACTGGGCAAAGGAGTCTTGAAGGGTAAACCGCCTCACCCATCCCTTGGGCTCTTTTCGAATCTGATTTTTATAGAGGGTGTATTTTTTTCCGCTGACCGAAATCGTCGAATCGGAATTGAACCCGCATTTCTCGATGGCGGCGGCGGCGGTGACGATCTTGAAAACGCTGGCCGCCGGAAAATTCGAGTCGAGGCAGGGGTTATGAAGCGGATCTTCACGATCGAATCCGACCATGCTCAAAACCCGGCCGGTGCGGGGGTCCATGACGATGATGCCGATGTGGCGGGAGGTATCGCGGTGCATCGCCTGAAGCAGGTAGCGCTGAAGATCGGAATCCAGACTGGTGTCGACCCGGAAGCGATGTCCGTCAAACCGAAAGTCGAAGCTCTCCTTCTCCAAATTGATGAATGGTTCAGTTGCCATAATGGCCTGAACATCGGCCTTATCAATGCGCCGGGCCGGTGAAGGGGTTTGAACCCGCGGCGGCACCGGAAGCCGGGGATAAAGGGGCTTTGCCGACTCCGGCGCCGCTTTTGGGTCCTTTTCAGGTGCTGGTGCTTCCCTCCCATTGGCCTCCGGGAAATCGGGTTTGGAGGAGGCGGACAGATCGGCGGCGGGGTCGAGCGGGGTTTCGGCCAGGCCGAATGCCGTCGCCCCCGCCAGCAGGGCCAGAAACCCGAAGATCAGCAACCGGCGGCCGGTTTTCCCGGATTTTCTCCGCCTCAAACTGGCCTGGTAGGTTCGCCAGTCGGGCCGGACCCCCCGGGCGCCGTGTCGTGGAAGTTTACTTCGGCGCGCCATATCAGCGTAACGGGGTGCCGGAAGAGACCGGCCGATCCGGTCTCGCCAGGGAGAGGTGTTTGTTGTCCACGGCGGCCAGGATCATCCCGTTGGAGAGGACCCCCATCAGTTTGGCCGGTTTGAGATTGGCCACCAGGATCACCTGTTTGCCCACCAGGTCTTCGGGTGCATAATCGGCCGCAATGCCGGCGACGACGGTCCGTTTACCGCCCAGGTCCACCTCCAGTTTGAGCAGTTTTCGGGCCTTGGGAATGGCTTCGGCATGGGTGACGGTAACCACCCGAAGATCGATCTTCTGAAAGGTTTCATAGTCGATCTCCGGTTTGAGTTCCGGGATATCGGGTGCGGGCACCGCCTTTTCGGCGGCTTCGGAATCTTTTTTGATCTCGATCCTCGGAAACAGCTGAGTGGACTTGGGGATTCGGGCGCCGGGCCGAAGGGCGCCCCAGGCCCGCAGGGTATCCAGGAGATAAAAGGGCGCTTCCGGGTCCAGGCCCAGGTGGGTCTGCATGGTCCGGGCGGTCCGGGGCATGACCGGATAGATGAGTCCGGACACGATGCGAAGCCCTTCCAGAAAGTGGTACATGACCGCCTCCAGCTCTTTTCTGCCGGATTTTTTCTTGGCCATCTCCCAGGGCGCCGCCAGGTCGATGTATTTGTTCATTTTAGAGATGAATTCCCAGACCGCCATGAGCCCTTTATGAAAGGCGAAGGTTTCCATGGCCGCCTCGAATTCATCCACGGCGGCGGCCGCATTGGCGGCCAAGCCCCCGGTCTTGAACTGCGCCAGTTCCTTTTCAGTTTCGGGATCGGGTTGGGGTACGATCCCTTTGAAGTATTTGTGGGTCATGGCGACCACCCGGCTGAAAAGATTGCCCAGGTCGTTGGCCAGGTCCGCATTGATGCGGTTCACCAGCCCGGATTCGCTGAAGCCGGAATCGAGGCCGAAAACCATGTCCCGCATGAGGAAAAAGCGAAAGGCGTCCAGGCCGTAAATGTCTTTGAGCTCAAGCGGGTCCACCACGTTGCCCAGGCTTTTGGACATTTTGCTCTCTTCCACATTCCAGTACCCGTGGACGTTCAGGTGCCGGTACACCGGAATGGAGGCCGCCTTGAGCATGGTCGGCCAATAGATCCCGTGGGGCTTGAGGATGTCCTTGGCGATGATATGCTGGGCGTGGGGCCAGAATCTGTGAAAGTCTTCTCCGTCCGGATACCCGAGGGCCGAGACATAGTTGAGCAGGGCGTCGAACCAGACATAGGTGACGTAATTTTCGTCGAAGGGAAGGGGGATTCCCCATTGCAGCCGGCTTCGGGGCCGGGAAATGCAGAGATCTTCCAGCGGCTCCCGCAGAAACGCCAGGACTTCATTCTTATAGCGTTCGGGCCGGATGAAATCGGGGTTTTCCTCGATATGGCCGATCAGCCAGTCTTGATACCGGCTCATTCTGAAAAAATAATTGGACTCCTTGATGATTTCGGGTTCCACTTCGTGATCCGGGCATTTTCCGTCCACCAGTTCCCGGTCGGTGTAGAACCGTTCGCACCCGAAACAATACATTCCTTCATATTCGCTGTAATAGATGTCGCCGGCATCGTAAATCTTCTGCAGAATCGATTGAACCAGGGCCATGTGACGGGGGTCGGTGGTGCGGATGAACCGGTCGTACTCGATATCGAGTTCCGGCCAGAGGCCCTTGAAAACGGCGCTGATCCGGTCTACGTATTCCCGGGGGGACATGCCTTCTTTTTTGGCGGCCCGTTCGATCTTATCGCCGTGCTCGTCGGTGCCGGTCAGAAAGAAGGTCTCCTGGTTTTTCATGGTGTGGAACCGACAGGCCACGTCGGCGGTGATGGTGGTATAGGCATGCCCCAGATGGGGTTTGGCATTGACGTAGTATATGGGCGTAGTGATATAGAAAGTACCGGACATGATTTCTCCTGTTTTATCCCCTGCCGGGTTGGTCTCCTGATGGATCTTCTATTCGTTTCTCTCAGTTGGGGTCCGGGTTGTGAGGCTTCGCCCGGGGTTTGGGCGGAAGATCGTCCAGGTTGAATTCGATTTCCCGATTGTCTTCGGTTCGCACCGCGATTCGGTTGCAGATGATGTTGTGGCGAATGACTTTGGCCTTTCCCTCGGGGGTGTTCACCATCCGGCCGATTTTGGGGAAAGTCGATTTGAGTTCATGGTAGGTGGCGTTTTCATAGGTGAGGCAGCACATCAGGCGTCCGCATTGACCGGATATTTTGGTGGGATTCAGGGAAAGCCCCTGTTCCTTGGCCATGCGGATGGAGACCGGTTCGAATTTTTCCAGAAAACTGGAGCAGCACAGCTCCCGCCCGCACCGGCCCATGCCGCCGCACATCTTGGCCTGATTCCGAATGCCCACCTGTCGCATTTCAATGCGGATGCGAAATTCCTTGACCAGCATCTTCACCAGCTCCCGGAAATCGACACGCCCTTCGGCGGTGAAAAAAAAGGTCAGCTTGTTGGCATCGAAGGTGGACTCTACGGTGAAGAGATGCATCTGAATGGAAAGCCCGGCGATGCATTTCTGGCAAAATGCATAGGCCTGTTTTTCGATCTCGATGTTTTTCTCTCTTTGCTCGAAATCATTCTCGGTGGCCAACCGAAATACCTTTTTCAGAGGCCGGTCGGTGGGTGCGGCGTCCCAATGGACCGGGTCTGCGGCGACGACCCCCAGCCCGAGACCCTGTTCGGTTTCCACAATCACCGGATCTCCCATTTTCAGTACGAATGCACCGGCGTTGAAATCATACACTTTTCCCGCCGGTTTGAAACGAACACCCACGACTTTTGTCATAATTCAGATCTCGAGAGCCGCAGGACCAGGACCTCCAGAGTGAGTCGCGGGTTGGCGTTGGAGACAAGGGCCTTCTGGGCCGTGCCGACTGCGTCGATCTTGGAGAGCAGTGATTGTACGGTCATCTTCCGGGATAAATTCCGGAGAATGGGGCCGCAATCCCTGTTGATCAGCTTATCCGGCGCGTACCGGCAGATCATCAGGTCCCTCAGCCAGGTTTTAATGATATCCAGGGAATCCGAAAGGATGTCCCGATGCTTTGATAGTTTTTCCGCAAACGCCAGCAGCATTCCCGGGGGGCGGGGATGTTCCGGGTCCATTAGATCGGCGCTGATGCGCAGAATGCCGGCCCGCCATCCGGCCCATTCCTTCGGACCCATTCCGTTATCGGAGATGTCGATTCCGCCCTTCAACTCGGCCAGGGATGCGGCTTCTTCAGGACTGAGGCCGTGTCGTCGGACCAGAATCTCCCGCACTCGGCTTTTGGGAAGCGGTGAGAAGCGGACAGTGCGGCACCGCGAAACGATCGTCGGCAGAAGGTCCGCCGTCTGCACGGCGGTCAGAATCAGGATGGTCCGGTCCGGGGGTTCTTCCAGCATTTTCAACAGGGCGTTGGCGGCCTCGGGGTTCATGTGCTGGGCCCCGGCCAGAATCGCCACCCGGATTCTGGCCTCATAGGGTTTCAGTGATAGACTCCGGCACATCCGCCGGATCTGGTCGATTTTGATATAGGCCCCCGAGGGTTCGACCCGGTGAATGTCCGGGTGGTTATCGGAACGGATTTTCCGGCAGGAGCGGCATTCGCACCGGACGACAGAAAGCAGGCTGGTCTGCGGGCCGGCGGGTGCTTCGCAATTGCACGCCATGGCCAGCGCCAGGGCGGCGATTCTCTTGCCGATACCCTCCATGCCGGTAAACAGCAGGGCGTGTGGAATCGTTTCTTTGCGAAGGACGGCGGCTATCGGGCCCAGCGCCCTTTGGCCTTCCAGGATTTCGAAGGCGTCTTCCGTCACAATCAGTAGTCCACCCGTTCCTTCAATTCTTTTCCGCACTTGAAAAAAGGAAGTTTTTTGGGGCTGATGGTCACTTTATCACCGGTTTTGGGGTTTCTTCCGGTATAACTTTTATAGTCCTTGACGAAAAAACTGCACAGCCCCCGAATTTCCACCCGTTCGCCCTCGGAAAGCGCTTCGGCCATACTGTCGAAGAAGATTTCCACCACCTTGGCCGCCTCGGTTTTGGAAATGTTGGCCTCGTTCTTGAGGGTAGAGATCAGTTCCAGTTTGTTCATGTAAACTCCTTAAACTCCTTCTCGAAGAATTGGATTCAGGAATGCAAATTTTTACTAATTTAAAGGTAATCTTATAAGAAGTCAAGCGGTTATGTTAATATTTCAGGGAGCTTCTCGATATCCTCGGTATCCACCTCCGCCGCGGCGAACTGCCCCAAAATGTCTACATGAACAATCACCCGGTCCAGCCCCTGGTATCGTGAGAAGATCCCCACCACCCCGGCAAAGGGGCCTGAAATCACCATCACCCGTTCCCCCTCCTGAAAGGCGGTGCCGGTGGCCACCGGTTTGTCGGTGGAAACCATGATCCGAAGGGATTCGATTTTCGTATCCGGCACCGAAGCCGGCCCCGCCGCATTGCCGACCAGCCGGACCGCTCCGGTGGTCTTGACGATTTCCACATGCTGGTAGGGGTTGAGGTCGGTTCTGACAAAGACATATCCGGGGAACAGGGGCACCCGGATCATTTTTTTTCGATCCTTACGTTTGCTTCGAACGGTGACCTTGGGAAGAAAAACTTCCATGGATTTTCCCAGAAGTCCTTCATTGACTACATTTTCGAATCGGCTCTTGGTGTGGAGCACATACCAGGCCCGTTTTAAATCGTCACTTGTCATCAGTCGGTTCCGATACCTCCCAATCCGTTGAGATAGACCATGAATCCGTAGGAATAATCGTCCTGTTCATTCAAATAGCGAAAATCGACGGACCAGCACTGGGCTGAATAGCGCAGGCCCAGGCCGGTTTTGACGGTTTCGCCGTCGCGCATGTTTCGTTCCACATCGAAAACCGTCGAAATCCGGGGGGTCCATTGAAGGGTCAGGCTGGTCAGAAGCGATTCCGTGAAATCCCGGGTGTATCGGTGTTCAATGGAGGCCCGGTCTCCCCGGCCATCGCGTAGATTTAGGGCGATATTCCGCGAGCGAAAATCGCTTCGGCTGTGGGACCACTCGGCATCGGCAGCGATGGAAAAAAAACGGGAAGGGGCCAATTCGATGTCGGCATACAGGGGAGAGAGCTGCTCCCCGATTTCCGGATTGGTGCGATCCGAAAAATTATAGCCCAGCAGTTCATCCTCTCCCCTGAATTCATTGAGGTCATAACTCTGCTGAAGCTGTATGCGGCAGAACCGATGGTATCGGTAATCCAACGCAGGCGAACCGTTTTCCGCCGTATCGGGGTCTTTCGAAAGCGGCGCCGGAATCCGGGATACAAAGGTCTGAATCAGGGCAAAGGTGAACCGGTTTTTTTTTTCCAGCCGATCCAGAGCATCGAAGAAGGGGTAATCCTCCTGATCGACATCCGGAACATACTCGTAGATCAGCTGAGGGCGGATCAGGTGCCGTATCTTTCCGGGCCACAGATCCAGTTTCTTCCACAGGCCGCCCCGGTCCGGGTCGAGGGCATATACCCGGAAAAGATCCGAGGTGACATCCAGCCGGACATCCATCATTTCCCGGTTGGCATTTCTGTCCCGGTCTTCTTCTTCCCCTTTGAATCGGTTGATGTGCCAGAGGGTCTCCCGAACCCCGAGAGAGGGTTCGAAGAAAACGCGCCGATGATAATGAAACGGGGCATAGGCCCGGGAATAGAGATCGGCCCGGTGGCCCCGGGCGCCGTCCCGGCGATAAAAATGGGTGTATTCGGTGTCCACGGACCAGTAAAGCGGGGTATCTCCGATGGGTTGTTTGGACGAGTTGAGGGAGATGAACGGAAGCCGCTGCAGGGTGGTATCGGTATCCTCCCACCGGCGGTTGGTGACGTTGTCATACCAGAGGGCTTCGGTATTGAGGCTGTAGTAGGGCCATTTTTTGTTTAAATTCAGCCGGTTGGTCCGGACGGGATCATTGTAGTCATCGATCTCCCGCCCGAAAAGATCGATAAAGTCGGATCGGGTGTCGTCGAACCCCGAGTAGCCGTTTTTGAATTCGTACAGGTAATCCTGGTCGCTGACGATATCCAGATCCAGACGGCCGGTCACCCCCCGGGGCAGGGCCTGGTCGGCCTTCATGCGAAACCAGTACCGGTCAGAATTGGGGCGCAGATGGGCATCCTGATCATACCCGTAATCGCCGCCGGCGTTTTCAGCCCCATCATCCACCTTTTGATCATCCAGATAATCGAACTTCACCGAGCCTCTTGAAATCGGATCGAGCATATACCGGTATTCGGCCCCTATTTTGTTTCCCCGGTCGGTCATGTAGTGATTATAAATAGTGGCGTCGGCGCTCTCGTCGATCGCCCAGAAAAAAGGCTGACGGTATTCCAGGCCCCGGCGCTCGGATCGGCCGAACTGCGGGGTCAGCAGCCCGGTTTCCCGCTTGAATTTGGCCGGAAAGAAAAAAAAGGGGGAATACATCACCGGAATATTCCGGACCCAAAAAGCCGCGTTTTGAACCGTCCCGTATCCGTCCATCTTCACGTGAAGGTTCTGACCGGTGATTTTCCAGTCGGGCCGGTCTCCCTCGCAGGTGGTGATGCTGGCCTTGTAGGCACGGTATTCATCGGCGCCAACTTTTTCGATCCGCTCTCCCTTGAGATAAAAATGGTTTTCTTTTAAAAAGACGGCGGCCTGATAAATGATGCCGGTCTGATCCTCAAGATGGATGTCGATGCGATCTCCGGTCAGGTAATCTTCCTGTGTGGACAAGACCACATGGCCTTGTGCATGGGCGGTCGAATTTTTATGGTCGAACCGGACGGTATCCGCCGTCAGCCGAATGTCGCCGCTGCGGATGACCACCCCGCCCCGGGCGATATAGACATCGTTTCGGGAGTCATATTCCACCTCCTCGGCCTTGATCTCCCAGGGGGCCTCCGCCGGTCGGCCGATCCGCTCCCGGACCGGTTGCGCCTTCACACCCGGGATGAGGGGGTGAATCCAGATGGCGATGCACAGAAGCAAAAGAGGGCGGGCGGTACCCGGGCGTCTTCGGCCGGTCTCCGATTCCTGATCTGTCTCCCCGTTCTTTTTCGAATGAATGCGGCGCATCGATATTCGGCGAAAACACCTGATCTGTTCCCAAGCCGATCCTTCCGGCCCATAAAAAATGGCCTTGATCTTTGAACGGGACCAAGACCTCTACAAAGGTCTCCCGAAGGAGAGAAGATTATCAGTTGAATGCCGACGGCATATGAAGTATAAAACCAAGTTGCGCCGGAAAAGTCAAGAGCGGGATGGCGCGAATCAGGTGTTTGGACCGGCGATGGAGTCATGAAGATACTGTTGACCAACGACGACGGCATTTATGCCCCGGGACTGTGGGCGCTTTACAAACGATTCAGCCAGGATCATTCGGTGACGGTGGTGGCCCCGGATCACGAGCGAAGCGCCGTGAGCCATGGCATTACCCTGTACCGCCCCCTTCGGACCCGGCAGATCATCGTCAACGGCGGATGGAAGGGATACGGGGTAGACGGAAAACCGGCCGACTGCATCAAACTGGGCCTGATCGAGATCCTGAAGGAAAAACCCGACCTGGTGGTTTCGGGCATCAATCCGGGCGCCAACGTGGGGGTGAGCATCAACTATTCGGGAACGGTGGCGGCGGCCCGGGAGGCGGCCCTGTTCGGGCTGCCGGCCATCGCCGTCTCCATCAACGGATACAAGGTCGAGCACTATGAGGATGCGGCCCGGTTTACCGAAAAATTGGCCCTGAACGTGAAGGAGAAAGGGCTTCCATTCGGAACCATACTGAATGTGAATCTACCGGACATTCCCCTCCGAAAGACCGCCGGGGTGCGGATCGCCCGGCAGGGAATCGATGTTCTATCACAGGAATATTATGAAAAACGGGTCGATCCCCGCAACCGGGCCTACCACTGGCTGGGGAGCGACAGCCGAATCTTCGGAGAAGATCTCAATATCGATGGCGACGCCCTCTGCCGCAATTATATCATTATTACCCCCCTGCGGTGCGATATGACCGATTATGATGCTCTGGAGGAGCTGAAGGGGTGGGAACTGGATTCCTGATGGATCGAAAAAAACAGTTTGTCAACATGCTCTGCGTCGGAGATTCGATCGACGATGTCTTTGTTCTGGCCGAAAAAAGCATGGGCCGGAAAAAAAACGGAGACAGCTTTCTGAGCTTCAGCTTTGCGGACCGGACCGGCGATATCAGAGGCGTGGCCTGGGATAATGTGGAAGAGATCAACGGGGCGGCCGTATCCGGGGCTTTTGTGCGGGTGACCGGGGCGGTTTCCGAATTCCGGGGCGGGCTTCAACTGACGGTGCGGGGGTTGGTCTGTTGCGATACTGACACCGTGGACCCCGCCGATTTTCTGCCGGTCACCGTCCGGAATCCGGACCGGATGTTCGATCGGTTGAAGCGGACGGTGACCGAGTGCATTCGGGACCCCCATATCAGACAGCTGCTGGAGGCGTTCTGGGCGGATGAGGAGTTCGTCCGGGGCTTTAAAACCGCTCCCGCCGCCAAAAAGATGCACCATGCCTATATCGGCGGGCTTCTGGAGCATACCCTTTCCATGACGGTTTTGGCCAAGGAGATCGCCAAGCACTACAGCGGAGTCAATCTGGATCTTCTTCTGGCCGGCGCCGTTCTTCACGACATCGGCAAAATCCGGGAGTTCGAATACCAATTCGCCATCGGGTACTCGGATGAAGGAAAACTGTTGACCCATATCGTGATCGGGTGCGCCATGATCGACGATAAGATTCGGGAACTGGAAGGGTTTCCTTCGGAGACCGCCATGCTGGTCAAGCATATGGTGGTGAGCCACCACGGCAGCCGGGAGTTCGGCTCTCCGGAACCGCCGAGGCTGATGGAAGCGGTCCTCCTGAACCAGATCGACGACATCGACGCCAAAATGAACGGGATTCGGGAATTCATCGCCGGGGAAGACCCCAACCAGCCCTGGACCTCTTACAATCGCATGCTGGGCCGGAACCTGTATCGCGGAAAACCGCCGGAAGAACCCTCCGAGTAGCCGGCGAAACCGATGTTCATTACCTTTGAAGGCATCGAGGGGTCGGGAAAGACGACCCAGATTCGGGCGATAGCGAAAGCATTGGCTCAAGACGGAATTCCCTGCCGGATGACCCGGGAGCCGGGGGGCACCGACATCGGTGCCCGGATTCGGGCCATTCTGCTCCATCCCGACAACAAAGACCTGGTTCATAAGGCCGAGCTGTTGATGTATATGGCCGACCGGGTTCAGCATGTGGAGACGGTGGTCCGCCCCGCCCTGACCCGCGGAGAGACGGTCCTCTGCGACCGTTATTTAGACGCCACCCTGGCCTATCAGGGATATGGACGGGGTTTGAATGTCGACCTGCTTTGCGATCTGCATCGGCTGCTTCTCAGCAATTTTAAACCGGATCTGACGCTTTTGCTGGATTTGTCTCCTGAAATCGGCCTCTCCCGGGCCTGGCGCCGAATCGATGCAGATGCCGGAGAGGATGAACAAACCCGGTTTGAGGAAGAGGCCCTCGGTTTTCATGAACGGGTGCGTGCCGGGTATCTGGACCTGGCCCGGCGGGAGCCGGATCGGTTTCGGATCGTGGACGCCGCTCAGGGCCCCGCCCGTGTTCAGGAAGCGATCCTGGAAATCATCAACGGAATATTACACCCATGACCTATTCGATTTTAGATGCCATCGGCAATACCCCGCTGGTGGAGATTCGCCGCCTAAACCCCAACCCACGGGTCCGGATTCTGGCCAAGCTGGAATACATGAACCCGGGCGGGTCGATCAAGGACCGGGCCGCCTTTTACATGATTCAGGCCGGGGAGGAATCCGGGGAACTGACGCCGGGCAAGACGGTGATCGAGGCCACCAGCGGAAACACCGGGATCGGTCTGGCCCTGGTCTGCGCGGTCAAGGGCTACCGACTGCTGCTGGCGATGTCGGAATCGGCCAGCATCGAACGCCGGAAGATTCTTCAGGCCCGGGGCGCGGAAATTCTCCTCAGCCCGGGCCATATGGGCACCGACGGCGCCATCGAAGAGGTCTACCGGCTGGCCCGGGAAAACCCGGACGAGTACTTCATGGCCGACCAGTACAACACCGAAGCCAACTGGAAATCCCACTATTACGGCACCGGCCCCGAGATCTGGGCCCAGACCGAAGGGCGAATCACCAAACTGGTGGCCACCATGGGAACCACCGGAACCCTGATGGGCTTGTCGCGGCGGCTGAAGGAATACAATCCGGACATCCGGATCATCGGGGTGGAGCCGTACCTGGGCCATAAGCTTCAGGGCCTCAAGAACATGAAAGAGGCCTATGAGCCCGGCCTGTTCGAAAAAAGCCGCCTGGACGAAAAGATCAACATCGACGATGAAGAGGCCTTTGACATGACCCGGCGGCTGGCCAAGGAGGAAGGGCTTTTCGTGGGCATGTCCAGCGGGGCGGCCATGGTGATCGCGGCCAGGGAGGCCGAAGCCATGGAGGAAGGGGTCATCGTGACCATCTTTCCCGACGGCGGGGAGCGGTATCTGAGCACCGATCTGTTTACCGTGCGGGACACCGTGGCCATGAAGCTTTTCAACACCCTGAGCCGAACCAAGGAGACCTTTGAGCCGTTGGTGCCGGGAAAGGTGTCGATCTACTCCTGCGGGCCCACCGCCCATGCCCGGCTTCATCCCGGCGAGTGGCGGCGCTTCGTCTTTTCGGATCTGTTGTGCCGATATCTCGAATACCGGGGCTACGACGTCACCCACGTCATGAACATCACCGATCTGGACGACAAGACCATCAACGGTTCGGCCGAGGCCGACATGGAATTGTCGGAATTCACCCGGGGCTATATCGATGCCTTTCGAAAAGATCTGGCGGTCTTGGGCGTCCAACCGGCGGACCGCTACCCCCGGGCCAGCGAACATGTGGAGGAGATGGTGGCCCTGGCCGAGAAGCTGGTCCGGAAAGGATTCGCCTATGAAAAGCTGCGGTCGCTCTATTTTGACATCTCCCGGTTTTCCGATTACGGCAGCCTGTCCGGCATCGACCTGGAAAAGATCCGGCTCGGTTCCACCGTCGACCTGGATGAATACGAAAAGGAGAATCCCCGGGATTTCACCCTGTTCAAGCGGTGCCGACTCACCGAGTTGAAGCGGGGGATTTACACCAGCACCGACTGGGGCAATGTCCGCCCCTCCTGGCATATTCAGTGCGCGGCCATGTCCATGAAGTATCTGGGGGAAAGCTTCGATATCCATACCAGCGGCCGGGAGCTGGTCTTCCCCCACCATGAAAATGAAATCGCCATCGCCCAGGCCCTGACCGGAAAACCCCTGGCCCGCTTCTGGCTGCACTGCGACCGGGTCCTGGAAAACGGCAGAAAGCTCGACCTGAACCGGCCCGGCCTGACCCTGGAGGATTTACTGGGCCGGGGCTATACCGGCCGGGAAATCCGTTTCTGGCTGCTGTCGGCCCACTACCGGAAGCCGGTCCGGTTTTCGAACCGAAGCCTGGACGCGGCCCGGCGGGCCCTCGGCCGTCTGGATGCCTGTCTGAGAAGCCTGCGGGAGCTGGAATCGGGAACTTCCTATCCGGAACTGGACCAGCTTCTGTACGATATTCGCCAGGGGTTTATCACCGCCATGGACGACGACCTCAATATTTCGGCGGCCATCGCCTCTCTGTTCAAGAACATTAAACGGATCAATTCCTTGATTCCGGCGGGGGGGCTGGATCGGGCCGGGGCCGAAAAGATCATCGAGGCCTTCCGCCAGATCGACGGGGTGCTCAACGTGTTCGATTTCGGCGGCGAAGTCGAAGACCCGGAAATCCGGTCTTTGATGGACCAAAGAGAGGCGGCCCGCCGGGAACGGAACTGGGCCCTGGCCGATGAGATTCGAAACCAACTGATTTCCAAAGGGGTGGCGCCCCGAGATTCCAAATTGACCTAAGGAGTTTTATGATTCCCACCTATTTTCCAATGACCTTTTTGCCGCCCTCTATAATTCGAGGGCTGGCCGGCTGTTTTGAAAAAACCGCGGTGTATCAGCCCTCCGCTCTTCACATTCCCCCTTCCGTCCAGACCGGAGCGGAAGCGGGGACCCTGGTGGTTCGAATCCCCGTGACCGGAGAGGCGGAGCAGCTGGAGGCGGTACTGAGGGACTATCGCCGGTGGGCCGATACCCACGCGGGAGCGGAGAAAGCCTTTCTGAAGGCCGGCGGGGTCGATGTTCCTTTTTATGACGAGTTTTCCGTCCACCGGATTCGAACCGATCTGCGGAAAACCCTGGCCGGTGAACCCGAGGCGGAGGGGCCGGACCCGACCTTCTCCGCGCGGGTGTTTCTCTGCATGGCCCAGGAGTTCGACCGCCATGATTGGGAGGTGGAGAGCAATCTGAGTTCCTTCCGGACCATGGAGAAGGACCTGATGTATCATCTGAGGGGCGACGCGGCCGATGAAGACTTTCCGGGACGGGTACCCGGATCTTCCCCACGGCTGCTTCGAGACCCCGGGACCCGCAGGACAGGGGACCGGCTTCGGGCCTGGGCCCGTCTGGTGCTCGCCGACCCGGAACCGCCCGCCGTCTGGGTGACCACCAGTCCCGCGGTTATTGAAGAGATGAGGGACCGTTTTCCGGAAATCACGGAAGCGGACCGAATCGAATCGATTCCCGTTCCTTCCGGTGAAGGGGCGATATCCCCCGAGTTTCAAAACATCCTTCAAAAGTATTTGAACGGTCTGATATCGGCTTCGGAAGGTCCCGGTCCGCCGCCGGTTTCAACGGCTTCATCGGCGGATGAAACGGTTTCTCTGAGGATGTATCGTGCCGGGATCTCCCCCCGGCGGATGTTGTCCCGATTGATTCGGCCGAATGGGGTGGCGCCGTCCGACTCGGGCCAGGAGACGGTCCTGATCGGACTCGTGGAAATGGCTTAAAAACTTCTTGACAAAAATTCTGGTTCTACTAATATTATCTATTTTTTACGTTCCCATGGAAACGAGTCTGATTAAAGGAGGTATATTCCCATGTACGCGATCGTGAGCTCGGGCGGAAAGCAGTATAAGGTCCGAGAGGGAGAAGTGTTCCGGGTGGAAAAACTGCCCGGAGAGGTGGGCGCCCCGGTGATGTTCGACCAAGTGCTGATGGTTTCGGACGGCGACAATGTCGAGATCGGCCGGCCGGTTGTGGACGGTATGAGGGTCGAAGGGCGCATCGTGGAGCAGGACCGGGCCAAAAAGATCATTGTCTTCAAATATAAGAGGCGAAAACGATACCGTCGCAAACAGGGCCATCGCCAATACTATACGGCGGTCAAGGTCGACAGCATCGGAAGCGGACGGCTGGCCGAGAAATCCTCTGCGGAGCCGGAACCGGCCGAATCCCCGACCCTCCAGGAAAAACAGGCCCTTCAGGAAAAACAAGAGGTTCAGGAAAAAAGTGAGGAGTAAGCACCATGGCACATAAGAAAGCAGGCGGCAGTTCCAAAAACGGGCGCGACAGCAACGGCCAGCGTCGCGGGGTGAAGCGATACGGCGGTGAGAAGGTCCGGGCCGGCAACATTCTGGTCCGGCAGTTGGGGACCAGAATTCATCCCGGCGAGAACGTGGGATTGGGCAGAGACTATACCCTGTTCGCCCTGGTCGACGGCGTCGTAACCTATGAACGGATGGGCAAATCCAAAAAACGCGCCTCCGTTTATCCCGAGTGATCCCTTTCGAGTGAAATTCATTGATGAGGCGACCGTCACCGTTCAGTCCGGGGACGGGGGAAGCGGTTGCGTCAGTTTCAGACGGGAGCGGTTCATCCCCAAAGGCGGGCCCGACGGCGGCGACGGGGGAAAAGGCGGCGATGTCATTTTGCGGGCATCCCCCCGAAAACGCACCCTCTACCATTTTCGGTTCCAGAAACATTTCAGGGCCGAAAACGGCAGCGGCGGTCAAGGGCGACAGAAAACCGGGAGGAACGGAGCGGACCTGACTCTGGATCTTCCTCCCGGCACCCTGGTTCTGGATGCCGACACCGGTGAGGTGCTCAAGGACTTCACCGAACCCGAAGAATCCGCCGTCATCGCCCGGGGCGGCCGAGGCGGTCAGGGCAATACCCGGTTCAAATCCGCCACCCATCAGGCCCCCCGCTTCGCCCAACCCGGTGAACCCGGTGAAACCCGGACCCTCAAACTGGAACTCAAGCTTCTGGCCGATGTGGGCATCATGGGGCTTCCCAATGCCGGCAAGTCCACCCTGATCAGCGTCCTTTCCTCTGCAAAGCCCAAAGTCGCCGATTACCCCTTTACCACATTGACGCCCAACCTCGGGGTGGTTCAGACCGATTGGGGGGAATCTTTCGTGGTAGCGGATATTCCCGGCCTGATCGAGGGGGCCCATTCCGGGGCCGGCCTGGGGATTCAATTCCTGCGGCATCTCGAAAGGACCCGAATTCTGGTCCACCTGATCGACGGGCCGGATATGGACCCCGACCATCCCCTGGCGAGTTATGACGCCGTCAACCGGGAGCTGGCCCTCTATAATGCCTCCCTGGCTCGCAAACCCCAGATCGTGGTGCTCAATAAAATGGATCTTCCCGGTTCGGAAGTGGCCGAGGAACTGTTTCAATCGGCCGCCGCGGAGCGGGGGGATTCGGCGCCCTTTATGACGATTTCCGCGCTCACCGGAGACGGCATTTCCGAACTGAAATCCCGAATCATTCAACTCCTGAAACAATTCGAAGATGAAAAAACATCCCAACACGGTTGAGACCGCCCATCGCATGGTGGTGAAGGTCGGCTCCAACGTCATCACCCGAGACCACGGGCTGAATCTGGATGTGATCGAATCCCTGAGCCGGCAGATCAGCGCCCTGATGGATGCGGGCCGGGAGGTGGTGCTGGTCTCTTCCGGCGCCATGGCTGCGGGGGTGAAAAAAATCGGTCTTCCCCGTCGTCCCGATGCCATTCCCGAGCGCCAGGCGGTATCGGCGGTGGGTCAGGCCGGGCTGATTCGGGAGTATGAAAAAGCCTTCGAGGTGTACGGAAAGAAGGTGGCGCAGGTTCTGCTCACCGGCGACGGACTCCACGCCCGAAAACGGTATCTCAACGCCCGCAATACCCTTCATACCCTGTTGGGATGGGGGATACTGCCCATCATCAATGAAAACGATACCGTATCGGTGGAGGAAATCCAGTTCGGCGACAACGACAACCTTTCGGCCATGATCGCCCTCTTGATGAACGCCGATGTGCTCATCAATTTAACCGATATCGACGGCCTCTACACCAAAGATCCCCGCACCCACCGGGATGCCGAACTGATTCCGATGGTCACCGCCATTCGGCGGGAGATCGAGCAACTGGCCGGGGATATTCCCGGGGCCCTGGGCACCGGCGGCATGCTGAGCAAGATTCGGGCGGCCCGCAAGGTGAATACGGCGGGAATCCCCATGATCATCGCCCGGGGGGACAAGCCGGATATTCTGCTGCGGATGGCCGCCGGCGAAACCCACGGCACTTTTTTTATCCCCAAAAATCAAAAAATGGCCAACCGAAAGCGCTGGATCGGATTCACCACCAAGCCCAGGGGCATTATCCGGATTGATTCCGGGGCGGTGCGGGCCCTGCTTGAAAACGGGAAAAGCCTGCTTCCCGCCGGCATCAAAGGGGTGGAAGGTGATTTCAGTGTGGGCGCGCCGGTGGCCTTCAAAAACGGCGGCGGCGACATTCTCGGAATCGGTCTGGTCAACTACAGCGCCGGGGATATTCGAAAAATCATGGGCCTGAAGACCGGGGAGATTAAAGCCGTGCTGGGTGAAAAACCCTATGATGAGGTCATCCACAGAGACAACCTGACCATCACCGGAGAAGAGTGATTTTCTCTCCTTCACCGATTTCGGCAAAGTCCCGCCCCCTCTTACGAACCGACAGAGGTTTGGTATGCTTCGAAAAGCCATCTTCCTGACCGTCTATTGTCTGATGGCCGGCGCGGGAACGGTTTCGGCGGACCAGGCGGCATGGATATCCGGGCCCGCCGCCGAAAAAGCATCGGAACTGATTTCTCCCGGAACCACGGTAAGGAAATTTTGTGCGCCCTGCGGCGACACCCGATGGACCGAGAATTCGGTCGACCGGGTGGTGATTCGGCAGGTATCCGATACCCGTTACCAGGTCTTGATCAACGGCCAAGGGGTGGACCTCGCCTATCTCTATTTTTCCCGGGACGGAAAATGGCAGAATCTGGCCCTGTTTTTGAACCTGCCGGTATCCGATGTGCCGGCGTATTTGCCGGCCCCCGAACCGCTTCCCGTGAAGGAAAGACTCCATTCCATCGACCGGCGGCTGGCCGAATGTATGGTCAAGGATGACACCACCGCCGGCATGACCCACTGCCTCTTTGCCGCCTACGATATGTGGGACGGAGAACTCAACCGCATTTACCAGGAACTGCGGGGGCGGCTTCAGCCCGAGGGACAGACGGCGCTCAAGGCGGCCCAGTCGGAGTGGCTTCAGTACCGGGATCTTGAATTCGCCCTGATCGACAACATCTATGCCGGGTTTGAGGGCACCATGTACACCCCCATGCGGGTGGAAGATCGGATGAATATCGTCAAAAATCGGGTGATGGAGCTGAAATCCTATATTGATCTGATGGAAAATTAATAATTTATGCTTATCATAGGGAAAACGGCGGGAGAATTTCATGAGCATTGAAACGATCATTTCCAATATGGCCCGATCGGCAAGGGCCGCCTCGGTGGAAATGGCCCGGTGCGAATCTCGAAAAAAGGATGCGGTGCTGATCAAAATCGCCAACCGGCTCGAAGCGGAAGACGACCGGATTCAGGCGGAAAACCGCAAGGATCTGGAGCGGGGCCGTGAAATGGGGCTGTCTGATGCCATGCTGGATCGGCTGTCCATTACCCCCGCTACCATCACCGGGATGGCCGAGGGGCTTCGGGAGGTGGCGGAGCTGGAAGATCCGGTGGGCGCTGTCACCAAAACCTGGACCCGACCCAATGGGCTTCAGGTCTCTCGAATGCGGATTTCCCTCGGGGTGATCGGCATTATTTACGAATCCCGGCCCAATGTCACCATTGATGCGGCCGGCCTCTGTTTTAAAGCGGGCAATGCGGTGATCCTGCGGGGCGGCTCCGAGGCGCTTCACTCCAATCAGGTATTGGCCGATGTGGTCGGCAGTGTCCTGCGCGAGTCCGGAATGCCGGAAAAAGCGGTCCAGGTGGTGCCGGTTCGGGACCGGGAGGCGGTGAACCTTTTACTGAAGCAGGAGGAATTCGTCGACCTGATCATTCCCCGGGGCGGGGAAGGGCTGATCCGCTTCGTGGTGGAAAACTCCAAAATCCCGGTGTTGAAGCATTACAAGGGCGTCTGCCATGTGTATGTGGACGAGGGCGCCGACTTCGACATGGCCGAGAAGATCTGCCTCAATGCCAAGGTGCAGCGGCCCGGTGTCTGCAATGCCCTGGAGACCCTGCTGGTCCATCAGAGCGCGGCCCCTGCGTTTCTGCCGCGAATGGCCGAACGGTTTCAGGCGGCCGGGGTGGAACTCCGCGGATGCCGAGAAACCCGGCGGATGATTCCGCAGGCGGCGGAGGCGACCCGGGCCGATTGGGAGGCCGAATACCTGGATCTGATCCTGGCTGTCAAAGTGGTTGCGGATATGGATGCGGCCATCGACCACATGACCCGGTACGGCTCCAGCCATACCGAAACGATTGTCACATCGGATTACCGAAGGGCCAGACGGTTCGTTCGGGAGATGGACGCTTCCGTGGTCATGGTGAACGCCTCCACCCGGTTCAATGACGGCGGACAGCTGGGGCTGGGGGCTGAAATCGGCATCAGCACCTCCAAGCTCCATGCCTTCGGTCCCATGGGGGTGGAGGAATTGACCACCACCAAATTCGTGGTGTTCGGCGACGGTCAGATTCGGGAATAAGATCGCCGGATGTCCGGAATCGACCTCGATCCGGACGACACACCACCTATAATTTTTTAAATGAGGTGCATGATATTTCATGACGGATGATTCGTCCTTAGATCTTTATGTCAAAGCGGCTATCCGCAAAAAGGCATTCGGCGTCGTGGTCCTGGATGTCCACGACCTGACATCCATTGCGGATGTTTTTATCATTTGCAGCGGTCGTTCGAACCGGCAGGTGACGGCGATCGCCGAAAACATTCGAACCTTTTTAAAGGAGCAGGGAAAAAAGCCGATCAATGTGGAAGGCATTCGTGAAGGTCACTGGGTCTTGATGGACTACGGCCATGTGATCATCCATGTTTTCTATGATTCGGTACGCAGGTTCTATGATCTGGAGGGGCTCTGGGCCGATGCCGAGCGCATCAAGACCCCGAGCCTGATTGAAAGCGAGAACGAACTCGAAGTAGAGGCCTTGGTGGAAGATGAAGACTGACCGACCCTGTTTGCTCATGATTCTGGATGGCTGGGGGATCCACCCGGCTGTCGACGGAAACGCCGTTTTATTGGCCAGAACCCCGAACCTCAATCGGTTGGAGTCGGAATACCCGCATACTCAATTGGTCTGCTCCGGCGAGGCGGTGGGTTTGCCCGAGGGGATTATGGGCAACTCCGAGGTCGGCCATCTCAATATCGGCGCCGGACGGGTGGTCTACCAGGATCTCCTGCGTATCGATCTGGCGGTTCAA
Organism: uncultured Desulfobacterales bacterium; assembly: GCA_964573705.1. Classification (GTDB taxonomy): domain Bacteria; phylum Desulfobacterota; class Desulfobacteria; order Desulfobacterales; family Desulfococcaceae; genus JAABSQ01. The sequence goes on from CAZNLT010000042.1 coordinate 27,336, forward strand.
AACGGAGAATTTTTTGAAAATCCGGCCATGAGCGAGCTGATGGAAACGGTCAATCAGACGGGCGGGCGGCTCCATCTGATGGGCCTGGTCTCCGACGGCGGGGTCCACAGCCAGTTGACCCATCTTCTGGCTCTGCTGGATATGGCCCGGCGAAAAGGGGTGAAACAGATCTTTGTCCACGCCATTCTCGACGGCCGGGACACCTCGCCCACCGCCGGAATCGACTATCTGCGGCAAGTGACCGACCATATGGATCGGCACCGGTACGGCGCAATCGCCACCATTTGCGGTCGGTATTACGCCATGGATCGGGACAAGCGGTGGGATCGCATCGAAAAAGCCTTTCGGCTTTATACCGATGGCGAAGGGGTGACGGAATCCGATCCGGTTCAGGCGGTGGCCCGTGCCTATGATCGTGGGGAGACCGATGAGTTTGTGAAGCCGATCGCGATTATCCCCGAGGGAGGCGAACCGGTCGTGGTTTCCGATGGAGACGGAGTCATCTTTTTCAATTTTCGAGCGGACCGGGCCCGTGAAATCACCCGGGCTTTTACCGAGCCGAATTTCGACTTCTTCGATATTTCCAATCGACCTCGGCTGAGCGGGTATGTCACCATGACCCGGTATGACGAAACCTATGATCTGCCGGCTGCATTCCCACCGGTGTCCCTGAAGGGGATTCTGGGGGAGGTGCTCAGTCGAAACGGGCTGCGGCAGCTGCGCATCGCGGAAACCGAAAAATATGCCCATGTCACCTATTTTTTCAACGGCGGGGAAGAGACGCCGTTTCCCAACGAGGAGCGCATCCTGATTCCTTCTCCGAGGGAGGTGCCCACCTACGACCATAAACCGGAGATGAGCGCCGAGGCGGTGGCGGATGCGGTCATCGAGAATATTCGGTCCGGGAAGCATGACGTCATCATCCTCAATTTTGCCAATATGGACATGGTGGGTCACACCGGGATCATCGATGCCGCGGTGAAAGCCTGTGAAACCGTAGATCGGTGCGCGGGCCGGGTGGTGGAAGAAATGCTTTCCCGAAACGGGGCCGTTCTGATCACGGCAGATCACGGCAATGCCGAAAAGATGCTCGATGAAAACGGAAAGGTCCATACCGCCCACACCCTCAACCCGGTCCCCTTCATTCTGGTGGACGACCGTCGGAAAAGCTCCCGTTTAAAAGAAGGCAAGCTGGGGGACATCGCCCCGACCCTTCTGGAGGTGATGGGGCTGGAAACATCCGAAGAGATGACCGGAGAATCCCTGCTTCAGAACGGATAAGGATATCCGGTAACACGAATGCGGAGGCGAATGTGACCACGACAAAGGAAATGGAAACCGTCATCGACTTTATCACCGGCCGGGAAATTCCGGATGTGGGATCGGAAGGCAACCGCCAGCAGGTGGAGCGAATATTGGTGGAAAACAAAGGATATGCCAAAGCGGAGATCGAAGTGGATGCGCCCATGGCGGTGACCGTTCAAGGGGAAGTCTATCGGTCCAAGATCGACCTCCTGGTGCGGGTGAACGGCTCCCCGTTTCTGGCGGTCAAATGCGCCGCCGCCTCTCTCGGCTCCTGGGAGCGGGAGATTCTGGCCGCGGCCCGACTCCGGGGCCCGGTGCAAATCCCTTTGTGCATGGTCTCCGACGGTACCGCCGTGTCGGTGCTGGACACCCTTTCCGGCAAAAAGATCGGCCAGGGGTGGGATGCGATCCCCTTCAGAGTCCAGGCGGAGGAACAGCTGAAGACCCTGGAACCGACCCCGTTTCCCGAAGATCGGCTGGACCGGGAGCGGCTCATTTTCCGGTCCTATGACAGCATGAACGTCAACCGCAGCCTCCCAACCTGACCCCCCGTTTCCAACCCGGTTTTTCTTCCGGCATCGATGGTCGACATCCTTCTGATTCAGCCCCCGGTTCAGGATTTTTACCTGACCGCCAAACGGACCCTGCCCTATGGCCTGGCCTGCATCGCATCGGCCTTGCGGCGCCAGGGGTTCTCGGTAAGCATTCTCGACGGATTGGCCACCCCAAAAAGCCGTCCCCGGGCGTATCCGACGGAGATGGATTACCTCAAGGCCTTTTACGGCCGGCCCGACCTCTCTCCCTTTGGCCTGTTTCACGAATACCGCCATTTCGGATACAGCTTTGAGCACATCGGGAATATGGCACGGGCATCCGGGGCCTTTCTGGTGGGGATTTCATCGCTTTTCACCGCCTACAGCGATATGGCCCTCGAAACCGCCCGAACGGTCAAGGCCTTTCACCCAGAGTGCATGACGGTGTTGGGCGGGCATCATCCGACGGCGCTGCCGGAAGCGGTTCTGCGCCATGAGGCCGTGGACTACGTCCTTCGCGGGGAAGGGGAAGCCGGCATGCCGCAGCTCGCCGAGGCGCTGCGGGAGGGTCGGGATCCTGCCGAGGTTCCCGGCATCGGTTTTCGGCGGCCGGACGGGTCTTTTCACCTGAATCCGCCGGCGATGATGGCATCGTTGGCCGACTATCCGCACCCGGCTTTGGATCTGATGCCGCACCATTACTACCGACGTAAATCCGCCGGAAGCGCCGTGATCGTCTCCAGCCGGGGATGCCCCATGAAATGTTCCTATTGTTCGGTGGGCGCCTCCGGGCTTTCCTACCGAAGGCGGACTGTCGATTCGGTGATCGCCGAGATTCAGGAAGGGGTGAATCTGTGGAATGTCCGGTTTATCGATTTTGAGGATGAGAATCTCTCGCTGGATCGGGAATGGTTTCTGCGGCTTCTAAATGAGATCACCAAACGATTCGGAGCTCCGGGCCTGGAGCTTCGGGCCATGAACGGCCTGTTTGCGCCCTCCCTGGACGAGACGGTGATCCGGGCAATGAAAAAGGCCGGTTTTCGGACCCTGAACCTGTCGCTGGGGACCACGTCGGCGGCCCGCATCAAGCGCTTTCTGCGTCCGGATGTGAGATCGGCTGTCGATGCAGCCATCGGTTCCGCCCATAAAGAAGAGCTGAAAACGGTGACCTATATTATTGTCGGTGCGCCGGGGCAGACCGCCGATGAATCGGTCCAAGACCTGTTGTATCTTGCCGCCAGACCCACTTTGGCCGGGGTGTCGGTCTATTATCCGGCGCCGGGCAGCATCGATTTTGAAGCGGTGAGCCGGTCGGGACTTTTGCCCGACCCCTTCTCCCGGATGCGATCCACCGCTCTGCCTATATCCGATACCACCTCTCGGCTGGAATCGGTGACCCTCCTGCGCCTTGGACGAGTCCTCAACTTTCTGAAGTCAATAAACCACCTCCAAAACGGTGCAGAAAGCGGCGCTTCTCGTCATTCGAACAGGGATTTTGAAGATGAGCGGGAGCGGACCGGCCGCCGGCTCCTTGGCGCATTTTTTAAGACCGGCGACATACAAGGGATGACGCCGGAAGGTGAGATTTACTCTCATCGGGTTTCCAGATTCATATCCAATCGGTTTCGAAACGGACTGAACGCAATTCAGGCTTCTAAAGAAAAAGGTGAATGATAATGCAGTTCTAAAGCTTTGATTATTTTGATGAATTTTCCAGATTCATTTTTTTGTTGTCACATCCAAAAAAATGATTGCAAGGCTTGACTCGGTTCTTCAATTGGTATAAGGGACTTCAGGAACGCCTGAGAAGGTAAGGCTGAAAATTGATTTCGGCCTTTTTTTTAATAAGAAAGGAGAAAAACGAATGGCTTTTAATCCGATTGTTGACGAAGACAAATGCGCGGGTTGCGAAGAGTGTGTGGATGTCTGCCCTACCGATGTATATGAAATGCAGGACGGGAAGTCTGTTCCGGTGAACGCCGAAGAATGCATTGGCTGCGACAGCTGTGTGGAAGTCTGTGAAGAAGACGCGATTACCGTCGAAGAGACCTAAACCGATCGGTTGTATTTACCGTTTCCGGCTTTTCGGCCGGAAACGGTGATCGGAACGTCCCGTCCTAAACCCTCTTCGAAAGAATTCGGTCAATTCTTGGGATCGATTTTTTGCAGTATTTCCCCCTCCTCATTCAACATAAAGATCAAAAAGTCATTCTTGGACGCCTCTTTTACCAAATCATGGTAATGGATGGCTTGGGCCTCGTATTTGGAGATCCCGTCCTTGGCGAGTTTGTGATAGCATTTTTGAGCGGCGTCCTTATCCGCAAAAGTGGGGATGAAAGAGATATCATCCTCTTCATAGTGCTGGCCCACGATCTGGTCATTCTTTCCCGGGTCCTGTATCCAGACCCAGACCCATCCGGTTTCCCTGCCGGTATTTTCAGCCATGATTCTCCTTTATCTTTTTAAGTGATCGGTTGATTTTTTTTATTTTTCAATGGGTTTGAGATTCATGAATTCCGCCGCCTTTTTGACGTAGATATCGGCGGGGACCTGGATGACCTCTATAATGTCTTCTGAAAACTCCTTTTTCATTTCCGCGGGGATGCCGGCCACCAGATGAAACGGGCCAACGGCCTGGCCCTCTTTGATCACGGCATTGGAGGCGACGATAGACCCTTTTCTGATACGGGCATCGTTCAGCACGGTGGAGTGAATGCCGATGAGGCAGTTGTCTTCGACTGTGCACCCGTGAACCACCGCATTGTGGCCGATGGTGACATTATCCCCGATCACTGCGGGTTTGCCCTCATCCACATGGATGGTGCAGTTGTCCTGCACATTGGTGTTTCTGCCGATGGTGATGGCGTCGGAGTCGCCGCGGATGACCGTGTTGTACCATATGGAGGCATTGTCTCCGATCTCCACATCCCCGATCACCGTGGCACTCGGCGCGATGAAAACATTCTTCCCGATCCGCGGTCGTTTTCCTTTGAACTCATAGATCATAGTCGGTCCTCTCTGAATTTGGCATTCCTCACATTCGATTCCGCTTTTTGGGTTACTGAAACTTTCTGAAAATATAAATCATTCTTTTCGGCAGGGAAAGGGTGCGGTCGGATTTTTTGAACGAAATTGGGCAAATCAAATCAAACGTTTTTTCCATTGGTTTCATTTTTTAACCTCTTTAAAATGCAAACGAAAGGGGTTTGAATTGGAATCCTACACGCGTTTCCTTATCCCGATCGTATTAGGATATTCTTTCAACCTTGATATTAAGAGTCTCCGCAATCCGCTCTGCCATATCCGGCGTGAGACGACGCTTACCTCTTTCATAGTCACTTATCATATTCTGACGAATTCCAAGTTTTTCAGCCAGTTGGGATTGGGACAAATTCGCTTTAAGACGAGCGGCAGAAAGAAGGTTACCTATCCTGTTTGATTGCATTTCTTGCCAGAAATCCGTCTCTTCAATTGCAATACTCTCATCTTGGTCAGAAGTTAGAATATTCACTTCATATTTTTTGCTGATCCATTCGATGAGTTCGCCAACATTTTCACCTTGAAGAGAAATTTCAATACGGGGCTTTTTCAAGAGAGCCAACATAATACACCTCAATTTCGATTTCCCCTTGCCGGAAAGTCCAACAGGCCACATACCGATAATTTAAATGGCAATGGTATGTATCCTTTCCCAATGGAGAAAAATTGTGCCAAGTTTTTTGTATCGGTCCATCTTCCTTGAGGTCTTCAATCAACAAGAACAACAACTTCTGAACATTCTTCGGTAGCTTCTTTAAATCACGCAGCACTTTTCTTCTTTATTTTAACCTCATATTTTACAAGGTCATATTATAACCATATTTGGTAATAGTCAAGCGAGGTGATGTCATATGAGAGCGCCTTACATAAGCGGTCGCGCGTAGCGAGATTCAGTGATCGCAGGGAGGGTGCTCAAACAGGTTGTTGTGTGCTCTGGGCATGTCCCGACTGTTAACGCTAACTGGCGATGGCCTGGATTATCATACGAACCTGGTCAAAGTCCCTATCCAGCCGAGCGGAGGCGAAAGGGAGCCGGCACCTACGCCCCTATGCCGCTGCGCCGGAAAGAGATTCCCCAAACCGGGCGGTGTCCGGTTGCTCGGGATACCGACCGTACTGGACCGGGTGATTCTCTATTTCATCTTTGTCGGAAGCAAGCGGGTGGGAGATCGAGTGATGGAAAGTATCAGCCGATTTATCGAGAAGAAACTGCGGCTGAAAATAAACCGGGACAAAAGCGCCGTCGGTCGACGGTGGAAGCGAAAATACCTCGGGTTCTGCGTAACCAACTCGCGAAAGAATCCGAAAATCCGCCATGGCCCCTCCCTATCCCGATAGGGAAAAATTTCATTGACCTCTGTCGAGTGAACACCTATAATCTTACCAAATTCTTACTTTTTACCCGGAGGTGATAATGCAAACAACAAGATTATCCAGCAAGGGACAAGTGATTATACCCAAAATATATAGAAACAAATACAATTTGAATACAGGCCAAAAATTAACCGTTACCGACACAGGTGACGGCATTCTATTGAAACCTTCCCGTCCATTTAAACATACCGAAATAGATCAAGTGGCCGGAATTTTAAAATATTCGGGCAAGCCGGTATCGATTGACCAAATGAACGAGGCGATTAAAAAGGGCGCTTTGGAGCGAAAATAATGATCTCAGTAGACACAAACGTCATTGTTCGGCTGCTGACCGGCGATGATCCTATGCAATTTGGAAGAACAAAAACATTATTTTCGACGGGTAACATTTTTATATCCACACCCGTAGTCCTCGAATGCGAATGGGTGCTGCGGTATGCCTATAACTTCAAACCGCCTGAAATCACAAATGCTTTTCAATCCTTATTCGGATTGTCAAATGTGAATCTGGAAAATCCGCATGAAATCTTCAATGCGATTGAATGGCATCAAAATGGAATGGATTTTGCCGATGCCATTCATTTGGCTCTGTCGGCAGAAGCAGAAGCATTTGTGACATTTGATAAAAGTCTGATCAAAACAGCACAAAAAAATACTGCCATTCCGGTACGAGAACCCTGACGCGCGTGCGGTTTTCCCGCATCCGGTTCCTCGGTTTTGCCCGTTTCCGCGCCGGCTTATCTCAGAGTGGTTTTGAAAATTTCCATTACTCGGGTTTTGTCACCCGGTCGATCTCATACTCCCAAACCAATCCCCAAATAAAATAGACCCCTGCATAAACTGTCCGGCGGGCTCCCTCAGGCGCGGCCGCCTCCAGCAGAATTGGCGGCGCGCACCGCGAAGAACAACGCCAGGCCAACCAACAGGATGAACTCCAGGACTATAAGCACTGGGATGGCCTTGGCTGCCCAGTTTTCGTCGAGTCGAGCAATCAGCGGCACGCTGGGCAATGACCAAGCGACGAGAACCAGCGCCACGAACCCCAGAAAGGTGGACTAAATGAAAAGAAACGCCGAGAGGAAACGAAGACGAAAAACCAGCGAGGACTCCGAACGGATCGCGGCCAACAGGAATGAGATTGCCGAAAGCAGCCAAAGAGCCACGGCGATCCCAACCGGCAGGCCATTGTAGCCGGCCACTGTCTCCGCGACAACCGCCGAAAGCACGGGAAGATCGGCAACTTCTCCGGATAATGCATATAGCTGGAGAGAGGCTGAATCCGCCAACGCACCGACGAAGAGCGCCGGCGCCAGTGAGACCACAAGCAGCAGAAGCAAAACGGTTTCTCTGGCGGCGAATGAAACGATGGTTCGAATCATGAGGCAGCGTTTTCCCTGCAGAAGGCGGTTACTCGGTCGGGTAACCAGGCGCCAATACTGGCCCCCAGTCCCCTAAGAACCGTACGTGCGCCTTTCAACGCATACGGCTCAAGCATTTCAAAGGCCATTTCTGATGGAAAGACCCGAGTGCTCTCACCGATACCCGCACTCCCATCGGCTCGCCTTGCCTTTTGGTTCAAGCCATTCAGCTCCTTCGGCCTGTTCTCGTGACGACGCGGTGCACTGATTCACATACGTTGACCATACCGTCCCATCCTGGCTCCTTACCGCATTGGTGCCTGCAGAGTTGAGATCTCCTCGCGGTTCTCTCTTCCGGGGCGTTTGTCCCGCAGGCTTCGTTGCCCCGGGAGCTTCGCACAAAGGAATTGCTTCAGATACATGCCTTGGTAGAATACCGGCAGCAGAATGCCGGGTTAATTGTATAATAACTATATATTAACAAATACTTACGCGACTTTCACGTTGCACGCTAACACCGGCGTTCAGGGGCAGCCAGGGCTTCCACTGAGGTTTGAAAATGTTGAAAAATAGGAGTTCAGCACCTGGCTATCCCCTGAAGTGCCATGTTCGGCTATGCCGCATGCAATAAAAACTCGACTTTGACAGCCTCAAAGGGAAAAACAATTCGTCTATCCTCTGTGCGAATGATTATTCCAGCTTTTAAAAGTGCGGTAATGTCCCCATGGACGGCCTTTACATCACGTCCAACACGCCGTGATGCTTCACGGATTGACACAGGTCCTGCCCCGCAGAGGGCCTTAAGTAATTCCCAGCGTTTTGCGGTGAATACCTTCCAAAGCAATTCAGGGGTCGAAAATGAGATTCGTGCAGACTTTTGAGATTTACCTGATTTCCATGCATTTGTAAAATCTGCCATAGAATCGGCAGGATCCCGTACATCAAGAGTTACGGTTTTCATGGTTCCACCTCTCGATTTCATTTTGAAAATCGGCGATCAGCTGTTCCGGTGCAGTGAAGACATAGACACTTTCCTTTCCATCAAAATGCTGATGATCGCCTTTACCCAGCTCATTATCAAATCGCAGCACACATTCTCCGTGCACTACATAAGCAAGCCTGTACTTAAATTCGTGTGAGGTCCCGACCATTGGTTTTGGAAGATGCCACAGTATCAACTCTGCAAATGCAAATTCAGAATAGATAATGCGTGTGCTGATGAGCTTATCGGCATTCATGTTGGATTTAATAACAACATTATCATGTGTTGTCAACCACTCCAACAAAATGAATGCGGGACGATGATCATGGAGGGTCGGGTAACCTGTGCACGGATGAGTTCATATTTTCGAACCGAACCGTCTATTTTCTTTCCGACGGCTGAAAACCGCCACGGGTTACCGTCCGTCCAGTACTTCCGTACCAGCCGGGATTTTCGTTTCCGCGGATATCTCCGAATCATCCAGCGCCACAGTTGCTTATAGATGCAGTTGTCCATCCTGCCGAAGACCCTGCCGGCCACGATGTGTCGGTGATAGTTCGCCCAGCCTCGAATTTTCGGGTTTATAGCCCCGATCAGGGCTGGTGCGGAAATCGCTCCTCCCTTGCGGATCGTCCCGGTGATATTCTTCAGAAAATGCACGGACATTGCTTTTGGAGGGTTTGATCAGCAGTTTTCCTCCGTACCTTTGGCAGTTCTGCTCCAGAAAATCGAATCTGTCATATATCCATCAGATGATCATCGGCTGCCGCACGGGTGTTTGCGGCATGACGGTATATTAATGCACCGGATCATCGAATCGCCTCGGTGGAGAATCGCACTGTGACCATCCGCTATCGCAAACCCGGCGGACATCGAACGAGAACCATGACGTTCGATGTGATGAAGTTCAGGCGGCGGTTTCTCCAGCATGCGCTGCCGACGGGATTCATGAAGGTCAAAGAGCGGTTTTGAGAATTTCAATTACTCGGGTTTTGTCACCCGGTCAATCTCATACTCCCAAACCAGCCCCCATCTAAAATAGACTCTGCATAGACTGTCCGACGGGCTTCTTGAAAAATAGATTGAATCTGACCTGCTCGGTTCGGGCGGGAATTGCGATTTCGCTCATGAACAGGGCAGTTCAATCTTTATGGGTTATCTTTTGGGGTTATGCCACTTCTAATTTAAGGCTTTTGCCAAGAGCTTGGGCATAGTTTACAAGGGTAGAGAGCCGAATGTCTTCAGCATGATTTTCGATTCTTGAAATGGCAGATTTGCCTGTTTTCAATTTGGTGGCTACCTGCTCCTGGGTAAGCCCTGCATCAAGTCTGGCTTGTTTGAGAAGAGCACCAATTTTGAACTGCTCATAACCTTTGTCGTAGTTTTGAGCAAATTTTGGACTCTTATTTTTCCTTTTCTCGGTATATTTATCAAGGTCATCCATATTTACCTCCTGCTCAAATAATCTTTCTCTTTTCTTTCAGCCAGCTTGATTTCCTTTCTGGGAGTTTTTTGACTCTTCTTTTGAAAAGAATTGGTCAAAATGATTAATTCCTGATCGTGTATAAAACAAAGGAGACGAAAAATTCAGATTCAAAACCCAGGTGATTTTTGCAACTTGTGTGTCCGATAACGAATCCAAATGTTCTTCAACAGGGCAGTTGCCAGAATCAGTCTTGTAAAATGATATCGATCGCATGAGTATAAAGTATACAAATATATGAACTTAGTCAAGCATTGAAGTTGGTGGAAAAAGTCGGGTAGCCGGGGGATGTTACCATCCCCAAGCCCCCTAAGAACCGTACATGTGCCTTTCAACGCAAACGGCTCAAGCATTTCAAAGGCCATTTCTGATGGAAAGACCCGGCTTCTCTCACCGAAATTAAAGTGAGAATGAACAAGAGCTATTGGATCGCTTCCTGCCTCCCCAACTCGTCCCGTCCTGACAACCTTTGCGATACGCATCAGCATTCCTCAATCGGTTTCCCGCTGGAAGGCGCACCAGTGAACCGGCGAGCGGTCCCCGTCATTTGCTTTCCTTTCCAAAGAAGATTACACAGATTCTCTCGCAAAGAAACACCTGTCGAACGTCGGCGCCCTTTCGGGTCGGGACGAAGTTTGAATCCCTATCCGCCCAATTACAGTGCGGCATTCGCTTCTTTCGACATCCTGTTCCCGCACATCCATGGGCTTGCCTTGCGACTCGCTTACCCTTGTTTTCAGGGAGATGTACGGGGTTTCCGTGTTCCGTATAAGTACCATACTGACAGGGCAGGTCCCACCCCTGCGCCGGTGGCGCTACATCAGCGATGGAGGAGTTAGAAGCCCCCATACCTGGCCCCATACCTTTTGATTCAAGCCTTTCAGCACCTTTGGCTTGTTCTCGTGACGACGCTGCAGTGATTCAC
>CAZNLT010000043.1:0-6505 GCA_964573705.1 uncultured Desulfobacterales bacterium
CCCTTCGAAGCCGTCTGGCGTCCCACTATCGTTTGACCACCTCCATGAAGAGGTCGGACGGAAAAATGCTGTACATTCGCAAAACATCCAAGCCCGAGCAATGCCACAAGCTGATCTATGATGGGCTCGGTCTCAGCCATCAGCCCGGGGAGGTCTGCAAAACGGTCATATGAAGCGCCCCCCACCGGAGTATTGCCCGATGCCGGGCTCAAAACAGAAACGTAGTGCCAAAATGCGCCTTCACATAGCCGCAACAGCCTGTTATTACAACAATTAAATTTTTAAGCCATGAAGTTGGGTTAATCATACCACCCTTTGAATGTTGTGGCATGATAATATGGAAATAGAGGTAAGAAGATCGTATCACTCATAGCCATCGGGAAATCAACCCTTATTCATTTTTATTCAGGTATTTCCCGGAGGATTTAGGATATGTGCTCTTGGAGGGGAAAAGGGGTTAAGGAGAGATCGAATGAATCTCGTCTCTCCCCTTTTCAGAACCGATTTCTATACAGATTTGGAGACTTCAATCAAAACCATTGAGACTTTTTAGGCATGTTTCCGTGTAAGACTCTCATCATCCATTCCTGCCCTTTTGCATGGGTATGTTCTTTGTTCGAGACGACTTTGACTTTTAGTACCCAAACCCGGAACCAAGGGGTAGGAATACGCCCGTTTAACTTCCTATGAGACGTATGGCTCCCTTCTAAATAACCATCTAAAAAAAAACCGGATGAAATTTAAATTTCATTTACCAAATACGCATGGGCACCGATGGGTACATTAATGATTTTTCCAAAATCATTCGATGCATATCCGAAGAGCTTTCCGGTCGTTTTCATCCGATACATATCGATCAGCACCACGCCAAGCGTGGGTATAATCTTTTCCCTCCAGACAAATAGGAACAGCTTTTCCGCAATTTTTCGATAATGACACTCGTCAGTATCAGCAAGCCCCTTCTCGATACCGCTGAGACAGTGCCATGTATATCGATTTTCATTCAGATAAATATGTTCATAGGTTTCCGTCCGGCTGTAGACGTATTGGACCCGTTTTCCGATCAACTCGGTTGTGGGCGGATGTTTCTCTATCCCCCCTTTTTCAAAGGGTACATCCATATCCGCTCCCAAAAATATCGCCTTCACTCCAGACAAATCCATTTCTTGATTTACCCTCCAGAAAAGATCTGTTCGGGCTTCCTCCTCCGCCGGCAGACTTGCAAAAACTCCGGTCGCATAATTCTTCCCAAAATCCAGAACCAGACTGACCGATCGGGTCCGATCGTTCTGCCGGATGAAATCGACCAGGTAGATATCCTCTCGAAGGCAGGTCGACCTGAAAAATTCATCCGGTGAATCATTCTCCTCCATACCTTCCATATTTACCCACTGTAACCGGTTAGGAGAACGAAAGGTCAAACGATAGGCGTCGCCGTCTTGAAAAAAAAGCCGTATCGATTTACCTGTCAGCTGGTGGTTTTCTTCCAAAACATTTTCACCGATTCCCTGGGCCAGTTCTCCGACTTGAACCCATCTGGTCTCTTTTCCCATCTTCCGTCCTTTTTTTGGAATTGGATTGTCGGATCCTATAGCAAATCCAAATCCGGTTCATCAGAAATGAAAGCAAGGGTTCCTACATCAACAATACTACCTCCCCCGTCGGCTGTCAGGATAGCACCGGTAACAAAGGACGCATCTTCCGATGCCAGAAACTCCACACAGGCGGCGATCTCTTCGGGGGCGGCCATTCGCTGCAGGGGCAGATACCGTGTGACCGCCTTTACCGCCGCCTCCACCTCTATTTTCTTGCTTTCAGAAAGCATTTCCATTTCCATGTCGCTCATCGGTGTTCGAACCCACCCCGGACACAGAGCATTCACGCGAACGCCCGAAGGGCCAAAGTCAAAGGCCATGGAGCGGGTCAGGCCGAGGACCGCGGCCTTGGTGGAACAGTAAGCCGCGGCCGAAGGGACTCCAAAAAGGCCTGCCACGGATGAAAGTATGACGATTGCGCCCCCGCCCCTTTTTTTAAGGGCGGGGACCGCTTCCCTGACGGTCTTCATGACTCCGGTCAGGTTGATGTCGATCATTTCGGTCCATTCATCATCGGAGATCGATCCTGCCTGGTTATCCTTAATAATACCCGCGTTGGCTACCACGATATCCAAACCGTTGTATGTGTTCACCGCGGTTCGAACAGCTTCAATCATGGATTGACTATCCCGAACATCGCCCTGAACCGCCATTCCGTTGATCTTTTCGGCTATCTCTTGAATCGGTTCGGCTCTTCGACCGGTCACCACGACCGAAGCGCCGCTGCTTGAAAATCGATGTGCAACAGCAGCTCCAATGCCGGTGCCGCCACCGGTTACAATAGCCACCTTTCCTTGGAGCTTCCCCTTCATGCTCACCTCCTTATCGGCGGTTCTCGGTTTATCAGTTTTTGCGCTTATGCTTCCCCGGAAACGGCATTCATTCCTCATTGATCATGGATCAAAAAATTAAAAATCAAATCGTTTTTGAGACTTCAATTAAAACTTCTGAGGCTTTTTGGGCATGTTCCCTTGTAAGGATGAGCGGCGGCATGAATCGGAAAACATTGCCGTACCGGCCGCAGGGGACCATGACCAAGCCCTTCTGAAGCATGCCGATGATGATCTGCTCGACCTTTTTCCGGGCCAGCGGCTCCCGGGTCTCCTTGTCCTCCACCATTTCGATGCCAATCATAAGCCCTCTGCCGCGTACATCTCCGATCACCCGGCAATCGGCGGCCCCCTCCTTCAGCCAAGACTGAATCTCCTCGCCGAGTTCGGCGGCCCGGTTGATCAGTGCCCGGTCGTTTTCGGTGAGGATATCGATGTTGGTCATGCAGGCGGCGGCTGCAGCCGCATTTCCCGCAAAGGTGTTGGGCTGGGATTGATCGTCGATTTTTGCCGCCAAATCCTTGCGGATCGTCAATCCGGCCATGGCCATATCGCCCCCCATCCCTTTGCCCCAGGTGAGCATGTCGGGTTCGATGCCGGCATGTTCGATGCACCACATCTTTCCGGTTCGCCCGGCCCCGGCCTGGACTTCATCGGAGATGTACAGGGCGCCGTGTTTTTCACAGGCCTTCTTGACGATTTTAAAATACTCCGGCGGCGGCGGCACATACCCGCCCTCCCCTTGCTGAGCTTCGATAATAAGAGCTCCGACATCGTCCGCCCCGGTATAGGGTGTGTTCAGAACATAATCGACGTATTGGGCGCACTGGAGATTGCAGTCCGGATATTCGAGGCCGAAGCAGCATCGGTAGCAGTACGGATAGGGAAGGTGGATGACCCCCGGAAGGAAGGGACCGTATCCTTTTCGATATTGATCGCCGGTGGTGAGCGAATTGCAACCGAACCAGACCCCGTGGTACGCCCCATGAAAGGCGGCCACTTGAGTGCGGCCCGTGATCTTCCGCACAAACTTGAGGGCCGTCTCCACAGCCCCGCTGCCACTCTGGGTGAAATAAGTGATGCAATTGTTTTTTAATCCCTCAGGCATGATGCCGGAGACCTTTCTGGCCAGATCAGTGCGTCGAACATTTGAAATGTCGCTTGCGTGCATGAGTTTACACATCTGGTTCTGAATCGCCTCGATCACCCGGGGGTGGCATCGGCCGACCGAATTGACCGCCACCCCGGCTGTAATATCGATATAGATATTCCCGTCCGGATCCTTGATGGTGGCTCCCTTGCCTTCTTCGAACACCAGAGGGAAACGGCCGCCCCCTCGGGCCATCGATTCGAAATCAACAGATCCATCCAGGTAGGCTTGAGTATTGAGGCCCGGAATGCGATCCGTCAGCATTTTTGGGGCTTCGGGGTAAGACAGTTTCGCCAATTCCTGTTCACTATACATGGGTATTCCTCCCTGTTTAAGATAAAGGGTTTACGTCATCCAGATCTTCGTCCGAAACATCGAACCGCTGTTGATTGCTGGACAAGATCTCTTCAGAAAAAAATCGGGGAAGACGATCGTCTTCGGATCTGAATCCGACCGCATCGTTGAACTTCCTTTCCGTTTGCAATACCATCTGCCCCAATCGCTCTAAATAATCTTGGTCAAGCGGCTCATCCAGAACCGCCGCAACGCTTTCAATGAGATACTGCTTTACTTCCGGAAGATCCAGTGCCGGCAAGGAAGCGAACAGACATAGCCCCAGCGTATCGATGGCTGCAAAGTAGCTTTGCAGAAATTTGGAAACCGGTCCCTGACCTGTAGGGGCCATCGGATCGTATTTCGGATTGGCCGGGCTCGGAAGGGCATTTCCGCAGGTGTGGTCGGCTCCCATGGTTGAGGTGGCATAAGTGACGCCGGTTCCTTTCAATCCGCGAGGATCATATCCGGCCAGGGCCTGACCCTTGACGTGCGGTATCCGGCTCACCTCGAGGGAGTCTCCGGTGAACTTGCATCCGTTCCCGATCATCAGTCCCCGTTCACTACCCTTCGAAATCTCCCGGACCAGTTCAAGAGCAGCCGGACCATCTCCCCATTCCAACAAGCCCGCCTCCATGGCGAGGGCGAGGGCTCCACCCACTTCCATGGTGTCGAGACCGATATCGTTGCAGATTCGGTTTATTTGAGCGATAATATCGACATCGTCGATCATGCAGTTGGCGCCGATCAGCGCGAGGGTTTCGTATTCCAATCCCGACACAACGACATTTCCTTCGGCATCGGTGAGAACATTTGAGCACCTGAGAACGCAACTGCTCATACAGCGATGGGTCGGGTCACTGTTGGGTCTTTTTTTCATCATCTCGGCGATGGCCTCTCCAGAAATTTTGTCGGCCCCGGCAAATCGTCCCTCGGAAAAATTCTTGGTTGGAATAGCACCGATTTCATTGATAAGGCCGACCAGCATCGGGGTTCCGAAGTGCTTAAATCCCTCTGCCAGTGGATGGGACATGATGCCTTGGGTGAATGCCTTCACGGACTTTTTCAGCAGGGCTTTGTCTTCGATTTCAGGTGGGGTGCATCCGCGGTCATCGATAATGACGGCTTTGATGTTTTTGGCGCCCATGACCGCACCCAATCCGCCCCGGGCGGCGATGCGAGGATAAAAATCGGGTGTGGTCACCGCGACGGCTGAAGCTAGCAAACGCTTTTCACCGGCCGGCCCGATACAGATCATCCCGATATCATCCCCGTAAGCGGTTCGCAGTCGCTCGATACAGTCTGTGATGAGGCTTTCTTTCAAATCGGCGGCCGAAATCAGAGAAACGCCTTTATGGTTGACCAGAACCGAAACCGGTTCTTTTGCAATCCCTTCGAATACCAGGGCCTGAATCCCGATTCTTGCCAATTTTTGGGCGACGACGCCGCCGGCATTCGCTTCTTTTATCGTTCGGGTCAAGGGGCTTTTTGCACCGATAGAAAGCCGTCCACTATTCGGAACCGGTGTTCCGGCCAAAAGCCCAGCAGCCACCACCAATTTGTTTTCCGGCCCAAGCGGATCGCACTGGGGCGGGACTTCCCCGGCAATTATACGGGAAGTCAATCCCCGACCACCGAGATCGAGATAGCGGCCCTGGAGCGATCCCATTTGTGAGGTGAGCGCATTTAAATTGATTCTTGCAAGCTGTCTATTTTTCATTTTTGTCC
Source organism: uncultured Desulfobacterales bacterium (assembly GCA_964573705.1). Classification (GTDB taxonomy): domain Bacteria; phylum Desulfobacterota; class Desulfobacteria; order Desulfobacterales; family Desulfococcaceae; genus JAABSQ01. The sequence goes on from CAZNLT010000043.1 coordinate 5,637, forward strand.
TCGTTTGCGAAGTTTAAGATTCTTCAACTACATCACTTTGTTCGGAAGCCAGATGGCGATCTGGGGAAAGATCATGACCAGGATGAGAATCAATAACTGAATCAAAACAAATGGAGGCACGGACCGCCAGATATCGCCGGTGGTCACCTCGGGCGGCGCCACGCCCTTCATCATAATCAAAGCCCAACCGAAAGGAGGGGTCAGGTAGGCCACTTGCATGTTCAGAATAAATAAAATGGAAAACCAGATGGGATCGAATCCCAGCAGCCGGGCGATCGGCATAAAGATGGGGGCGCAGATGGTGACGACCGCATAGTCGTCCATGAACATGCCGAACATCAAAAGAATGAACTGCATGCATATCAACACGATCCAGCGGCTGACCTCGAGAGACTCGATGAGTTCTATCACCATGTCCTGTGCGCCGGCACTCGCGTAGAAGACACCGAAAAGGGTAGCCGGAATCAGAATCCAAAGCGCCATGCCGGTTATTTTCAAGGTTTCCCGGCAGGAGTTCATCAGCACTTCCCAGGAGAGTTTCCGATGGATGATGCAAATAATCATGGCGCCCGTCGCCCCGATTCCTGCCGCCTCGGTGGGTGTCGCTATTCCGAGAAAGATAGAGCCGAGGACCAGCACCACCAGCATGGAGGGTAGAAATATTTCTCTTAATGCCCGCCACCGCATCGGCCAGGTCACCTCTACCGAGGTTTTCGGAAGCGCTTTGGGGTTGAAATACCCCGTCAACAGAATAAGCGTGGTGTATAAGGTTGCCAGAATAAGCCCTGGAATTAACCCTCCGAAAAAGAGTTTTCCAATGGATACCCGACCGATAAAAGCAAAGATGATCATGATAATGGCGGGAGGGA
>CAZNLT010000043.1:6515-12757 GCA_964573705.1 uncultured Desulfobacterales bacterium
AAACCCCCTGAATTCACCCCCACAAAAAAGTTTTTTCAAAGGGATCCCCCACCAAAAAAAAAAAAGATGATAATAAAAGGGGGGGGAGAAATGCCCCCCCCAAGACCCCCGCCCGCCATGACCGAACCCAATGCCATCGACTTGCTGTAGGAGTGTTTCAGCATGGCGGGTACGGCAACCAGTCCCATGGTCAGAATACCGGGACCGAACCCGCCGCACATGGCCAAAGCCACACAAACCCCGATGGAAACAATGGCAAGCCCGCCGCGAACCCCCGAAAGCCAATAGCTGAGGCCTCTAAACATGCGTCCCGAAATGCCGGATTGGACCAGAAAGTTCCCCATAATGAGAAAAAGCGGGATGGTCATCAAGGTGGTGCTGGTAATCTGGCTGTAGGTTGTTGTCGCGACAGTATACAGTGCATCCGGACCATCGATGAGATACGTCATTATGACAGTGATGCCGCCGAGTGCGAAGGTGACGGGAATACCCAAAGCCAACAAAGCCAATAACCCGCCAAACAGCAGAAAGGTGATGATTTCAATGCTCATCCGCGATAACTCCAGTCCATGTTTCTCGATTTCAGCAACATCTGCTACTTTTTCCTTGTAAACACAACAAGGCAGCCCAACAGAAACAATAAGGTTGCAAACGGCATATACAGCTTAAGAGGATACAGCGGGAGCCGAAAAACGCCGGTTGCAACCTCATGGTTTTTGAAGGCTTCCCAGCCCATAATGGCGCTTTTCCAAAGAAGGCTGCCCAGAAAACAGACGGCGGGGAATAGGGTCAACCACTGAAGAGCCCTTTTCAGCCACTGCGGAAAGGCATCGTAGATCATTTCGATTCGAATGTGGCTTTTCTGAATGAGGGTATAGCTGCCAGCGGTCATGACGAAAACTCCGAAAAGCTGTTTGTTGATCAGCCAGACCCAGATGGTCGGCCGGTTAAAGGCATAGCGGGAAATCACTTCAAAGCTGGTGGTTGCCATGATCACCAGGATGAGGAGGCTGACCCATCTGCCTGCATGGTTGATGACCCCTTCTAGCCCCCGGGTAATTTTATGATTCATGGGAAACACCTTTTATCGGCTGGATTCCCGAGCATACCGCAGGTCATCCAGCCTTTACAAACGGTATTACTGGTTTTGCCTCCAGTCTTTGATCATTTCAACCGCTTTTGCATTTGCCGGGCTCTGAACGGCGACCTCAGACCAGATTTTGTGGGCCACCTCAGCGTACTTTTTTTGACAGGCCTCATCCAGCACGTTGATGTGGATTTTGCCTTCTTCCACCAGTTTTTCGACAGCCTCCAGCTCCTTCTTGTATCCTTTTACCGTCGCATGCCAGTAATCTTCGGCCGCTCCTTTCAGAGCCGCTTTCATATCCTCAGGAAGGGCTTCCCACTTATCCAAGTCCACTAGGATATGGCCGATAGTAATGTCGCTCTCCATTCCGCGAATCCAGTAGGGCGCCACTTCGTGCCAATTCAGCCCGGTGACCGCACTGACATCCCATTCTGCGGCGTCAACCGTACCGAGCTTCAGAGCCATATAGGTCTCCAATCCCGAAATGACGGTCGCTTTAAAACCGACGCCGGAATGGTATTCGAGGTTGATGCCCTCGGCACGGATCTTCATCCCCTGAAGATCCTCACACGACTTGATCGGCTTGGTAGACAGGACAAAGGGTACCGGGCCGTAGGTATGAATATCCAGATAATAAAGCCCCTGTTTGGCATACTCCTGGCGAAGCAGGTCGATAAATCCCTTGTTGAAGAAGAAGTCGCGGACCGCTTCCGCTTTTTCTTCAAAGGCCTTGTCTCCTTCGATATGAAAGGCCAGGGGAAGATTGAATTCCACATTCCCGATCGGCAGGATGCCCGCCCACATGCCTCCCATGGCATGCAGCATATCCAGGACACCCTGTTTCGTAGCCCCCATCAATTGATCACCCGGAACCAGTTCCGGATCGGCAAATACCCTTATTTTCAACTGTCCATCACTGCGTTTTTCAGCGGAAGCGGCAAACTCCTTCAACAGATCCATCGAGAGATCCCCATGGGGAAAGGCCGACTGAATTTTCATCCGGTAGGTTTTTTCGGCGGCCCAGGCATCGTCTATTTGAATACCGGATACCGGCATACCCACGAAAAAGAACAAGATAATCCAAATTGCAATCCAGCCTTTTTGCTTCATTTTTATCTCCTTTATCCTTCGGATTATTGAGCGGAAAAACGACTCCAACCTTTTCAGTCACTTACAAGCGATCTTAAAGAAACCGGCAGTACATTTTTTTCCGGACCTTTAATGTGATAGTCGCTGTGCTTATCAGCCCCCTTTCGTTGGTAACCAGGTTTGTAAGAATATCTCCTTTTTTGTCCCTTTCGTGAACACAAAATAATATCCTTATCTCTACAACAATTTATGATGGCGCATCTTTCGAAAAAGAGTTTTTCTGGAAATACCCAGCTGCTCTGCGGATCGGCTTTTGTGCCACCGGTTTTGATTTAGAACTTTTTGGATATATTGCTTTTCATAGTTTTCAAGGGCTACCTTTAGCGTATAATTATTCGCTGGTTTTTCATCCGAACCTGTCGATCTCTCTCCAGAGCTTCTGTCTTCGGTTCCATCCAGAATTATCGGACCCCCAAAAGCGATGAATCGCCGAAGCACGTTTTGAAGTTCCCGGACATTTCCGGGCCAGGTGTGATTTTTCAAAATTTCCAAATCCTCCCGGTTCAAACTGCGGGAGTTTTCATGTGAGTCGTATGCTTTTAAAAAATGATCGATGAGAAGCAGAAGGTCATCTCCGCGTTCTCTCAGCGGCGGCAGACAAATCGGGATGACATGGATTCGAAAGAAAAAATCATTGCGCATGGCTCCGGTCCGGACAAGATCATTCAGGTTCCTATTTGATGCCGCAATAACTCTCACATCCGGTTTAATCACATCCCGACTTCCGAGAGGTGAAAACCCGCCGCCTTCAATCGCCCGTAGCAGTTTCACTTGAAAGGCGGGGCTTATTTCACCGATTTCATCCAGGAAAAGAGTCCCCCCTTGGGCGGATTCAAGGTATCCTTTTTTATCCTTAGTGGCACCGGTAAAGGCCCCTTTCCGTGTGCCGAAGAACTCGCTTTCGACAAGGTTTTCGGGAATGGCTCCACAATTGACCGCGACAAACCGGTTCTGGGCTCGGACACTCGTTTTATGGATGGCCATTGCGACCAGTTCCTTTCCCGTGCCCGACTCCCCGAGGATCGAAACACTGTCTTCAGTGGCCGCAGCCTTCAAGATCAATTCGTAGACTTTCTGCATGGCGTTGCAGTTGCCCAGAATGTTGTCGAATTTGTATCGATCCCGAATGGAAGAGCGTAAGAGGATATTTTCATTGCGGAGTTTTCTTTCCATCCGCTTATAAAAAGTAAAGTCAGAAATAAATCCCTCGACGGAAACGATTCCTGACAAGTCATCATAAATCGCCTCTCCTCTATCGTACACCCATTTGGCTTCCCCGGAGCGGTTCTGAACGCGGTATTCGTTTTGAAAGGGTCTTTTCATCTTGACCGCCTGACGAATCTCCGCCGCAACACGTTCTGCATCTTCCGGATAAATGATATTTTCAAGAAATTTCAATTCCTTATCTATAAAATATTTCGAGGAATACCCAAAGATGGATTTACATCCCGAACTGACAAATTCCACGCGCCAATGACCCCGCTTAACGATCCGGTAAGCCATTCCGGGCAAATTGTTCATTAACGCGGATAAACGTTTCTCGCTTTCACGGATTTTACGCTCAGCCTTTTTGATCTCCGTAACATCCCGATAGGCCTCGATTGCCCCGACAATCCGGTTCTCGTCATCCAAAATGGGAGCCGCGGAAATCCAGACATGTGATCCTTTTCCATCATTTAGCTCCGGTAAAAACCTTTCAGTGAAAATTCGTTCGTTTCCCTTATCTGCAGCGGAGGCAGAAGCCCGACAGGTTTCCCATACCTGATCGATTAAAAGCGGCTCTTTCTCATCATGAAATCCTTGCAGGCAGTCCCGGTAATAGCTTCCGATCACCTCCCTTTTTCTTAACCCGAACATTTCCTCCATCGCACGGTTCCAGGCCGTCACCATTCCCTGCTGATCGATTACATAGGTGGGAGATGGAAGAAAATCGATAATATCGATCAGCTTTTTTTGAGAAGCCTGCAATTCGGAGGTTCGCTGGTGGACAAGTTCTTCCAGGTGTTCCCGGTACTTTTCCAACTTTTCTTCAATCTTTCTCTTTTCAGTGATATCCCGAGCGACACCTTCAACAGCAACCACCTGATCTTCGGAATCAAAGATCGGTGTTTCGATGGTAACAAAGCGGCGATAAGAGCCATTCTTATGGTACACCTCCATCTCGTAAGGTGGTTGTCGTATACCCTGCATGCTAAGCCGAGTATGGAGATCGGCCTTTTCATTGATTGGATGGGGGGTCCAGTGGATCTCGAAGTTTGAGCCGATGTATTCTTCTGGCTCATACCCCAGCAACTTGGTAATGGAAGGGCTCATATAAAGAAAACGCCCATCGGCTCCATGCCTGAAAAACAGGTACTCATTTTCCAGGATCGAAAGAATTCTGTCGTATTTTTCCGTACTCTGCTGCAAAGAAACGAGGAGATTTTCAGTTGCCTGCTCCAGTTCAACGATGTAGCGTTTTGATTTTTTTTCCGGTGAAGAGATGTTCATCAATGTCTTTCGGTTCTTATGACCACATGATAGGGTGGAAAACAGACTTATAAAAATAAAGCCAAGCCCCTGATACCGGCTTCCCTGATACCGGCTTTAAGAAAAAGGGGTTATCATCACCATCGGTTCTTTTCTCAATCGTAGGGAAGACAGGAATCGGGGCTCTCTGAAGTCAAAACAGCATTTTCACCATTTGAACCCAAACTTCGTACGTAAAAAATAGACCGAAATTCGTTCAAAACGCACTCACAGGGACATAATCCTTCCTAGAGATGATTTTCAATGGGATTATGCTCTAATTCAAAAGCTTCTGCAACACCTTTATAAGTAATATGGCCATTGACGATGTTTGCACCGTATTTAATTTCAGGATTATCTCTCATAGCCTGCTTCCATCCTTTGTCGGCAATGGCCAAAGCATAGGGAAGCGTCGCATTAGTCAGCGCTTGGGTTGATGTTTTTGGAAAAGCGCCAGGCATATTGGCCACGCAGTAATGGAGGATTCCGTCAATTTCAAATGTCGGATCGCAATGGGTGGTAGCTTTGGAGGTTTCAAAGCAGCCCCCCTGATCGATGGCAACATCCACCATAATTGCTCCTTTTTTCATATATTTCAACATGTCACTTGCAACCAATCTGGGGGCTTTTGCTCCCGGGATAAGAACTGCGCCGACCACCACATCGGCTTTCACTATGAGTTCTTTTATAGCCAACGGGCTGGACATGAGAGGAATGCAATTTTTAGGTAAAATGTCACACAGATAGCCCAAGCGGTCGAGGTTCATATCAAGGACGTATACTGTGGCGCCGAATCCAGCTGCCATTTTAGCTGCTTGAGTGCCCACAACACCTCCCCCGATGATCAGTACAGTGCCGGGATCCACTCCGGGAACCCCGCCTAGAAGAACCCCACCCCCACCATGGGTAATCCCCTGGTATTTAGCAGCCTGCTGCACAGCCATTCTGCCTGCCACTTCGCTCATCGGTTTTAGAAGCGGAAGGGATCCGTCGGACTTCTGAATGGTTTCATAGGCGATTCCGGTACATCCGCTTTCCATCAGAGCACGGGTTAGACCTTCGTTTGCAGCCAAATGGAGATAGGTAAATACAATTTGATCCTTGCGGATAAGCGAATATTCAGAAGGAAGCGGTTCTTTAACATGCATGACCATATCTGCAAGGCTGTATATTTCCTGCGGCGTTTCGATGATCTCCGCGCCAGCCTTCTGATATTGATCATTATCAAAACCGCTGACAACGCCGGCTGATGCCTCTATGAAAACCTCATGCCCTTTCATGGTTAAAAGTTCCGCCCCTGCCGGGGTTAAAGCAACACGGTATTCATCTTTTTTGATTTCTTTCAAAACGCCGACTCTCATTCAAACCTCCCACAGAAATGTTAAATGAAATGAATGGTTCTTTAATTCAGTATAAAAAGTCTTAGGCAAAAATTATACCAACTTCATCTACCGAAGAATGGTTTTACTTTTTCTCCTTTATCCCTCCATTCCTAACT
>CAZNLT010000043.1:12767-38290 GCA_964573705.1 uncultured Desulfobacterales bacterium
ACCGGGATAGCTAACCGTCTTCTTAACATAGTATAGGTTACCAAACAAACCCAAATTGTGTCAATTTTGACACATTGCATTTTTTAGATGTTATTTTGATAACTTATATAAATTTAGATTCTTTTTAAGGGTCATAAACGACTCATTCTGAAAAAATTTTCTTTTCGGCCAAATCTACATGTACTCATTTCTCCCGAGGCAGGTCTCTGTTTGCACGAGCTGGCATATTATAAGGGTATTGGTATTGTTCTTGCTAGTTTGTTGTCCATCAACCCTACTCCTTTGAATTTTCACTTAAAATTCGGCTCTTGGAGAGGTAATTATTAATTTTTATAAAGTATAAAGGAGGTTGTTCAGTGAAAAAAATTAGGAATCGTGCATTCAAGCTTTGGCCCTTTTTCGTTCTGGTCTTCTTTCTTTCTGCCGGGGTTGTCCATGCTGAAATTGAAATCCAATTCTTGCCAGAGGTTCTGGACAAATTCACAATCGGTGGTGAAATCAACCTGTTCTATCGTTATGATCAAAACCCATATTACGGAGCCGATATCACCCCGGAAGAAGGACCGGACACCGATTACGGGGAAACCTTCAGTCGAATCCGATTCACCGCCGAAAAAAATTTGGGATGGTCCACGCTGGTGGGGCAGTTTGCTCCGTACTATACCGAAACGGCCGGCCAAGATGTTTACGGCCTGGTAAAAGATGAACAGAAAGCCGGTATCGATCAGGCATGGCTCAAATTCCAGAAAATCTTGGGATCCCCCGTGGATGTAACCGTCGGCCGCCAGGAGGTCAAAATTGAAAAATGGTTTCTGGTTGCGGACGGTGAAGACCAGGAGTTTGGCAACTGGCTCTATTTTCACTCGAGCTTTCCGTTTGCCGTGAAATTGGATGGTGAATTCGACCAATTCAAAAGCACCCTTTTCTGGGCGAGGAGCGGCACCTATGTCAAAGACTGGACCGAAGGCCCCGAAGACGATATCGATCTGACCGGATTCAACCTCCATTATGATTTCACTGATAATCTCTATGTTTATGGAGGCATGTATTACAAGAATGAAGATCAAAATGAAACCCTCACAGAAGACGATACCCTTGCCTTCGATATTGGCGCCGATGCCGTTTTCGGAGGCCTTCACCTCGAAGGCGAATTCGTCTACGAAACAGGCGATGTCACCGATGCATTAGGAGTTGAACGGGATCGGGAGGCATTTGGCGGATTCGCCAGCGCCACCTATACCTTTCCCATTAAATTCGCACCCTACCTCAGGGGAACCTACATCTATTTTTCAGGCGATGATGATCCGAATGACGATGATGTAGAAGATTATGACCCAATGTTCTTCGATTTCAAAATTTGGAACCGTTGGATTATCGGGGAACTCGTAGGCGAAACGCAACTGCCCAATTCCAACAAACAGAATATCATTGCCGAAGTCGGATTCAGCCCTGTCGAGCCGATGGTTATTTCCCTGATGTATATTCGACACGATCTTGTCGAAAAGAACTGGTTGGGACTGCCGCTGAATTCTGATGACTGGGCAAATGAATACAATCTGCTAATCGATTATCCCATAGGGGATCATCTTTTTGTGCACACCGGCTTTGGGTATGTGACTCCCGATGACGCTGCTGAGGAAGTTTTTGAAAATGACGAGAATGCCTTTTTTGCTCAGATGTGGTTGAATTTCTATTTTTAAGCATCCAAAAGAAAAGTATTACTCACTTATAATAGACTACAGGCGATTAGGGGATAATCTCCTTTAGGGCCCCAAATCGCCTAATCCTTTCTAAAGAGTCCTGGTCCATTTCAATTATAATAGGTGGTTCTGAGGCCGAAATTTTATTGAGGTGATGGAGGCTATCAAATTAATCGTAATCCCACATTGGTTCTCATATAACCAATGGGAATTTGGTTAGTCCCAAAGGGTACGACGCCGGTAAAAAGGTGAAAGGCAGAAAGCGCCACATTCTGGTCGATATGGAAGGGAGAATAATCGGTTCCGCCTTTCCGCGCCTTGAAGTCAGAGCGGCTGGATGCCCGCCGTTTTTTTTACCCGCGATGAAGCCCTAAATGAAATCCTGGATTACATCACCTATGACAACAACAAACGGCTTCATTCAGCATTGGGATATTTATCTCCCATGGCGTATAAGAAAGAACGGTATGTGAATATTGCTTAATTTTGTGTTCGTTTTTACTTGACCACTACACAGACGAAGGGACGAAATGAACGACATGTCAGTTCATACGGGAATGCAAAAAGATCGCAAGCAGGCACCCACACTGGGTCGACTGGCCAACAAAGTAGCCGTCGTCACCGGCGCGGCACAGGGCATCGGGCAGGGCGTCGCCACGGTAATGGCCCGAAACGGTGCCCGGGTGGTTCTATTGGATATGGCCGACCACGTGTATGCTTCAGCCAAAGCAATCCGCACCCATGGATTTCAGGCCCAGGCCCGCCAGGTTGGCGTCACTGAGGCGCCAGCGGTTAAGGACGCCATCGCTGAAATCGACAAGACCATCGGTCCCATCGACATTCTAGTGAACAATGCCGGCATCGCACGTTTTGCCGGGTTTGCGAAAATGTCCCTTGAAAGCCGAAACGAGGTGATGAATGTCAATTTAAACGGGACCTGGAACTGCTGCCAGGCGGTGGTACCGGCCATGATGCGACAGCAGTGGGGGCGCATCATCAACATCGCCTCGGTTACCGGCCCGCGGGTGGGTGATCCGGGCTTGGCCGCATATGCCGCTTCCAAAGGGGCCATTTGCGGGTTGACCCGCACGCTGGCTACGGAACTGGCCGCCATGCAAATTACGGTCAACGCCATTTTACCCGGGTTCATCGATACACCATTGATCGACCCCTTGGCCGAGCAGCTGAATATAAGTCCGGATCAGGCCCGCGCACGGTTAGCGGCGCTCAATCCCAGCAGGCGGCTGGGCACGGTGGAAGATATCGGTCATTTGTGCGTGTTTCTGGCTTCCGATGAATCCGGCTATATCACGGGCCAGGAGTTTGTCATCGACGGTGGCGCCATCGTTTTGGAGAAGACCTTGAACTGATACAAACCGTGTATTCTATGCTGACATTACCAGTATTTTGACCCTTGCTGCGGCGCTGCCCGCATCGGAGGCGTAGGCATCCGCGCCGATTTTAAAAGCGCATGCTTCGGTTACGGGGCACCGCCGAAGATTACCTTGGATCCGGTCAGGCCATTAGCCCTGATCGCCGCCGATTGGGTTATGTCACGCCCGATGACGCTGCCGAGGAAGTTTTCGAAGATGATGAGAACGCATTTTTTTGCCCAGATCTGGTTGAATTTTTACTTCTAAGAAGCGGTCAACACCCAGAGTCTACAAAGGTCTTTTCCGGTTCCACCCTAATGCCTTGCCAACTTCAAATCCAGCCTGCCTCTATTCCATTTCATATAGCAGTGCCTATTAAGACAGCGCCACCAACACCACATCAAAGGTCAAGGTTTCCCCAGCCAGCGGATGGTTTGCATCCAGGGTGACGGTTTCGTCGGTGGCGTTGAGCACGACGAAGTTGACGATTTCTCCCATACCCGATTTGTACTGGATCGGACGCCCGGGAACCAGATCGACTTTCGTCTGAAGTTCTTCCCGGTTCAATGTGATGACCAGATCTTCATTCCGAAACCCGTAGCCCTCCTCCGGTGAGACCTCAATGGTCCTGGACTCATTGGGCTGCATGCCGATCACGCCCTTTTCGAGCCCCTTGAGGGCCGATCCCTTCCCGATTTTAAAGGCCAGCGGCTGACCGCCCCTGGACGATCCGACCACATCGCCGGAAGGCAGTTTGATGGTGTAATGGACTTTAACGTAATCCCCGACATCTGCTGTTTTCATGGAAACACCTTTTGAATGGAACACTTCGGCCCCCGCAGACGCGGAGGCCGAATTCTTTTTTTTACTTAAGAAAATTTTACAGCTTCATGGGAATATCCCCGAGGCTGAGGTCCCTGTTCGTCACAATTTCCTTGACGGTATGGGTCCTGCCGTTTTTTTCGAGGGTCAGGGTAAAGATCCGGTCGTCTTTGAGGCCCCGAAACCAGAAGTCCCCGAAATTATCAGTGTCGGCGGTAAATGATTCTCCGGATTCATTATCCTTGAGGGTGCACTTGGCGCCGATGATCACCTCTTTTTCCGCCGGATCATACAGGGTGCCGCCCACGAATTTTCTGGGCAGGTGCTTGTAGTAGACTCGGGACTTGGTCCCGGCCTCCAGGTTGATCAGCTCGGACTCGGCGATGAAATCCTGAAAATCGGCCTCCTCCCCGAACCGCAGGGCGTCGGTGGGGCACTGGTCCACGCACCGGGGCACCTCCCATTCCTCGTCGTTATCCAAAAGATGGGCGCACCCGGTGCATTTCTGGGCGATGTTGAGGTTTTCATTGAAGAAAATTTCATCATGAGGACAGGCATCCTCGCACAGCTGGCATCCGGTGCATTTTACCGGATCGATGATCACCAGACCGTCGTCCCGTTTATAGATGGCATCCACCTCGCAGGCATCCATGCAGGGTGCATCGTCGCAATGGTGGCACAGCTTGGGGATATAGGTCACCTTGACTTTGGGCACCTGGCCCCGAACCAGTTCGGTGATGCCGATCCAGAACTGGCCGGTGTCCGGCTGGGGCTTGGCATAGGGGGTCCAGTCGTTGGCGACGTGCTCGTCCTTGCAGGCGATCTGACAGCAGTAGCAGCCGTTGCAGACGGAAAGGTCGACGTAAAAGGCTTTCATTTTTTATCTCCTTCCACAATCCAGGCGTCGAACCGCAGTCCGGCCGCCGGATCATATTTTCTTTCAAAGGCTTCGGGATATTCTCTTCGCCATCGGTCCATTTCTTCACCCGTCACCCGCTGTACCTCCACCAGATAACCGCTGCCGATCTGGCCGACGCAGTTTTCCGAGGTGGTGGCCCCGGGGGTGATGGTGTTGATGGCGCCGCCCCGCTCGATTTCTCCGGTCTTGATGGGATCATGCCGGGCCCCGTGGTCGATGTAGAGCACCCCGGGCCGCAGCCGTTCGGTGATATAAGCGCCAGCCAGCACGATGCCGCGCTCATTGAAAATTTTGACGATGTCGCCGTGCCGAATGCCGCGCTTCTCCGCCTCGGACGGGTGCAGCCAGCAGGGTTCATACTTGTAGCCGTCCGGTCCGGTCACCTTGCAGGTGGGCGCTTCACGGGTCCAGGTGATGTCGTCGCACTGGGCATGCACCCGCCACCGGCCGTGGTTGGACATGATCAGGAGCGGAAACATTTTGGCCCGGGAGCTGGAGAGCCGTTCGTCATGGTTGTGGCTTCGCTCGATCCATTTGGGACTCGGCGGCCGTTCTTTGTCGTCCGGATAGGCTTTGGCCAGTCTTTCGGAGTAGAACTCCAGCTTGCCGGAAGGGGTGCTCAGCGGGTTGTTTTCCGGATCTTCATAGAATTTCCGGAACCCCGGAGGATCATCCTCCCAGTCCTCGGCGGTGTTGTAGCACCAGTATTTTTTCTCCTGAAGCTGCTCCCAGGATACCAGTTTTTCGCCGCCCATGTATCCCCATACCTTTTTCTGAAGGTCGGCGATGGTCAGGCCGTCGGTAAGGGTCTCTTCCAGCCCCATTTTCTTGGCGACTTCCAGCACCACCTCGAAGTCGCTCTTGGACTCGCCGATCGGCTCGATCGCTTTTTCGGCCAGCATGATATTGGGCTGCTGGGTGCCCTGGCGGATGTTGGTCAGGATGTCGTCCACCTCCATGTAGGTATTGGCCGGCAAAATGATGTCGGCATAGAGGCAGTCGTTCTCCAGCCAGGGATGCTGGGCCACGATGGTTTCGATTTTGGGGCTTCGCAGGGCCAGTTCGGTTTCGTGGCCGTAGTTCCAGCAGGTGATCCGGCAGGGGGTGTCGGTCCAGATCATGTGAATGTCGGTGCCCACCCCCTCTTCTTCCGAAGGGAATTTGTATTCGTTGAACTGATCCCGGACCAGGGCGTTCTGGGCCCCGGTGCCGTGAAAGGTGATCGGTTCATCCGAGAGAATGGCTTTCTGGATCAGGGTCTTCGGGATGATCTGCTGCTGCCAGGCGGTCACCGATGAAAGCACCGGCATGGCCAGCCGCTCTTCGATTTCGGGATTCCAGAAAAAGGTGCCGCCCAGGCCTTCGGCCCGAGGCAATCCGAAATAGGTGAACTGATGCTGATGAACCCCGGGACCGCCCAGCCCCTGCATGCCCAGCATGATACACTCCAGCCGGGCCGGTTCATGGGAGAAGGGCCCGCGGACCAGTCCGCCCCCGAAGTAATGGGCGATGGAGGTGGTTTTGGCCGCGAATTCCCGGGCCAGGGCCTTGATGGTCCATTCGGGCACCCCGCATTTTTTGGATGCCCACTCCGGGGTCTTGGGCACCCCGTCCTCTTCGCCCAGGACATACGCCTTGACCTTGTCGAACCCGACGGTATGGGTATCGACATAGTCCTTGTCGTAAGTCTCCTCGGTAATCCACGTGTAGATGACGGCCAGCTGCAGGGCCGCATCGGTGTTGGGCAGAACCGGGATCCATTTGTCTGCGTGAACCGCGGCCCCGTAATTGCAATCCGGGCAGATGTAGATCTGCTTGATCCCGACTTCGGTCCAGAAATAGGAGAGCCGGCTGGCGAACTGCCCGGTGAAGCCCCACGGCGTGGTTTCCGGATCACATCCCCAGAACAGGACCATGTCGGCGTGCTCGGTGGTGTCCTTCACGATGTTGGCCGCCGGATACATGATGCCCTGGGCCCCCTGCCCCCAGACATGTTTGGAGCCCCAATACCAGCCTTCCCAGCTGTCCGGGTTTCGCACCTGAAGGGTAAACCCGCCCAGATGGTCCAGCAGCACCCCGGGATGCCCATGGGGAGTGTTGATGGTCTTGCACTCGCCGTGGCCGTCCCCCTGAAGCAAGACCGCATAGTATCCGTACTTTTCATGAATCCGCCTCAATTCCTTGGATATAATCTCAGCGGCTTCATCCCAGGAGATGCGCATAAATTTGCTTTTCCCGCGGTTTTGGGGATTGCGTTCCCCGTCCGGGTCCCAATCGACCCGTTTCAGAGGGTATTTGATTCGATTGGGGGAATAGACCCGCTTTTTATAGGCCAGCGAAAAAGGGCCGGGCAGGGATTTCCATGCCGGGCCGATGGACTTTCCGTTTCGGGTCATGGTCCACTGCCGAACCTCGTCTTTGCTGTATTTCCACCCGTACCGCATGGGGCGGACCCGGACGATTTTGCCGTCTTTGACGTCCACCATTCCTTCGGCGCCGCCGCCGAAATATCCGCCGAGACCGAGGGACCTCAAGACGGTTTTGTCTTTGGTTTTGATTTTGGGGGGGGTGCTTTGGGACTTTTCTGTCGCCATGATAACCATTACCTCCTTTGCCGAAAAAATAAGGACCGAGCCGGATTTTCCGGCGTTGCCGTCCAATACCGTCGATGATTCCGATTTTTCACGGATTCGTTTTTATGCTTTTATTGTAAAAATTTTGCATGATCACTCGGGAAGTGAAGCCGTTCAGAAAACCGCTGAATGGGACTCTATTGGCATGCCGACCAGCGAATCGAGAATTTTATCCTTAAATACGCTTTATTGCATGCAATTATCATCTCGACCAAAACCCGAAGGCTTTTCAGCTCCGGACCGGTTTCCGTCTCCATAAATATCTTAATTCCAATTAGTTGCCTGTTTGAAGAACCGACCTCTTGAAAGCCCCTTTTACCTATGCTATATGGAGGAAGAATCCGTAATTGTCAAGTATTTTTCATGTAATTTTTCATTCATCAACCGGCGGTTCTTGGAAAATCGAGAGTGAACCACCCGGGAATACGGTTCAGCAGGGTCCCCTCTGATGGCTGCCGAAAGGCGCCTTTGTTGACACAAATTTGGTCCGCGCCTATTTTAATATACAGAATGCCTTTTACAGGGTGCCTGACGATGCGGATGCCGGTGGATTCTTTGCCGTATGAAAGGCGATGAATATAAGACAGGATCTTTATACAACCCATACTTTCCGGAAGGAGGTAGAATGGTAGAGGAAAAAGCCAGAAAAATGAAAGATCGTTTCGTTTGGGTAAAGGATAAGGACGGTAAAGAGTTCGTCTGCCCCATCGATGCGTTGAAAAACCCCGATGAACTGACCGAGGAAGAAAAGGCCCAGTGCATCGACTCCGGTTTTGATGACAGAACCAAGGGCTCCTGGCCCTGATCCGCTCTTGTCCTGTACCTCCAGACAAGGCCCCGGCCGGGCCGGGGCCTTTATTTTTCTCACGAAAGGGCTGATGTTTTCCCCTTCCTTGCATCAAAAAACGTCCATTCTCTGCAGTGCCCGCACCATTGGGTAGGGATTGGCAAAACTCAATCGGTGTGGGATTTTGCATATAAAAATGCTATAGAATTCATAGCGCTTCGTTCATACTCCAAAAATTCAGAGGGGGCTTCTGCTATGTTCAAACCGATTTCATCGATACTGTTCGCCACCAACCTGACGGATAATTGCAAACCGGCTTTCGAGTATGCGGCATCACTGGCCACCCGGTATCAGGCCACGCTGGTGTTTTTGCATGTGATTGAGAAAATGCCGGGCTACGTAGAAGGTCGCCTGCGGGCAATGCTCGGCGAAAAGCAATGGCAGGAAATGGCGGAAGCCCATGAAGACAATGCCCGTCAGACCTTGATCGGAAAAAAATCCGAAAGCAGGCTCATCCGTGAAGCCCTGGAAAAATTCTGCATCGAAGCCGGCATTGACGACACGACCTGCGGCTATCATTCCCGTGAAATTGTGGTGGCGGACGGGGAAATCATCGATGAGATCCTTATAAATTCAGAAAAATACGAGTGCGACACGATCATTATGGGGGCCCGGCAAGGATACATCTCCAAAGGCACGGCCATCGGGCCTCATATAAAAGGTGTATTGCGCCAATCCAAAATTCCGGTTACCATCGTACCGCCCGTTCCCGTAGAATAGGCTTTTTTTAGCCTTCTCCCGCCCCGTTGCCTCTTGCGAAAAAGGCGAGTGAGATTTCCGATACCGGTTTGAAGTGAACAAGGAGGAGCATCATGAAGCCGCCCGTCGTATCCATAGTGAGCAAAAAAAATTCCGGAAAGACCACCCTGCTGGAAAAGCTGATACCCGAGTTGAAAAAGAGAGGGCACCGGGTCGGCACTGTCAAGCATGACACCCATGGTTTCGATATCGATATTCCGGGAAAAGACACCTGGCGCCACAAACAGGCCGGCGCGGAAACGGTGGTCATCTCCTCCCCCTGGAAGATATCGGTGATTCGGGATGTCGCCGAAGAGATCGGTCTGGATGAGATTGTCGAACGCTATTTCGAAGACATGGATATCGTCCTGACCGAGGGATACAAGCGGATCGGAAAACCCCAGATCGAGGTCTTTCGAAGCACCGCCCATTCAACACCGCTGCACGCCAAAGAAGACCCCAAAACCCTGGTCGCGGTCGTATCCGATATCGAGGTGGATTTAGGGGTCCCCCGAATCGACATCAACAATGTTCAAGGACTGGCCGATTTTATTGAACAGCGATTTATTCAGGAGCAGCCGTAAACCACCGGCCGGATCACGCCTGCCGAATGAGGGTCGGGCCGCATGAGGGTCAGAAAGGATCGCAGAGTTCCCGACACCGCTGATAGGCTTCGGGGGTGTTGACATTGAAAAAGGAGCGCATCTCCGGGTCTGCAGACTTGATCCGCTCCGCAGACAAGGTCTTCAGCCGGATTTGATCAAAGAAGTGGTAGATCTTATAATCCTTCCGCTTTAATTGATCCTCGATGGGACCGATGCAGTTTTTGGAATAGATGGCGCAGAGGGGTTCGTACCGGCCGTCGTGAAAGGGGACGAGCACATCTATGGAAGCCGGGGAGGCATCGAGCTCGAAGAGCATCAGTCGGATCAGGGCCGGCCGAATAAAAGGCGCATCACAGGGGATGACAAAGGCGTAGTCCGACCGTGCATGGCTCAGCCCCGCATGCACCCCGGTCAAGGAGGAGCGGGCCTCGAAAATATCCTCGATCACCTCGACGGAAGACCCCTGATAAAGCCCGGGGGATCGGGTCACCAGCAGGATTTCATCAAAAAAAAGCCGAAGACGTTTCACCACCCGATCCAGAATCGTCTCCCCGCCGACCTTCAGAAAGGCCTTGTTGCGCCCCCCCATTCGTGAATTGCGCCCTCCGGCCAGTATCACGGCGCCACAGGTGATTTCGTCTTCTTTATCCGGCAATGGTGTTTTCCTGTATCCGGTCCCCTGAATGATTCGGGTATCCTTTCAGCCGGTCACTCCAGCAGTTGAACCGACACCACCGACCCGGCCGGCAGAACGGTTTTCCCCTCGGGAATGGCGACCACCGCCTCGGCTTCGGCCATGGATCTCAGGCGGCTCATGCCTTCCAATGAGCGAAAAACCGGCATTTCATTTCCGTTTTCGATGACCCCGAAGATGAACTGGGTCCAGTCGTCGAATCGGCCGGTCAACTCTGAAGACAAGCGAACACTGGCCGTGGGCAGTGCGGGCCGCCGGTATCCCCCAAGCGTCAGAAGCCCGGGCAGGGCGATCTGCAGAAAGCCCATCAGGTTGGACGGAGGCCCGCCCGGCAGAATAAAGACCGGTTTTTCATTCAGCAATCCGAACCCCACCGCCTTACCGGGGCCGATGCGGATCCGGTGGAATACCTGCTCCCATCCCATTTGGGCCAGGATCTTCGCCACCATATCCCGGTCGCCGGTCCAGGCCCCGCCGCTGGTGAGAATTGCATCCGATTCCGGGCCCACCTGTTTCAGGAGATTCAAAATCTCGTCCGGACAATCCTTGACATGATGCAGGCTGGTATCCATGCCGTACCGCCGGCACCAGGAACCGAGGGTGGTGATGTTGCTGGCATACAGCTTCCCCTCCGGAAGGGGTTGCCCCGGGGCCACGACTTCATCGCCGGTGGCGATGACCGCCACCCTCGGATTGCGGACCAGGGGAAGGCGATGGTGCCCGGAGGCCGCCAGCATCCCTACCATCCCGGGGGTCAGCCGCTGTCCCCGGCGTGCAATGCGCTTTCCCGAACCGACGTCACTTCCCCGGGGAAGGATATTCCGCCCGGGTTCGGCAAAAATTTGGATGAGAATGTCCTCGCCGTCGGCCCGGGTAAACTCTTCGGACACCACCGCATCGGCCCCCGGCGGAATTTTGGCGCCGGTCAAGACCTGAATCGTGGTTCCCGGTTCCACCCGAAGATCGTTGCGTCCCCCGGCGGCCACGCATCCGATCTGTTTCAATCGCACCGGATGCTCGAAGGTGGCCGCAGCCACCTCCCGGGACAGGACCGCATATCCGTCTTTCAGGGAGGCATCCACGGAAGGCGAATCCACATTGGCATGCAGATCCCGGGCGACCACCCGATCGACGCTGTCCATCAATTCAACGGTTTCCATCTCAAGCGGACGAATACGCGCCAGGGCCATACGGAGCGCCTCTTCCAACCCGAGTGCCAATGTTCTGATCATATCAGCCTCCGAAAAAATGTCTTCGCGTCATCAAAATCCATGTTCTATTTGCCGAAAGGGCACCGGGGGTATACACAGGTCCCGCATTTGAGGCAGAGCCCCCCATGGCCGAGCACCGCTATGTCTTTGCGGGTGATTTTTTCTCCGGCCAATACTCGAGGATACATGAGATCGAAAATGGTGGTTTCGGCAAAAATGCCGCAGGCGGGAATGCCGAGCACCGGAACGCCGTTCAAATAGGATATCATGAACATGGCCCCCGGCAGCACCGCCGATCCGTACACCATGTCCTCGGCGCCGGCTTTCAGCAGGGCGAATCGGGTGCGGTCGTCCGGGTCCACCGACATCCCGCCGGTGGTCACGATGAAATCGGCCCCTTCATTCACCAGCCGAAGTGCGGCCTCGGCGATTCGGGCGTCATCGTCCGGAAGGAAAACCACCTCCTGAACCGTGCCTCCCAACCGGACCACTTTTTTGCGGATAACGGCCTCGAATTTGTCTTCGATACGGCCGTGGTAGACCTCATCACCGGTAACCATAACCCCGACCCGCCCCCGTTTCAAGGGTAAAACCCGCAGCATGCCGTGCAAAGTATGCCGGGCTGCACTCACCGCGGCATCCACCACCGAGCGGGAGATGACCAGGGGGATGGCCCGGGTGGCGGCCACCTGATCGCCTTTTCGGACCAGGGAATGGGTGTGCCGGGTAGCGCACATCACCTCCCCGAGCATGTTGAACCGGGCCAGGGCTTCCACGTCCACCTTCAGCAGGCCGTCCCGAGCCGCCGTAATGGAGATCTTGCCTTCCCGGGGAGGACCGGTCCAGCCGACGCCGTCCCCGCAGAGGGCATCGGCCAGCCGCCGGGCCGCATCATCCTCATGCAGTTCATCGGATTCGGGCCTGAGCACGTAAAGATGATTCTTCCCCAACCGGCGCAGGTAATCCAGGTCCCGGCAGGTCAGGATATGGCCCCGGTTGAATGCGGGGCCCTTGAATTCTCCCGGCCGTATTTCGGTAATGTCATGAGCCAATGGATATCCGATCGCATCCTCGATTTTAACGACTTGAATCATGCTGTTTCCTCCTCCGGCGCCCATCTGCAGGCATGGGGATGGTGTTTGGTGTCGACAACCCGAAAATACCCGTCTCCGGCACAGGGGCGGCACAGAATCCGATCGTCGATCCGTTTTTCCCGGCCGTCGCGCACCATCTGTCCGCAGGCTTCGCACACGGCATGGCGACGGGGCGGACCGGGCATTTCCCATTCCGGAAGTTCGACCTCCACCTGCTGAACCTCGAACAAAAGCTCATCGGGCATCCGCTTGTACCCCTCGATCTGCTGCCCCTTCACCGTCGTCTCTTCGGGAGCATAGGTCGGGGCCAGGTCCCGGGAGCGCTCGGTGGAAATGATTCGACAGGCGGCCCGGGTCTCCAGGTTGACGAAGGTGGCAGCATTGATGCCGTAGTCCCTGAATTTGAGGGTTCGCCTGCCCATTCGGCATCCGGTAACGCTTTCGACGGCATCGGTGGCGCAGCGGTCGATCTCCACATACACCATCAGTTTTTTGCGATGCCGAGGCGCTTTGGGGTCGTCGATTCCCACCAGACGGCATCCGAGCATGGCCATTCTCACGCCGATGATCTGTCCGGCGCACAGATGTCCGTGCCGCTCCACCGATTCCTGTAATAATGCATCAAATGATTTCATGAGTTGCCGCTCCTTGGCCTGTCCGACTGGCAGAATCCGCCACTCGGTGGTAAAAATTATTTAAAATGCTCCTGAAACCGAGCATCCGCCTCCTGCTGAAAGGTGTCGGAAAATTTTTCGAAAAAACCGAGCAGTTCATGGGCCGTCTCGGTCAACTCCGCCCCGCCGCCGCCTTCTCCGCCTCTGAAGGCCCGCACCAGAGGACGGCTCAGGATGTTTTCCATATCGCGAATCGCCCCCCGAATCTTACGATAAGAAATTCCGGTCTCGCGGGAGGCGTTGATGATCGACCCGCAGCGTTCAATGGCCTGAAGCATGGCCATGCGGCCCTCGCCCATAACCGGCCGCCCCTCCCATTCGATCCACACTTTGGAGCGCACCCCCCATTTGTCTTTTTTGATGGTCTCCATCTCTCCCCTTTTCCCTTCAGGAACCTCGACCGATGCTGATGCGGAAATCATTGCCTTCCCATATTTCATGTTTTATTACATGCAATATTCGAATGTCAATCCAATTTTCTCGGTTTTATTCTTTTCTGGAAATTCCTCTTCAACATAGACCGTTTCTGCCGGGAGTCAACAGTTTGCTTTCTTTTCGATTCTTTTTATGGCATACTAATTGTAATTATCCGAGCCCCATCGATTTTCCCATGGACACGCCTCCGAGCTCTGCAACAAAAGCGATAAAGGAAACGGCAGCACCGGCCCGGGACTGTAAAAATTCTTTTCGACCATTCGGGATGGAAAATGGATGTCGGGTTTTCATACAGTCCGTTACGTAGACAACCCCCACACAAGGAGTTGAGGAGCGATTGAAAGGGCGAAAAAATCTCACACTGGCCGCGTACGACCGAATCAAAGAAATGATGCTCAATTATGACATTGTACCGGGGCAGCGCCTGGTGTTTGTGGACCTGGCCGAACAACTGGGGGTCAGCCGCACCCCGGTCAACAATGCGCTCAGCATTCTGGCCAAGGAAGGATATCTTGATTTTGTGCCTAACCAGGGCTATTCGGTGCATCGATTGACCCGGGAGGAGGCCGAATCCCTGTATGAAATACGGGAGATCCTCGAAGTCGGCTCCATCGGCAAGGCCATTCGCATGATGACCCCCGAAAAGCTGGGCCTTCTGGAAAAGAAAAAGCAGGAATACGAGCGCGCCATCACCGATCGGGTGCAGCGGAAACTCTTTAACCTGGATACCGAATTTCATGCCTCGGTGATCGGGATGATCGGGAATATCTATCTGGTGGAGCGGTACCGGGATATCTGCCAGCGCATTTTTCTGCGGTTTCGCACCGACGACCTGAAAGTGGAGCGAATTTCGGAAATCGTCCGTCAGCATGATGAACTGTTTGAAGCCATCCAGATACGGGATGTGGAGCGGGCCAAAGAATTGATTCGAAACCATTACGCCGATTCGAAGAAAAACCTGTTCGCCATCATCTTTCAAAAAGAAGAGCGGGTTGAAAAGCTTCAAAATCGAACCAAGAACGGGGATGCCGCCGGTTCGCCTGCCCGGAATTAGGCTTGTCAGACCTGCCTGTTCGATTTTTTTTCACTGGCTCCGTTTTCGAAGCCGCTGCACCGCTGTCACAGACAAGCAACGAATTTAAGAGAATATTCTCAGCATCGATCCGGATCATTGAGGGTATCGATCAGCTTTCGCAATCGGCCCAGGCTCATGCGATCAAAATCGATCACCAATCTTGAAAGATGCTGAAGATCCGGTTCGTTGGCTTCCTCAGGCAGCGGACCGGAAGGCTGAATATCGCCGCCCGGAACGAGAATATCAGCGAATTTCTCCTTCAATTTCCCCGCCTCCCGAATCTCCACCGGTGAGTGGAGCCGAAGCACCAGTTTATCGTCCACATACCGCAGGCTGTGATACCGGCTGTAAAACCGGTTGATCCTTTCCACCACCTTCGAGACCGAATTCACCCGCTCGAACAGATTGAAATCCGCGGCATGGATATAGCCCCGCTCCAGCAGTTCTTCCTTCAAAAATTCGAGCCACTGGGACCAGTAAGAGCTGTCGGGCACGTCGATCAGGATGAGCGGCATCGGGTCTCGTTTTCCGGTCTGAAGCAGGGTCAGGGTCTCCATGGCCTCATCCAGAGTGCCGAACCCGCCGGGAAACAGGGCCACGGCGTGGGCCTCCTTGATGAAGGCGACCTTTCGGTTGAAAAAGTATTTATAGGTGATGCTTTTGCTGCTGCCGTCCACCACCGGATTCGATTTCTGTTCAAATGGGAGACGAATGTTGATCCCGAAAGAGAAGTCCTTCCCCGCCCCTTCATTGACCGCCTGCATAATGCCGGGGCCGCCGCCGGTGATGACCATATACCCCGCCTCCTTGAGTTTTTTTCCCAGAAGCGCGGCCATCTGATAGGTGGGCTCCTCTTTTTGAATGCGCGCCGATCCGAACACCGTCACCTTTTTTTTATGCCGATAGGGGCCGAAAATTTTGGCGGTAAACCGCATCTCTTTCAGCGAGGTGTTCATCAGCTTGAGGTCGGCCTTTTCGTCGTCCTCCTGCCCCGCCTTGAGCGCGGCCAGAATCATCTCTCGCACCAGCGGCGGCCTTCGGACGCCCCCCACCATCTCCATCAAATCCTCTATGGCCTCGTCCACCGGGCCGTTGGAGCCATGGAAA
Source organism: uncultured Desulfobacterales bacterium (assembly GCA_964573705.1). Lineage (GTDB taxonomy): Bacteria > Desulfobacterota > Desulfobacteria > Desulfobacterales > Desulfococcaceae > JAABSQ01. The sequence goes on from CAZNLT010000043.1 coordinate 28,695, forward strand.
CGCAGGGGCCGCATTTCGGTGGTTTTTCGTGTATCCACATCTTTTTTCATTCAGAAATCTCCAGATCCCGAACTCGCGATTGAAAAAGAGAAAAAAAGATTTATAAATATCACTGTCGATTTGGAGTTGGCAAGCGATTCCCGCGACCGGCTGTGTTTTTAATCGGATTTGAATAATTGGAGGCTTTCACCTAAAGGTTTTTAAGTGAAACGTAGCTTGAAATTTTATCTGAGAAAATCGACGAAGGTATGTAAGCAGATCTTAAGCCGAAAAACCTGATTAACGGCAGGAGTGGAATGCTTTCATGCCAAATCATTCCACTCCTCCACGGGAATAGACTGTTCAATGATGACCTCCACTTCATTGATCATCATTTTCAGTTGAGGAACGGAAAATTCCGAGTTCGACGGGATACTCAAGCGGTGATAATCATAAACCATGAAATGATGGCGCTTCCCTGAATATGGTCCCTTAAATCCGAGACTTCGCAATCTTTTTATGAAAAGCCTGCGTTTACAGGGCTGCCAAGGACTCATCCGCAGGTTCCTCGTTTAAATTGAAATCACCGAAAACAGGCAATGGGTGACCCAGTTTCAGCCCCAATAAAATCCATTCCTCCAAAACGGACTGCAATTCATTTTCACATTCCGGCAATGAATCCCCGAAAGCGATTACGCCCGTACAGCCCGGAATACGTCCGCAAAAACCGGCGTCTTCCAGCTTCTCATAGACCGCCATATCCATCGCATATTCAATATATCCTGTCAAAATGGATTTATGCATGACACCCGTTTCCATTGGTTGATTGATTTTAACCCAAAATGGCTAGACCTTTTTTAAAGTATCCCGAATCTTATATCCTCATCATCCCTTGACCCGAAAGTAAAAGTCAATAGTTATTGAAGCACTCTTTCCAAGCCCATCCGGCTTTATTTTTCGATAGACCCCGCACATTCAAATATCGGCATTGAAAAAGAAAAGAATAGTGCATAGAAGTAAATGGCGGTCGAGAATCGGCAGCTGTTTTCCGCAATCGCCGTTATCATAAATTTTCATTGGAATCGGAGTCTTTTTTTCTCATGCCCGAATTCCAAATCACCCAGGAGATTTTCCTCCTGCTTTTCACCACCGGCCTCGCCGCCGGGTTCGTGGATGCCATCGCCGGCGGCGGCGGACTGATCGCCCTGCCGGTGCTGCTGTCCGTTGGATTGCCGCCGCAACTGGCCCTCGGAACCAACAAGCTTCAAGGCTCCTTCGGCACCTTTTCGGCCGCCTACAATTTCATCCGCAAGGGGCAGGTGAATTTCCGGGAAGGAATCACCGGAATTCTGACCACCTTCGTGGGCGCGGTGATCGGCTCCTGGACCGTCCAGTGGCTGGAGCCGGTTTTTCTGGGCCGGGTCATCCCGATCCTGCTTTTTCTGGTTCTGGTCTACACCTATTTTTCCAAGAACCTCGGTCTGGAAGACCATGACCCCAAGATGAGCCGCCGGGCCTTTTTTCTCCTTTTCGGCCTGGGACTCGGATTTTATGACGGCTTTTTCGGACCCGGCGCCGGCTCCTTCTGGATGGCCGGATTCTGCATCTTTCTCGGCTTCAATATGACGAAATCCGCCGGGTACACCCGACTCATGAACTTCACCAGTAATATCGTGGCCCTGTCGGTCTTTATTATCGGGGGCAACGTCCTCTACCCGGTCGGGCTGTGCATGGCCGGAGGCCAGCTCATCGGCGCCCGCATCGGCTCCAATCTGGCGATTCAAAACGGGGCCCGGTTCATCCGCCCGGTTTTTATGGCGGTGGTCTGCGTCACCATCGCCCGGTTGGCATATCTCAATTATCGGTAAAAACTTTCCCGCCTGAGAGGCGAATGAAGGATTGAAGAGAAAATCCTTCACATGACCCTTACATTAATTTTACATTGACATTTACATTCAGCCTCCGTATATTTTTACTCACTGCCGCTGCATTGTCCTTTCGCCGGGCACGGCAGGTTCGGACAGGCGTTGAATTACCAACCGGAGGCAAACGATGCACCCCTCTTTACCCCCCAAACAGCAGCGACTTCTCGACTATTTTGAAGACCGGATCGCCGAATCCGGCGTCTCGCCCTCTTTGCGGCAAGCCGCCCGGGATCTGGGGATCAGCCACACGGCGGTGGCCCAAACCCTCAAGCTTCTGGAAGAAAAAGGGCTGATCAGGCGTGAAGGGCGCTACGGGCGGGCCGTTCATCTGATTCACCCCAAGACCGGACGAACCGCAGGAATTCAGCGGTGGCGGGATGTGCCGGTGATCGGCCGCATCACGGCGGGCCTTCCCATGTACGCCCAGCAGGAATGGGAAGAGAGCATCCTGATCGACGCCGATCTCTACAAGGCCGATCCCCTCTTCGCTCTGCGGATTAAGGGGGATTCCATGATTCGGGCGGGAATCCTTCACGGCGACCTGGCGATCTGCGAACCGCGCCAGTACGCCCTGGACGGCGAAATCGTGGTGGCCCTCATCGGCGGTGAAGAGGCCACCGTCAAACGGTTTTTCCTTCGGTCCGATCACATCCTGCTCAAACCGGAAAATCCGGATTACGAGGCCATGCGCTATGGATTCGACCAAATCCTGGTGCAGGGGAAGGTGATCGGAATTCAGCGCGGGCCCGACGTCATGGAAAAGGTGTAGGCATGACCGCATCAGGAATGAGGGCAAAGCCGGAAACAGCCTGTCGGCTGCGGGTCGGCACCAGCGGGTATTCTTATGCCGAGTGGACGGAAGCCGGATTCTATCCGCCGGGGATGTCCGCCGCCCGGATGCTGCCTTGTTACGCCGGCATCTTCGGAATCACCGAACTCAATTACACCTGGTACCAGATGCCCAAGGCCGAATCGATCGAGCGGATGCGCCGGCTGGTGGGGCCGGAGTTCTCTTTCGCGGCCAAGTTGACCCGCACCATGACCCATGAGGTCGACCCGGATGACTGGCCGAACCAGGTGATCCGGTATCGGGACGGCATCGCCCCCCTGCTCCAGTCGGGTCAACTGGCGGCCGTGCTGATTCAACTGCCGCCCTTCTTTGATCGATCCAAAAAAAACCGGTATTATCTTTCCGCCCTCCTGGACCGGCTGGAAGCGCTGCCGCTGGCCGTTGAATTCCGCCATCCTTCCTGGGCGGTGGACCGGGTGTTCGAAGAGCTTTCCCGGCGCCGAATCACCCTGGCAGCGGTGGACGCGCCCTCTCTGGCCCGATCCTTTCCGCCCCTGGACGTGGTGACCAACCCCGATTTTTTCTATGTCCGGTTTCACGGCCGAAACGGGGCCGGATGGCGCACCGGCCACATGCAGAAACAGTTCGACCACGATTACACCGAAGCCGAACTCCAGGAATGGATTTCACCCCGGATCGCCCCCATGGCCCGCCGGGCCGAAACCGGCCTTCTGTTTTTCAACAACCACGTGCGGGCCCAGGCCCCGCGCAACGCTCAGATGCTGATTCGGCTGCTGACCGAGGTGGGATTTACGGTGACGGAACCGCCCCCGGTTCCGCAGTCGCAATTGGCTATTTCCTGAAGAAAGGTCCGTTCATGGTCAGACGGCATAATTTAAAACCGCGCCGCCCCCGGGCGGTCGTCCACCTCAACGTCGCCGATTTCGCCGTGGCGGTGGAGCGGCTGGCGGACCCGGGTCTGAAGGACCGGCCGGTCATCATCGCGCCCGAAGGGGCCTCCCGGGCCGTGGTCCACGACATGAGCGAAGAAGCCTATCAGACCGGGGTCCGCAAGGGAATGCCCCTTCGGCGAGCCCGGCGGATCTGCCGCGATGCCCTCCTCCTGCCGCCCCACCCCGACCGGTATGAACAGGCCATGCAGGATCTTTTCCGGGAAGCCCTTCCCTACTCGCCGCTCATCGAACCGGGAGAGATCGACGGTCATCTCTTCATCGACATCTCCGGCACCGGCCGCCTCTTCGGCCCGCCCGTAGATGTGGCCTGGCGCATGTACCGCCGAATCCGCACCCGCCTCGGCCTGGCCCCGATCTGGTCGGTGGCGCCCAACAAGCTGGTCTCCAAGGTGGCGACCCGGCTGGTCAAGCCCCTGGGGGAATACATCGTGGGCGAGGGGGAGGAGGCGGCCTTTCTGTCGCCGCTGCCGGTCTATCTGGTGCCGAGCATCGAGCGCGACGACCTGCACCGACTTCGGGAACTCAACCTTCACCGGGTCCGCCAGGTGGCCGACCTGACGGTGGATCAGCTGGCGGTCCCCTTCGGGAAGCGGGCCGATTTTATTTACGAATCGGTCCGGGGGATCGATCCCTCGCCGGTCCTGTCCGCCGGTCGGAAGCCGGCGGTCATCACCGCATCCCACGAATTCGGCAACGATACCAACACGGTCTCGGCGGTGGAAGGGACGGTCTACCGGCTGGTGGAAAAGATCGGCGCCGAACTGCGCCGCCGCCGCAAGGCCGCCAAAACCCTGGCGATCTGGCTCGACTATGCCGACGGGCTGCGCTGCTGCCGGCAGTTGGCGGTTCGCCCGCCGTCGGCCAACGACATCACCCTTTTCGAGGTGTTCCGATCCCTTCTGTACAAGGCCTGGACCCGCCGGGTGCGGGTGCGCCGTATCCGCCTCACCTGCGCCCGGCCAGTCCATCCGCAAGCCCAGCTGGAGCTGTTTTCGGAGACCGAACCGGTCATTCGAAAACGCGAGGCGGTCATCGATGCGGTGGACCACATCCGGCATCGGTTCGGCCAAAGCGCCATCCGGATGGGGCGGGCCCTGGCGGTATAGGAAAAACCGGCCATGATTCCCCTCACGGTCCGGTCCGGGTATTCCCTGATGTGGGGGGTCTCCGGGGTCCGGGCGCTCTGCCGTCATGCCCGGCGGCTCGGGTACGACCGGCTGGCCCTCACCGACACCGACAACCTCTACGGACTCTGGCCGTTTCTCGCCGCCTGCGATCGGGAAGGCATCCGGCCCATTGTGGGGGCCGAAGTGACCGACCCTCAAACCGCGGCCCGGGCCGTCTGCCTGGTCAAGAACGCCGAAGGATACGGCCGCCTCTGCCGGCTTCTGACCCGGCGCCACACCCACACGGATTTCGATCTGAAATCCGCCATTATTCAACTTTCGCAAGGTCTGGCGGTGCTCACCGGAAATTCCGACCTGCTTCACGCCGGATACACAGCCGGAATCGACATCGCGGCCGCCATGCCCCGGCGGCCGGTGTCCGCTTCGCACCCGCTGCGGCGGACCGCCCGGGATCTCAACATTCCGATGGTCGCCGTCCCCGGAAGTTTCTTTCTGCACCCCGAAGATGCCGCCGTTCACCGGGTGCTGCGGGCCATCGACCGAAACACCTCTCTGAGCCGCCTCGCGCCCGGCGATACGGCACCGGCCGACGCCTTTCTGGCTTCGCCGAAAATCTATCGGGAGCGGTTCGCCGTCTGCCCCGAAGCGGTGGAGAACACCGCCGCCGTGGCCGAACGGATCACCTTCACGCGCCCGAATTTCGGCCTGGTGATGCCCCCTTTTGAGGCCGAATCCCCGAAGGAGGTCGCCATCCGCCTGCGCCGGGCCGCCTATGAGGGGGCCCGGCATCGATACGGGGAACTCTCCGAAACGGTGGTGGAGCGGCTGGAGCATGAACTGCGGATTATCGCCGAAATGGGGTTCTGCGGCTATTTCCTGATCGTGGCCGACATCGTCCGGCGAAGCCCCCGCACCTGCGGTCGGGGGTCGGGGGCGGCCTCCCTGGTAGCCTACTGCCTCGGCATCACCAATGTCTGCCCGGTCAAGCACAATCTCTATTTCGAGCGCTTTCTGAACCCGGGTCGACAGGATCCGCCGGATATCGACGTCGACTTCGCCTGGGACGAACGCGACGACGTCATCGCCGGGGTGCTCGACCAGTATGCGGGCCGGGCCGCCATGGTCTCCAACCACATCTGTTTTCAGCCCCGCATGGCGGTGCGCGAAACCGCCCGGGTCTTCGGCCTGACCGACCGGGAGGTCAAACAGATCACCGACCGGCTTCCGTGGTTATGGCGGGCACATGAGACCGAGGAAAGTCTTCAGGAGCGAATCGCGGCCCTGCCCCAGCTGCGGGGAATCGATTTTTCCGAACCCTGGCCCGAGATCCTGTCCATCGCCCAGCGGATCATCGGGCTGCCCCGGTACTTATCGGTACACCCGGGCGGGGTCGTCATCACCCCGGACCGAATCGACAACTACGTACCGATCCAGATCGCCCCCAAAGGGGTGCCCATTCTGCAGTGGGAAAAGGACGCGGTGGAAGACGCCGGGCTGGTCAAGATCGATCTCTTAGGAAACCGAAGCCTGGGTGTGATTCGGGACGCCGTGGCCGACATGCACGCCAATCACATCGAATTCAGCGAGCGGGGATGGGAGCCCGAAGACGACTTCCCCACCCAGGAGAATCTCGCCCGGGGAAACACCATGGGATGTTTTTACATCGAAAGCCCGGCCATGCGGCTTTTGCAGCAGAAGACCCGGGTCGGGGATTTCGAGCACCTGGTGATCCATTCTTCCATCATCCGGCCGGCGGCCAACGAGGTGATTCAGGAGTACATCCACCGGCTCCACGGCGGAGGGTGGACGCCGATCCATCCGCTGATGGACGACGTGCTGGGGGAGACCTTCGGGCTCATGGTCTACCAGGAGGATGTCTCCCGGGTCGCGGTCCGGGTGGCCGGCTTCTCTCATGCCGAGGCCGACGGCCTGCGCAAGGTGATGTCCAAAAAAGACCGTGAGCACCGCCTGCGGGACTATCACGAGCGGTTCGTGGCCGGGGCTCGGACCCGGGGGGTGGACGAGGGCCGCATCGACCGGATCTGGCGGATGATCATGAGCTTCAACGGCTATTCCTTCTGCAAGCCGCACAGCGCCTCCTACGCCCGGGTCTCGTTCCAGGCCGCCTACCTCAAGACCCACCATCCCGCCGAATTCATGGCCGCGGTCATCAGCAACCGGGGCGGGTTCTATTCCGCCTTCGCCTATGTGTCCGAGGCCAGGCGGATCGGGCTTACCGTGCTGCCGCCCGATGTGCAGGAGAGCCGGATCCGCTGGAGCGGATGGAAGCGCACTCTGCGGGTGGGGTTTCTATCCATAAAAGATCTTTCCGCCCCCACCCGGAACCGGATCATCGAAGAACGCCAAAAACGGCCCTTTGCCGATCCGACCGACTTTTTTGACCGGGTCCGCCCCGACGAGACCGAAGCCAGGGCGCTGATTCACTGCGGGGCCCTCGACCGGTTTCATCCTCGACAGCACCGACCCGCCCTGCTCTGGCAGTTTTCCGCCTGGCAAAAAACCCGTCATCGGAAAAATATCAACCTCTCCCTCTTCGAAGGTCCCGCCCCCGCAGCCATGCCCGCCCTGCCCGAAGACGATCCCCGGGAGCGGCTCCGCCGGGAATTCCGGGTGCTCGGCTTCCTGTGCGACCGCCACCCCATGACCCTGTTCGAGGACCGGCTGAAACATCTCCACACCGTCAAAGCGGTCGACATCCCCAGACATCTCAGCCGCCGGGTCCGGTTCGCCGGATGGCTGATCACCGGCAAAACCGTCCTGACTTCAAAGGGCGATCCCATGAAATTCGTCTCCTTCGAAGACGAAACCGGCATCGTGGAAACCACCCTCTTCCCCAAAATCTATCACCGCTTCTGCCACATCCTCGACTACGGCCGACCGTTTCTGCTCTCGGGAAAAGTTGAAGAGAACTGGGGGGCGAGTACGCTGACGGTGGATTGGGTGCGGGCGGTTTGAAGAAATTTATCCAGCATGGATATCAATTGACAGTTCCATTTGGGGACCGCATAATAGCCCTTAATATCGGGTCCTAATTTGAGTACCAGCAGAGAGATATCATGTTGCAGACCAAATTTAGTATCAAAGAGAGTCAAGCCGATTTTTTAAATAATTTCAAATCCCATGGTTTTAAAGACAAAAGCGCGATGCTCCGCACGGCGATCGATCTTTTCAAAAACAAATTGGAAGACTTGAAAAGATCGGCGGATTTGTATGCGGAAATCTATTCTGAAGATGAGGATTTGAAAGAATTGACCGATGCAGCGGCGGCAGAATGGCCGGAATGACCGAATTCCAGCTGATATCAACGGCATCCGGAACCTTAAAAAATTAAAGGCCCAGGGCAGTCATTACCGCATCAGGATGGGTGATTACCGCCTGGGCCTTGTCATTGAAGAGGACACCGTCTGCTTTGTCAGGTTCCTGCATCGCAGTGAGATTTATAAGTTTTTCCTTAGATCGGTCTCTGGTATCTTAAAATGCCCATTTGGATATCAAAAACAGCGGTTTAAGCTCAAAAAAGGGGCTATATCTCAGCTTTAATCCTTTATTCATAGGCTTCCTGCTTGGTCCGACCCTGGATCCCTTCCTTCAGAGAAGAAGCCGTGGTTATAAGCCACCAAAATTTCAAATCCCATTGTTCCATCAGCATAAAATATTTCCACTTCCCTATCTTCGACATACTGAGACAAACGAGTAAAATCGATTTCACCTTTTAGATGCTTTGGGCAGTTAGACAGCTTGAAAGAATAGCAAGACAACACTATCCCCTTCGGGATAAGCTCTTTAATTTCTATGTATTTTACGCCGCCTAAAACAATTTTTGTCTTTTTGCTCCCATCCATGTTTTGAATAATCAAAGTTAAAATATCCCCATTCACTTCCAAACTCTCAAAGAGTAAATCATGATAGTGAAAACTGGTAACCATACCTTCTGAGTCTGTTTCAAAAAACATAGCTAAAAACCTATAGGTTGTGGTGGATCTCCGGGTTGTGGATCTCGCGCAGGGCCTCTTCCATCCGGCCCCCAATCATGCGAATGATCTTCTCTCTCTTTTTTAGGTCCGCCTGGATGAGGCAGGTCCCTATCTATCAGGGGTTTTCCATCGTCACCATATTGTCGAGACTGTTTCTTACCTTGAACAGTCGATCCTGGCTCGCCTTTAAATGGAGGCTTTATCGGTGTACTTTCTGGACAAGCATCTGATTCATTATTTTCTGTACTTTCATTCCAATTATTAACTAACCACTTTAATGCTCTTTTAGAACCTTCATAAGTGGCAATCATTCCGGCTCCGATAGCAGCAGCAATAGCCGGAGATATTGTATCATCAACAAACAATCCGTATCGATCAGTAAAGTTAATCGGATTATTTTGAACGTAAGCAAACAGATTTATCCCCCCAACCAACCCGATCGGATCAGCCCGCAAATATCTTCCGATCCCCGGATCATAATACCGGTGCCAGTTGTAATGGAGCCCGGTTTCGGCGTCGTAATACTGGCCCGGAAACCGCAGGTCGTTTTCGATATCGGCCGTCAGAATCCGTGCCTCGCCGAAGGGCATATACGCCGCCTGCCAGACCACCGCACCCGCATTGTCCACCAGCTTCTGCGGGGTGCCCAGGTGATCGTTCAGAAACCAGTACCACCCGGCCCCGTAGACCTGCATGGCGACCGGTTCGCCGTCGAGATAGACGTAATCCCGGATCGGATTGCCGGCGCCGTCGGTCTCGGCGATCAGCTGCCCGTTCAGATCGTAATGATAATGGGTCGTCACGCC
>CAZNLT010000044.1:0-38246 GCA_964573705.1 uncultured Desulfobacterales bacterium
TCTGAACCCGGATGCGTCTGATGAATCCGATGGACTATGATGAACACCATCTGCGTCATCATATTCATCAAGATTATCTGCGGTTCAGACAAGCATCAACCATCTGAACCCGGATGCATCTGATGAATCTGATGGACCCTGATGGCGACCATCTGCGCCATCATTTTCATCCGGATGATCTGCGGTTCAGACAAGCATCAACCATCTGAACCCGGATGCGTCTGATGCATCTGATGGACTGTGATGAACCCCATCTGCGTCATCATTATCATCAAGATGATCTGCGGTTCAGACAGAAAGGCGAATCCAATGGTGGAACGAAAAATTCAGAAAGTCGTTCGGAAAGTCTCAATGGATGAAGCCGGTAATGATTTCGAGTATTGGCAATCGAGACCGTACATTGAACGCCTGGCGGCGTTAGAGGAGATCCGTCGGGAATACATTAAGTGGAAATATTGTGCTGACCCAGGATTTCAGAGAGTCGTGAACTTTAAGAAATTGGATGACGGGCCAGACAATTAATCTGAACCCGGATGCATCTGATGAATCTGATGGACTGTGATGAACCCCATCTGCGTCATCATTATCATCCGGATGATCTGCGGTTCAGACAAGTATCAATCCTCTGAACCCGGATGCGTCTGATGAATCTGATGGACTATGATGAACCCCATCTGCGTCATCATTTTCATCCGGATTATCTGCGGTTCAGACAGGCATCGATCATCTGAACCCGGATGCGTCTGATGTATCTGATGGACTGTGATGAACCCCATCTGCGCCATCATTATCATCCGGATTATCTGCGGTTCAGACAAGCATCAATCATCTGAACCCGGATGCGTCTGATGAATCTGATGGACTATGATGAACACCATCTGCGCCATCATTTTCATCCGGATGATCTGCGGTTCAGACAATTAAAAACATAAGGAGACACACATGAAAGAAGCAGTCATCGTCAGTGCGGTACGAACACCGCTCGGCGCATTCAATGGTTCCCTGGCGCCTTTGGGGGCCACGGAACTGGGCGGTATGATTATTCAGGAAGCGGTCCGGCGGGCCGGAATCGACAAATCGGAAGTAAACGAAGTCCTGATGGGCCAGGTGCTGCCCTGCGGGTATGGCCAGAATCCGGCCAGACAGGCGGCGGTGAAGTCGGGGCTGGACTGGGAGGCGGAGTGTATTACAGTGAACAAGGTCTGCGGGTCGGCGCTGAAGACGGTGATGCTGGCGGCCCAGGCGGTGCAGCTGGGGGATGCCGAGGTCTGTGTGGCCGGCGGCATGGAATCGATGACCCAGGCCCCCTACTATCTGGAGAAGGCCCGGTGGGGCTACCGCATGGGGCCGGGTACCATGCAGGACCACATGGTCCATGACGGGTTGTGGGACATCGTCAATGATTTTCATATGGGGATGTCCAATGAGATCTGCTCGGAAAAATACAATGTCACCCGGGAGGATCAGGACCGGTATGCGGCCGAGTCCTACCGGCGGGGGGTGGCCGCCATCGAGGAAGGCCGCTTCGACCGGGAGATCATGCCGGTGCCGGTTCCCCAGCGCAAGGGCGAACCCAAAATTTTCGACCGGGATGAATGCCCCCGGGAGACCTCCTATGAGTCGCTGGCCAAGATGGCGCCCGCTTTTCAGAAGGGCGGGGTGGGCACGGCCGGAAACGCCTCGATCATCAGCGACGGGGCCTCGGCGGTGGTGGTGATGTCCCGGGAAAAGGCCGAAGCCCTCGGGTGCGAGATTCTGGCCACCATCGGGGCCCAGGCCTCCTACGGCATCGAGATGAAATACGTGCTGGTGGCCCCCATCTGGGCCATTCCCAAGGTCCTCAAAAAAGAGGGGATCGGGATGGGGGATGTGGACCTGTTCGAGATCAACGAGGCCTTCAGCGGAACGACGGTGGCCATTCTCAAGGAGCTCGACCTGAATCCGTCCCGGGTCAACCTCAACGGGGGGTCGGTGGCCCTGGGTCATCCCATCGGCGCCAGCGGGTGCCGGGTGCTGGTGACCCTGATCCATGAAATGATTCGAAGCGACAAGAAGATCGGCCTGGCCTCCCTCTGCCTCGGCGGCGGTGAAGCGGTGGCCCTGATCGTGAAACGATAATCGAGATCTGAATACGTAAAAAGGAGCGGATATGGATATCAAGACTTTCGGCGTCATCGGCGCGGGACAGATGGGAAACGGCATCGCCCAGGTGGCGGCCGTCAGCGGCCTGAAGGTGATCATGAACGACATTCAGGAGGAGTTCGTCCAGAAGGGCCTCGCCAACATCACCAAGCTGCTGAGCAAGGGCGTGGACAAGGGCAAACTGAGCGCCGAGGAAAAGGACGCGGTCCTGGGCCGGATTCGAACCAGCACCGACATCAAAGACATGGCCGAGGCCGACTTCGTGGTGGAGGCGGCGGTGGAGCGGGAGGACCTCAAGTTCAAGATTTTCAAGGATTTGGACGAGATCTGCCGGCCCGAGGTGATTCTGGCCACCAACACCTCCTCGATTCCCATCGGGCGGATCGGGGCCCGGACCGGGCGGCCCGACAAGGTAATCGGAATGCACTTCATGAACCCGGTGCCGGTAATGAAACTGGTGGAGGTGATTCGGGGCCTGGCTACCTCGGACGAGACCTTCAACACCACCTGGAACCTGTCGGAAAAATTCGGCAAGACCCCGGCCGAGGCCAATGACTACCCCGGGTTCATCGCCAACCGGATTCTGCTTCCCATGATCAACGAAGCGGTCTACTGCCTGTTTCACGGGGTGGGCAAACCCGAAGACATCGATACCGTGATGAAGCTGGGGATGAACCATCCCATGGGCCCCCTGGCCCTGGCCGACCTGATCGGGCTGGACACCTGTCTGGCCATCATGGAGACCCTGCACGACGGGTTCAAGGATTCCAAATACCGCCCCTGCCCCCTGCTTCGCAAGTATGTGGAAGCCGGCTGGCTCGGCCGAAAGACGGGTCGGGGATTTTACGACTATTCATAAGGAGGACCCATGCCAGCGAAAAAGTCCGATAAAATGACGCCGGTGGGAAAGAAGATCAGGAAAATCCGGCTGGACAAGAGCTTTACCCTGGAACAGATCGCCAATGACACCGGGTATTCCACCGACTATCTCAAGGCGGTGGAGGCCGGGCAAGAGCGGCCCCCGGTCGGGGCGCTTCTCCAGATCGCCCGGGCCCTGGAGATCGATTCCGGTTTTTTTCTGCGGGAGCAGGAGACCGCCATGCAGACCCGGGTGAGCGAGTACACCAAACGGACCAAGGAGTATGCCTATGAAACCCTGACCCCGGGGGCTGAAAACAAACACCTGAAGGCCTTCCGGGTCTCCATCGACCCCCTGCAGGAGCACACCGGGGTGGGATACCAGCACGAAGGGGAAGAGTTCAACTATGTCCTGACCGGCAAGGTGGAGGTCATCGTAGGCGACCACGTCAACACCCTCACGGCGGGCGAATCCCTTCACTTCAATGCCGGCATCAAGCACCAGCTGCGGAACATCGGGGATGAGGCCGCGGAGCTTCTGGTGGTAATCTACTCCCCATAGGCGGATAGAACGGCAGGCCGGTCAGGGAAGCGGGAGAGGAGCAAACCGAATGCGGACAACTGGAGAATGATCTATGTCTTTTTATAAACTAACCGATGAACAACTGATGATTCAAAGCATGGTCCGGGAGTTTTCGCGGAAGGTGGTGGCGACCACCGCCGCGGAGCGGGACCAGACCAAGGAGTTCCCGGCCGAGAACCTGAAACAGATGGGCGAACTGGGCCTCATGGGGATGATGGTGCCGGTGGAGTACGGCGGCGAGGGGGCGGATACGGTCAGCTACGTCCTGGCCCTGTCCGAGATCGCCTATTCCTGCGCGTCCACGGCGGTGGTGATGTCGGTGCACAACTCCATCGTCTGTGAAAGCATCGTCAAATTCGGCAACGACGCCCAGAAGAAAAAATACCTTCCCCGGCTCACGGATGCCGAAATCATCGGGGCTTTCGCATTGACCGAACCCCATGCCGGCTCCGACCCGGTCTCCCAGTCCGCCACCGCGGTCCGGGAAGGCGACCACTACATCCTCAACGGCACCAAGCGGTTCATCACCACCGGCAAAAACTGCGGCCTGGTGATCGTCACCGCCAAGACCGACGAGGAGGCCCGCCACAAGGGGATCAGCGCCTTTCTGGTGGACAAGGACGCCCCCGGCCTGGCGGTGGGCCATGTGGAAGACAAAATGGGGCTGCGGGCCAGCGACACCACCGACCTGATCTTCGACAACTGCAAGGTGCCGGCCGAAAACCGGCTGGGCAAAGAAGGCGACGGCTTCAAGATCGCCATGACCGGTCTGGACGGCGGCCGCATCGGGATCGCGGCCCAGTCGGTGGGGGTGGCCCGGGCGGCCCTGGACGCCGCGGTCAAGTACACCAAAAAGCGGGATCAGTTCGGCCAGAAGGTCTCCAAATACCAGGGCATTCGCTGGGCCGTAGCCGAAATGGCCACTGAAATCGAAGCGGCCCGGCAGCTGATGTTTTCGGCCGCGGCCATGAAGGACCGGGGGGACCGCTATACCATGCAGGCCTCCATGGCCAAGCTCTTCGCATCGGAAATGGTCAACCGGATCACCGGCCGGTGCCTTCAGCTTCACGGCGGCTACGGGTTCACCAAGGATTATCCGGTGGAGCGGTTCTACCGGGACGCCCGGGTCTTTACCATCTACGAGGGGACCTCGGAGATTCAGAAGATCGTCATCTCCAACAACATCTTCAAGGACAAGCGAAAGCCGTAATCCGGGGTACGGCCTTCGAAATGGAGGGTGCATTCCATGTCCATTCGACTGCTCGCCCGAGACCTCTACCGGCTGATTCGGGAGGTGGAGGCTCTGGAAAAAAGGATCGAATCGGCCCCCTGTGAAGACCGCGACGAGTTAACGGACCGGCTGCGAAAGCTCAAGGCGGAGCGGGACCGAATGCGCCGAATGGTCGACGGCGGCCAGGACGCGCCGTCGCACCCCACCCGATTCCGCTGAAACCGGCGGGTTTCGGGAAGAAGGCTTTCGGAAAAAATGTGCATCATGGTTTGACAAGCGGCGGCAAGTCGGATATGAGGGGATTTGCGGCGGACGTCACGCTGGTGTGAGGGCCGGCCTCGAACAGGGCCTGGCCCTTTTTTTAGTTGCACACCGCCTCTCGTTTGCGGTAGAAGGGATGCGGCATCGGATGAAAAATTTTTAGGAAAAGCCGGCGTCTGAGGAGACACCCGGCGCGGGGGATGATCCGGAAGCGGTCGTCTCCTGCAGTCAGACTTTTAACTTAGAAGAGGAGGAACAGATGAACAAATCCGAACTGATCGAGGCCTTGGCCAAAGAGACCGACCTTTCCAAAAAAGACGCCGGGGGCGCCGTGGACGGGCTTCTCAAAATCATCAAGGAGACCTTAGGGAACGGCAAAGACATTCAATTGACCGGTTTCGGCCGGTTTTACGTGGACGAGCAGAAGGAACGCAAAGGCCGCAACCCTCAGACCGGCGCCGAAATGACCATCCCGGCCAAGAACGTCCCGAAGTTCAAACCGGGCAAGGAACTCAAAGACACGGTCAACTAGTCTCAAAGGGGGGAGTCGGCCCCATGCTCCCCCGTTTTTATTCTGAATACCGGTCAATCCGGAAAGAGCTTAAACTTCTCCCCAAGTTCCCGGTGGGGCTTCGGAAATTCAGGCTCGAAATTTTGGTAGAAGGGAACCGGATACCGGGCGCCGATCCTGCGGGCCGCCTCGGATAAGCCTCGAACCAGATCCGGGAGCATTTCCGCAGGCAGCAACAGGGCCAGTTCATCATCCTGGGTCATAGAAAAGATTCGGTCCTCCCGGGCCAGCCCCACGGTCCAGCCACAGACCCGGCCCATGGTCACTCCCTGGCAGATCGTGATCCGTTTTTCCAACATGGCCCGGGGGCGTCTCGTCTTTTCGGGAACCCCTCCCCTTCTTGTAAAAACCGAACCGCCAGTGGCAGGGTTCCGGGTCGAATGGCATCCATGACGGCCGCCCGGGCCGCCGGGTAATTCGTCATTGATTTCCTCCTTTTTTCGGTTTAGTTTGCCGAGGCATGACGACACAGGATCTCTTTTCCATATTATCCGAAAAACTGGTTCGGTTCATCTGGCGGGAGA
Source organism: uncultured Desulfobacterales bacterium (assembly GCA_964573705.1). GTDB lineage: Bacteria > Desulfobacterota > Desulfobacteria > Desulfobacterales > Desulfococcaceae > JAABSQ01. Next base: position 6,171 of record CAZNLT010000044.1, read on the forward strand.
CCCGGTTTCCGGTGATCATCTGCGGCCGGGACGGGGTAATCGTCAAGGCGGTGGAGACCGACCGGATCGGGGATACCCATGCCGGGGCCCTCAAGATTCTTCGGGGAGAAGCCGATGAATACGCCGTCACCACCGAAGAAGCGGCGGAAAATCCCCTGGTCAAGGAGGGCTACAGTTGCCCCATCGAGATCGACGGGGTTCGGGCCGGCGCCTTCGGGATCACCGGCGAACTGGCCCTCTCCAAACCCCTGGCCCGGCTCTCGGCCAGGATTCTCGGCGCCTGGGTCAAAGAATACGAACAGCACCGGCTGTTTCGAAAAACCTCCGAGGACCTCTTCTCCCACATCGACCGGCTGGTGGATAAGACCCGTCAGGTGGATGAAAAATTCCGGTCCATCATCGGCCGGATTCAGGCGGCTTCGGGCCGGGCCTCGGAAAAGGTGGTCACCACCGACCAGATCCTGGACCAGGTCTACCGAATCTCCCAGCAGAGCCATATCCTGAGCATCAACGGGTCGGTGGAAGCGGCCCGGGCCGGCGGCGAAGGGCTCGGGTTCGCGGTGGTGGCCCGGGAAATGACCCGCCTGGCCCGGGACACCAAACAGACCGCCGAGCAGATTCAGGATCGGCTCAGCGCTATTCGCGAGGCGATTCAGGAGGTCACCGAAGCCCTGGCCCGCAGCCTCGGCATCGCCGACGCCCACCGGGACGACATCAACGACATGAACCGGATGATCGCCTCTCTGAAGACCTCGGTCAAGGAGCTCTCGGACCTGTTTGAGGAATAGCCTTTCAGGAAGCCCCTTTCTTCTTTTTCACCACGTCGATCAGGCTCCCCTCCAGGATCATGCCGACCTGGCGGGAACTCATGGTGTGGACCGCTTCAATTTGCAGGCCCTGAGTGATGTTTTCCACGATCACCCGGTTTCCCGCCTGAATCGTCTGCCGCACATCGGGAATGCGCAGCACATCCTCGGGTTCGATTCGGGTCCAGTCCGCCGGGTCGGTAAAGGTGAGCGGCAGGATCCCGAAGTTGACCAGGTTCTGCCAATGAATTCGGGCGAAACTCTTGGCGATGACCGCCTGCACCCCTAAATACCGGGGGCCCAGCACCGCATGCTCCCGGCTGGAGCCCTGACCGTAATTGTCGCCGCCTACCAGCAGAGATCCGCTCTCCTTGTACTCCAGGGCCCGGTCGTAATAGGTTTCGTCCACCCGGCTGAGGGTGAATTTGCTGATCTCCGGAATATTGCTTCGATACGGCAGAATCTTGGAGCCGGCCGGCATGATTTCGTCGGTGGAGATATCGTCTCCCATCTTGAGCAGGACCGGCCCTTCGATGGTATCGGGAATGGGCACGAACGGCGGCAGCGGCTGAATATTGGGCCCCTTTTCCAGCTCGGTTTCCTTCCCGGCCGGGTCCGGCGGAACCAGCATGTCCCAGTTGACCTTGAGCCGGTCCGGTTCCGAAAACCGGGGGTAATCCATTTGCAGGGTGCGGGGGTCGGTGATCACCCCGGTCAGGGCCGAAGCCGCCGCGGTTTCCGGGCTGCACAGGTAGACCTGGTCTCCTCTGGCGCCGGAACGGCCCGGAAAATTCCGGGGCACGGTGCGAAGACTGATCCCGCCGGTGGCCGGGGCCTGGCCCATGCCGATGCAGCCGTTGCAGCCGGGCTGATGCACCCGGGCCCCGGCGTGGACCAGTTTTTCCATGAGCCCGAGATCGATCAGATTTTCCAGGATCTGGCGGGAGGTGGGGTTGATGTCCAGGGAGACCCGGTCGTGGACCTGCTTTCCTTCCAACATCAGAGCCGGCACCGCCATATCCCGCAAGCCGGGGTTGGCCGAGGAGCCGATATAGGCCTGGTTGATCTCGAGACCGGCCACCTCGGTCACCGGCGCCACATTGCCGGGGCTGGAGGGTTTGGCGATCAGCGGCTCGATCTTGGACAAATCGATCTCGTCGTGAAGATCGTATTCGCAGCCTTCATCCGCCAGAATCTCTACAAAATCCTTTTCCCGGCCGTTGGCGCTCAGAAATCGCTTCACCGCATTATCCGACGGAAACACCGTGGTGGTGGCGCCCAGCTCCGCGCCCATGTTGGCGATAACGTGGCGGTCCATGGCGGTGAGGGTGTCCAGACCCGGTCCGTAGTATTCGATGACCTTGCCGAACCCGCCGTCCACTCCGTGCCGCCGAAGCATCTCCAGAATCACGTCTTTGGCGCTGCACCCGTCGGGCAGCGCGCCGGTCAGTTTCACCCCCATGATTTCGGGCATCTTGAGGTAAAACGGTTCGCCGGCCAGGGCCAGGCCCACATCCAGGCCCCCGGCGCCGATGGCCAGCATCCCCAGGGAACCGGCCGACGGGGTATGGCTGTCCGAGCCCAGCAGGGTCTTGCCCGGAATCCCGAAATGCTCCATGTGGACCGGGTGGCTGACCCCGTTGCCGGGTCGGCTGTACCAGAGCCCGAATTTTCGGCAGGCGCTGCGAAGAAAAAGATGGTCGTCGGCGTTTTTATAGTCGAGCTGAAGCAGATTGTGGTCCACATACTGGGCCGACAGCTCGGTTTTCACCCGGGGAATGTTCATGGCCTCGAACTCGAGCATGACCATGGTGCCGGTGGCGTCCTGGGTCAGGGTCTGGTCGATCTTCAGCCCGATGTCGGCGCCGGGAACCATGTCACCGTCCAGCAGATGGGATTCGATCAGTTTTCGAGTGACGTTTTGGGTCATATTCACATCTTCCTTTCACCCGGTTCAGGGGGGTCTGCTGCATAAATCCGGGAGTCCGCGTGTATTTCAAGAGGGAATCAGCCGAATCGAAACCGACCCGGCCGTCCCGACGATTCTGCCCGTGAACCCGCCGAAAACCGCGCTACCGAGGTCGGAAGAAGAAGATCGTCAGGCGAAGACAGGCATCGCCGCAGGAAAGACGGATTCATGTTTCAATCTGTTTTATTTACGCTGAACGCAAGGGGATTCCCAATAGTGGAAATTATGTATCGGTCGGGTCGGATTCCTGTATTTTGAGGCAATAAAAAAAAGCCCCTCGCCGAAGCGAAGGGCTTTTTTAGCGGAAAGGAAAATGCGGGGATTATTCGGGATAGGTGGATGTGAAGGGGACCACCTCGGACACCCCGTCCGCCGAAAAGACGGCGGCCCCTTCCTTGACGTGGATCGGGAAACCGAATTCCGGGGCCTCGACCCACCAGGTCTGAAGCTGATCCCACACCGAGACGCCTTTTTCCTGAAGCTTGAACCCGCCGGTCACCATCAGGCTCAACAGCGACTGCCGGGCGTCGAACATGGCATGCACCCGCACCTGGTTGGTCTTGCCGGGCGGAATCCACTGGGTCTCCATGGCGCTTACGGTGTTGAGGTCGAACTCCTCGAAGGCCACCGTGAACTTGAAACTCTCCAGCTGCACCGGATATTCGTTGGGGTTTTCGATATCAAAGACAAAGGCCAGATCCAGGGGCGCCCCGTAGTCGCCCGGGTCTCCCTTGGTGGGCTCCACCGTTTTGGCGAAATACCACCATCCCCAGTAGTGGGCCACCTCCGCATGGCTCAGGGAGACGGTCGGGGATTGAAAATTGGCCGGGGTCGGTTCCGGAGGACCCATCGCGGCGCAGCTCATAAAAAAAATTGCACATACACCTGCCAGACAGCCGATCATTATCCGTTTCATCTTTGTTCTCCCCTTTTTGGGTAGGTTGGGGTCAGGTGAGCCATCGCTTTCGCCGTTTGTAGTGTTTGACATCCCTGAAGTTTTTGCGGCCCCCCACATCGGTCAACCCGAGATAAAAATCCTTGATGTCGGGGTTGTCCCGAAGCTTTTCAGCGGTGTCGTCCATGACGATGCGGCCGTTTTCCATGACATAGGCATAGGGGGACACGTTCAGGGCCAGTTTGGCGTTCTGCTCCACCAGGAGGATGGAGATCCCCTCCTCCCGGTTGAGCCGGGTGATGATGTTGAAGATCTCGTGAATCAACAGCGGCGCCAGACCCATGGAGGGTTCGTCCAGAAGAATCAGCTCGGGGCTGGTCATCAGGGCCCGGCCGACCACGGTCATCTGCTGCTCTCCGCCGCTGATGAAGCCGGCGGTTTCGGTGCGTTTATCCCGAAGCCGGGGAAAGTAGTGATAGACCATCTCCAGCCCCTCTTTCATGGAGCCCCCTTTTCGCAGGTGGGCCCCCACCTTCAGGTTCTCCTCCACCGTGAGGTGCTCGAACACCCGGCGCCCCTCAATGACCTGAACGATCCCCTTTTTGGCAATCTTCTCGGGCCCCAGGCGGTCGATGCGCTCCCCCATGAACTCGATGGCGCCGTCGGTCACCTCCCCGTCCTCATGCTTCAGAAGGCCCGAGACCGCCTTCAGGGTAGTGGATTTGCCCGCCCCGTTGGCCCCCAGAAGGGCCACGATCTTGCCCTTGGGCACCTCGATGGAGACCCCCTTGATGACCAGGATCACCTCATGATACCGGACCTCGATGTTGTTGATCTTTAAGATCGATTCCGCCTCAGCCAAGACGCACCCTCCCCTCTGTGAAGCCGTTTCGGTGCTACCACCCGAGCCATTCCTTTTCCCATTTTTCCGGCCACCGGGCGGGAAGGTCCACCCGTTTCAACAGGGCGAAGTCCCCGCCCCGGTATTCGTAGATGTTCACCTGTCCGGTGGGGCGGTGATCCGCGGGAGTAAAGGTCACCGGAGGCGCACCCAGTCCGATCTCGAAATTTTCCATGGTTTCGAACCCCTGCTTCAGGATTCCCTCGCCGTCGAGTTTTCCGGCCTTGTCGGCCCGCTTCATGGCTTCCCAGAGAATCAGAACATCCCCCCAGGCCTGAATGGTCCGGATCAGCCGCTTTTCCTGAGCGACCCCGGGGTTGTATTTTCTGGCGTATTCCACCACCTTGTCCATTATCGGCACATCCTCGCCGTAGAAGGCGCAGACCGCCACCCCCATGGCCCCTTCGGCGGCCTTGCCGGCCAGCCGGGGCAGGTTTTCGTCAAACCCCCAGACATTGATGATGTGGTCGGCCTTCAGACCCAGGGAGTAGGCGTCCCGCAGGGTGGCGGCCACCGACATGGTGGTGTTGCCGTGCCAGATCACGTCGGGCTTGAAGTCTTTCATTCCCAGGACCTGGCTCTTGGTGTCGATGGCGAAGAGGGAGACGTCCTGGTCCGGACCGATATCGAACCCGAGGAGTTCGGCCTGGTCCTTGATCGCCTTGATGGGCGCGCTGCAATAGGGAGAGGCAAACATGTAAGAGCAGAGAAACCGGGGTTTGCGCTTGCCGTAGTCGGGGTGTTCGGGCCATTTTTCATCGAACCAGGCGGTGATGGCGCCCCGGGCCCCGCTGGAGTAGTCTACGGAGAAAAAGAGGTTGTAGGGAGTCTTTTCGGGATCGGTAAGATGCCCCGAGTAGGAGGCCGACACATAGGGCATCTGGTCCTTGGTCACCGTGGGCGAAAGCGCTTCGGTGTCGCCGGTGCCCCACCCGAGCACGGCCACGCTGCCCAACCGCTTGAAAAGCTTGTATTTGGTAAGGGCCTCGGGGACCCGGTATCCGTAGTCGAACTGGTAGAGCTTGATCGGTTTGCCGTTGACCCCGCCGTTGTCGTTGGCGTAATGGATGGCCTCGGCGATGCCCAGGGCGTAGTCTTTGCCCACGTCCGAGGTGGCCCCGGTCATGTCGTTGAGGGCCCCCACCTTGACCTCCTCCGCACCGAGGGCGCCGAAGCTCAACCCCAGAATGAGGCCGATGGTCGCCAGGAGCATCACCGCTCCGGACCCGTACCGTCTGCATGTACTCTGTTTTTTCATTGAGTCCCCTTTCTGATAAACCGGATGATTGTGCAATGGATCATTCACGTAACCCGTCATACCTTCTCTATTCACACCTTCCCCCGAATCGGATCAGTAGGAGAAGGGCCATAGATTGAAATAGTTTTTCATCTGCCACCACCGGTAGGCCAGCCCGTTGGGTTCGAAGATCAGAAACAGGCAGATGGCCAGGCCGAAGGCGGCCTCCTTGATAAACAGAAAATCCATGAGCAATTTGGGGTAGGTGGCCGCCAGCGGCATCATCCCGAGCTGCAGAAGCTCCATCACCACCACCATGAAGACCGACCCGAAGATGGCCCCGTGGATGGAGCCCACCCCGCCGATCAGAATCACCCCCACCAGCCACAGCGACCAGAACCAGGGAAAGTGCTCGGGGCTGATGGCGGCCAGGTTGCTGATCCAGAAGGCCCCGGCGATGCCGCCGATGACCCCGGCCACGAAAAAGGCGAGGAGTTTATACCCCACGACGTTGATCCCCATGACTTCGGCGGAGATGTCGTTGTCCCGAATGGCCACCCAGGCCCGGCCCACCCTGGACCGAAGCAGGTTGACGATAGCGACCACGCACACGATGGTGAGTACCAGCATCAAAAAATAGACATCCAGATCGCTGTCGATCACCCAGGGGCCGAACTTGACGGTGCCCGGCGGCAAGGAAAAGGCCTGCCCCCGCCCGCCGATCTGACTGATGTACTGGGTGATGATGAAATCCACGGTGATGAACTGGGCCGCCATGGTGGTGAGGATCAGGTAAAATCCCTTGACCCGGGCCGAGGGCAGCCCGAACAGGACGGACCAGAAGCCGGCGACCACTGCCGCGATCAGAATGGAGATCGGATAGGCCAGACCCCAGTCCATCAAAAAGCCGGGCCACGGAAATTCCAGGATCAGCAGGGTGCTGGTATAGGCCCCCACCGCCAGAAAGGCGGCGTGGCCCAGGGTCACCTGGCCGCAGAACCCGATCAGGAGCTGGACCCCCAGGGCCCCCAGGACGGTGTAGCCCACCTGGTTGAAGACGCTGAGCCAGTAATCGTCGGCCATCAGCGGTATACCGATAAACAGAAACAGAAACAGGAGGACCATCTTTCCCCGAACAAAATGGGTCTGCCACAGGGCATGGTCCGCCCGGTAGTTCTGGTGATAGACACCGCAAGGTAGAAACCTGGTCGACATATCCGCTCTCCGTATCCGCTAAACCCGTTCGATTCGCTCCCACCCCCAGAGCCCGTGCGGCTTGAAGAGGAGGAAAATGACCATGAAAACAAAGGGGACGATCTCCTTGACGCCGCCTGGAAAATACCGATCCAGGTAGGCCCCGGAAAGGTTCTGAAGCACCCCGATGATGATCCCGCCGGCGATGGCCCCGGGTACCGAATTGAGCCCGCCCAGCACCACGGCGGGAAGCACCAGGAGCCCCAGGTAACCGACTGAGATATTGAGCCCGTTAATATTCCCGAGGAGGGTTCCCCCCACCCCTGCAGCCATGAAGGCGATGGCCCAGGAGGCCGCGTAGACGAAACGGGCACTCACCCCCAGGGAGAGGGCGGCCATTTCATCGTCGGCGGTGGCCTGCATGGCCAGCCCCCACCGGGTGTACTTGAAAAAGGCCACAAAGATCAGCAGCAGGGCGATGGCCGCGATAAAACTCCAGAGGTATACCTGCCCGATGATCAGCGGCCCGATAATGATCGGCTCCATGGGAAAGACCGGGGGGCTGAAAACCTTGGTATCGGTGCCCCAGATGAATTCCACCGTTCCCCGAAAGAAAAAGGAGAGGCCCACCGTGACCATGATGACGGTCAGCACCGGTTCGCCGATCAGCCGGTCCAGAAAGATCCGCTCGGTGAGAACGCCCAGGATCAGCCCGATGATGACCGACAGGATCAGCGACAGAATAAACGGCACCCCGGCCTGATAGAAGCTGAGGGACACATAAGCCCCGATCAGGGTCATCTCCCCCATGGCCAGGTTGAGGACCCCCGAACACTTATAGATCAGGACCCATCCCAGGGCGACCAGGGCGTAGATACCGCCCACCATGATTCCGGTGGTCAGCGTCATTAGAAACAGTTCCATTCAGTTGACACTCCTTTCCGGGGCCGGTTTGTCTTCGGCGACATCCAGGGTTCGAATCTGAAGGTCGGTCTTGACGTGGGACTGGCGACCGTCCTCATAGTTGATGGTCATGTCCAGGTGAACGTGGTCCCGGTCAGAATAGAGCGCGTCCAGGATCGGGGCATACCGATTTTCCACAAAGGTCCGGCGAAGCTTTCGGGTACGGGTCAGCTCGTCGTCGTCCGGGTCGAACTCCTTGAACAGGTTGACGAACCGGCGCACCCGGGCCGGTTCCGGAAGGTCTTCGTTGGCCTTGACGATCTGTTTCTGGATCAGGTCGCAGACCTCCGGCTTCTGGGAAAGTTCATGGTAGCTGGTATAGGTCAGCTTCTTTTCGTCGGCCCAATTGCCCACCACCGAATAGTCGATGCAGATGACGGCGGTGATATAGTCCCGCTCATGCCCGATGACCCAGGACTCCAGGACATAAGGGCTGAATTTTAGGCGGGTCTCCAGGTACTGGGGCGAGAAGGGGCGGCCGTCTTTCAGGGTCATGACGTCTTTGGACCGGTCGAAGACCACCAGCTGGCCGTCTTCGTCGATAAAGCCCTTGTCGTCGGTATGGAGCCAGCCGTCTATCAGGGCCTTTTCCGTGGCCTCGGGATTTTTGAAATAGCCCTGAAACACCGAAGGACTTTTGACAATGATCTCGCCGTCTTCGGTAATATCGACCTCGGTCTCGGGTATCGGAAACCCCACCGTATCGAACTTGATGTCTCCGGTCCTGTGAACCACCGCGATTCCGGCCACCTCGGTCTGGCCGTAGATCTGCTTCAGATTGACCCCCAGGGCGTGAAAAAACCGGAAATGGTCGGGACCCATGGCGGCCCCGCCGGTATAGGCGTTGCGCACCCGGGAGAGCCCCAGATGGTCCTTGAGTTTTCGAAGCACCCCGTAGTAGGCGATCCACCCCAGCAGGTTCCAGTACCAGGGGATCGGCTGTTTCCTGAACCGCATGTTCGCCAGCCGGTAGCCGATTTTGGAGGCGATCTCATAGCCCTTGCGTTTGGTCCAGGTGGCGTCGAGGTATTTGACCTGGACCGACCGGGTCATCTGCTCGTACATTCGGGGCGGGGCGAACATCACGTGGGGGCCGATCTCCCGAATATTCTCCTGGGCGGTCTCCGGGTCCTCGGGAAAATTGAGGGTATACCCGATCTGCAGGCCGCAGGAGATGGACATCATCTGCTCCCCGATCCAGGCAAAGGGCAGATAGGAGACATAGTCGTCGGTGGGCCCGCAGGGGTCCACCGCCATCAGGTTTTTGCCCATGGAGAGCATGTTGTAATGGGTCAGAAGCACCCCCTTGGGAAGGGAGGTGGTGCCCGAGGTATAAAACAGCAGAGCCGTATCGCCGCCGGTGGACTGGTGGACCAGTTCCTTGAAAAGATCCGGCTGCTCCCGGTCCAGTTCCCGGCCCAGTTCCTGCACATCCCTCAGGCTCAGGAGCGTGTCGAGGGTATAATTGCGCATCCCCTTGGGGTCGTCCCAGATGATCTTTTCCAGCTTGGGACAGGCATCCAGAATGGAAAGCCCCTTGTCCACCTCCTCCTGGCCCTCGCCGAATAAAAACCTGGTGTCGGAATGGTCGATGATGTAGCGAACCTCCTCCATGAGGCTTTCCTGAAACAGCCACACCCCCACCCCGCCGGCGCAGAGTACGGCCATCTCTGCGAAAAGCCCTTCGGGCCGGTTTACCCCGATGATGGAGACCTTGTCTCCCGGCTTCAATCCCAGCCGCACCAGGCCGAGGGTGATGGCCTTGACGTTGTCCAGGTAATCCTGCCAGGTGATGGGCCGCCAGATGCCGAATTCCTTCTCCCGCATGGCCACCCGGCCTTTTCCGAATCGTTCGGCCTGGGCGTAAAACAGCTTGGGTATGGTCAGATCCTTGGTAATCTCCATGTCACATCCGTTCGCTCCTGATCGTCACTATCGATGGCTTCGGGTCGGTTTATCGACGGGTGGCGTAGAGGTCCTCCTCGCCCAGGTAGGCCTTGATCACCTCGGGGTGGGCCTGGACCTCGCCGGGGGCGCCGTCGACGATCATGTTGCCGAAATTGAGCACGAAAATTTGGGCGGACAGGTCCATGACCACCCCCATGTCGTGCTCCACCAGCAGGCAGGTGACCTTCCACCGAGGCTCTTCATTGACATCCAGGATGAACCGGGCCATATCCTCCACCTCTTCCAGGTTGAGACCGGCCAGGGGTTCGTCCAGAATCAGCAGCTCCGGTTCCAGGGCCAGCGCCCGACCCAGCTCCACCCGCTTCTGCAGTCCGTACGGCAGCATGCCCACCGGCTGGTGGCGAATGTGCTCGATCTCCAGCAGGTCGATGATCTGGGACTCGATGAATTCCCGGTGCTCGATCTCTTCCCGGGAGGTTTTGCCGGCATAGACCGCGCCGCTCAGGATCCCCGATTTGAAGTGAAGATGGCGGCCCAGCCGTATGTTGTCGAGCACGCTCAAGCCGCCGAAAACTTCCACCTTCTGAAAGGTGCGGGCCATCCCGAGTTTTGCCCGCCGGTGGGGATTGAGATGATTGATGCGCTCGCCTTTGTAGAAAATTTCCCCTTCCTGGGGCCGATAAAGCCCGTTGATGCAGTTGAGCATGACCGTTTTGCCGGCCCCGTTGGGCCCGATGATGGAATGAATCTCTCCTTTTCGAATCTGAAGACTGACCCCCTGAAGCGCGTTCACCTTGCCGAATCGCATGTGAACGTCTTTGATTTCGAGCAGCAGGACTTCATTTTCATCGGGGTTTTCTCTTGAATCTCCTGTCTCCGTCGGCACCCTGCCTCCTTCTACTGGACTTTGGTTGACCCTGTCGTTGTAAAAATTGAGCGATCGATCAATCCTGATAGCAAATAACCCGCGCCTCAGGACCCGTCTACTGCGCCCGCTTCATATCACCAGTCGTATTGAAGAACGGTCTTTCGCCTGTCTGCAGCCTGCAAACCGGTATCCCTCGGCCGCCGGAAATCCGGCTGGAAACGGGAAAATATCGGAATTTCCACCTCCGGTCGGAATAGAGAAATACCGGCTTGCCGAGGGTGGGGAATTGTCTCTATAACCCCAAACCAGTTATTATTTATAAGCATACAAAATATCTGAATGAAATTCATCACGTGAAATTTTGTATATTATGTGTCAGCGGTTTAGTCAAGTAGTTTTTGGTTCTTTACATGAAAAACGACCCCCGAATTCACGCTCTGCCGATTTTTTCCCCAAAAGGATATTTTAGGATTGACAAATGGATTTCATTGACGTATTGGGAGATGAGCATAATTAATGAAACTGTAAGAAACCATGCGAACGTTTATTCGTATGCCGCAAGTACAAACGGCAAGTACAATCGGCCGGCAAGTATAAACCGAAATGACCCGCCCCGAGGGCACTCATCAGACCGGTTCTGCTGATGCAGGTTCTTCTAATTCTTTTTCAAGATTAAGTCTTACGCAGTTGATTGTTTCACCGACATACCCTCTTTTTTCCCCCAAGGAACTCCCATCTCCATCCCGAATTCCGAAGCAAGAACTATCTTTCGGCATTTTCCGATTTATCAAGATCATGCTCCCGCCTCTGCCGTGGTATCGGCTTTGGGTATGTCGATTCCTGCGGAATCATACCGATAAACTGTTAGGTCCACTTACAATTACCAGATTCAAAAAAAAGAAAACATTGTGAAGAAAGGCAACCCGATTAGATGAATATCGTCAAAAGAAATGAAATTGAAGCGAAACTTCGAAAGCTGATGGAACTGAACGCGAAAGAAGAGACCGAGGTCGACGTCCTCTCCGAATGCCGGCCCCCCGCGTGCAACGTGATCCGAAGAAGAAAAGGGGAAAAAGACAAGCGCATCTATGCCATGGAGTAAAACGTGAAAGCCGCGGTGAAAAGCGGCTTTCGCTGTAGCAAACCGGTTGTCGGCCGGGATGTTCCCGGCCGATGTGCCGGTGAAATAAAGGGGTATCATGGAGAAGGAGGTAGAAACAATGGCAAACGGTGTAGTCAAATGGTTTAACGACAAAAAGGGGTACGGGTTTATCGAGAATGAACAAGGCGGAGATGTCTTCGTCCATTACTCGGCGATCTCTATGAGCGGCTTTAAGACCCTGGCCGAAGGGGACCAGGTCTCTTTTGAGATCGAACAGGGAGACAAGGGGCCGGCTGCGGCCAATGTCTTGAAGCAGTAACCTGGTTTTTAAATGGCTGCGGGGCATCTTGCCGGATCCGGGCAGGATGCCTTTTTTGTTTGGGGCGGACCGGATTTCCATTTGAAGCCCGATACCCTTATGCATGCAGTGTCTGCTGCTTGCATTCGATCGAATCGTACCCGTCATGTGCTCAGGGGAGAGCGCATAATCGGCGCCTATCCGGCCGGTGCGATCCGCTCCGCAGCAAACCTTAGCCCAAAAAGTGAAGCGATTTCAGTTTCACCGGGTCTTTTCGGTCAAAGCCCATTTTCATGGGGATATGGTGAATCGTTAATAATTCATTCAAACAAGGAGGAAAACGGATGAAGTGTTACAGGCTGTTTGTTGCTATAGCGGCGGTTTTTTTTATCATGTCCTGTCTGGCCTATGCCGGGGCGGACGACTTGGCCAAACAGGCCGATAAAATCGTCCGTGATGCGGAACGGAATATGTTCAGCGGCAAGAATGAGGAGGCGGACGGCTTGCTCAAGGAAGCTGCGACCCTGATTGATCAAATCAAGGCGGCAGACCCGGAAAACAAGCGTATCGTGAGTGTGGAAAGAAAGTATGATCAAGTGCGGAAAAATTTGGACAAAAAACTGAAACCGGCGGCAGCTGTCTCTTCCGGGGGCGGAGTCAATTTGCCTCAGAAACCGGAAACCAAGACCGCACCAGCAGTATCCGGTAAGTCAGCCACCACACCGGCGTTACCGGCAGTATCTGACAAAGCGAGCGGTGGTGCGGTCAAGCTGCCCGGTGGGGTCAGCAAGAGGCTCAGGGATATCGGCGCTGAACTTAACAAAGCGGAAAGGTATCTGCCCGGAAATGTGAAACAGGCCCAGTATATCCTCAGTCAGGCCAATTATTTGTTTCAAGAGATCGATCAACAGTATCGCGGGCAGTTTGATCCGTCCCATCCGGATTACTCTGCGGCCCGGGAACGGTATGACAGAATGACGGCCGAATCTGCCGGCCAGGAAGCAGCAGAAGAAGAGGCCAAAGCCGAGGCCCAGGCCGCCGACAATGCCAGAGAAAAACAGTCCCGGGAATGGATCAGCCGGTTCCAGGCATACCTGTCCTCCCCCGGCATAGAGGGCCATAACCCGGATCTGATAGTGTTTGTTCCGGGGACGTCTGAACCGGAAAAGTTCGGTGACGCCTATGCACGCTATGAAGCGTTCAAGGCATTTTATGAGGAATACAAAAATACGGATTTTCCTGCTGGCAGGACCGACAAGCTGATCGACCTGGCCGACAAAAAAACACCTGCCCACATCAAGTATTTTGAAGAAGGATTTTCTGACCGGGTCGTGTCGGTGACCGGTTATGCAGAAAAAGAGATCGATGATGCCACGGCATACCTGGAAAGAGATAACGGTTGGAAATCCGATAGCACCGTTAAACCCTATCTGATTGATCACAAACGGATGAGTGCGATCCAAGGTGCCGTAAAGAATGTGAATGCGGCCCTGCCGGCTGATGATCCCACCCGCAAGCGAGTCCTGGGGAAGTTCGAAACCCTGGCGGCCAAAGACAAAGCAAACCGGGAAATTCGAAAACAAAGAACCTTTATGAAGCCGGACCGCTACAAGGGAAAAGATATCAAGGAGTTGAAGAACAAGGCGGAATCCCTGGTAAAAAACGATGCCAAAGAAGGGGGAACGCCCTTACGGACGACACTTATCTCAGAAAACTGGGATGAACAGACTGTGGAGGAATGGACCGACACCTCCAAAACAACCTGGCGCAGACGAATCACTCGCAGCATCACCGCCCAGGTAGCCGCCAGGACCAGCGACGGTGTCCGATGCATCACCGTGGCCCTGGCCAAAGACAAACAGAGTGACGGCTCTTGGGGACCGCTTTACGGGAACCTGCATCAGTATTCGGAACCTATGCTCGAAGCCAACGTACAGAAATAAATTTAATAATGTCAGATCGGGGGATGCAGTCTATCCCCCGAATATTATTCCTGAATTATTTTTTAGCGTTATTTTATGCATCCCGGGCTGAGTATGACTTGGCCTTGTCAGGGAACCAAATTTGGACAAACTTTCCCATGGCGTTTTTTTTAACGCAGATATCGTGATGAGCAACATTGGAATTTTTTTAGTCAGATATTCACAAAAAATTTATAAGTGTGATCTCTTTAATATTGCGGGTCAATGATGATTATCCACTGCTTGAGCTTTCTGAGGCTGAAAAAATTTATCATACCAATGCTATGGTAAAGCTGATATGGTCGATTTATTCAAGGATGGTGATTGCATTTGTGATTGAGTTTTGGAATATGTAATCAGATAACATGCAACTTTACAAGATGGATGGAAACACACATGCAATTTTTCGGTCGGTTGGCATGTTAATTCCCAAAAGAGACGTCAATTCCATAGAGGATTGGAACATATGACAGAACAGAAAGTGAGTTTCCCTCCTGCCGACTTTTCTCATACTGTGCTCCCGGTCGTGAATAAGACTGTGCTTCGTATGGGACTCGCTGGTAACTATGGACTTGATTTTACTGATATCAGTTGGTCCGCTGATCGCGGGGCAAATTACTGGGTATGGGGAAGAGGTTTCGGAAAAGTCACAGACGGAATCAGGGAATTCATTAAGAGTGATCATGAGAACCATGTGGTTGCCATGCTCGGGTGGGGCTATTTTGGCTGGCAGGTAAAGCGCAGTGAGGTGTCGGCATGCGAACATGGACGGGATTGAACATTGAAGCGGAAGGAAGCGGAATTTCAGGACCCCTCAGCTACCAGGTCAACCTTTTGGGCGCCCTGCTGGGCCAGGTCATTCGGGAACAGGCCGGAAAAGAAGTGTTCGACCTGGTGGAGGATCTCAGAAACCGCTGCAAGGCGTTGGAAAACGGGCCCGAGGGGGCCGGATACGAACCGGTGGAGGAAATCCTCGCCGGGCTCAGTCTGGACCGGCTTTTCTGGTTGATCCGTTCTTACACCGCCTTTTTCAACCTGGTCAACGAAGCCGAACGGCAGGAGATCATCCGCATCAACCGGGAAGCCGAACGGGACGAAACCCTGGAGACGGCCCGGGATGCCGTCGATCGGGACGAGGGTTCGGTCGGCGCCTACATCGTCAGCATGACCCACACCGGCAGGGAGGCGCCTGGAGCAGATCGTCAACGCAATCCTCGGCACCATTCACGACACCGAGTGCGACCTGGGCTGCAGCCCGGAGATGACCGCCATGATGTCGGCCATCGCGGACCGGTCCATGGCTGCCTATCGGGAATTGATCGACGACCCGGAATTCTGGGAATGGTATAAAGAGATCACCCCCATCGAACAGATCAGCCACCTGCCCATCGCCTCCCGCCCGGTCTCCCGCAAATCAGCCCAAGAGGTGGCCTTCGACGATCTTCGGGCCATCCCCTGGGTCTTTTCCTGGACCCAGACCCGCTACAACCTGCCGGGCTGGTACGGCATGGGCAAGGCCCTGGCCGACCTCATCAACGAAGACGAAGGCAATCTGGCTCGATTCCAGGAGATGTGGAAAAACTGGGCCTTTTTCAATACGGTGCTGGACAATGCCCAGCGGGAAATGACCCGGGCCCGTCTGGAAATCGCGGTCCGGTACGGGAGCCTGTCCGAGCGGAACTTCCATGACCGGATCGCGGCGGATTTCGACCAGGCCCGACAGGTGATCCTCTCCATCACCGGCCGGAAGGCGTTGATGGACAACCACCCGGTGATTCAAAAATCGATTCGATTGCGAAACCCCTACACCGATGTGCTCAATCTGGTGCAAATCGAACTCCTGCGCCGCTGGCGGAATGCCTCGGATGAGGATCGCGGACCGCTGCGCCACGCCCTGTTTTTGAGCATCAACGGCATCGCCGCCGCCATGCAGAGCACCGGATAATCCAATCCGCGGATCCGCATGATCTGCGAAAACGAAGGAAAGTCGGGCGAATACCGATCTTCATGGCTCAAACTACGTATTTTAAATCGAAATTCCGCTTGACATCCCGCAGGTTCACTTATATAGTTGTCTATACATATATACATAAAAGAAACCTGTGCAGCGGAGAAACCGATGGATATCATACGCCGGGACATGACCCCGCGATACTATAAAATTTACGAAGAGCTTCATAAATCCCTAACCGAAGGCAAGTACAAAGAAGGAGACCGGTTTCCCAGCGAACACGAACTGTGTCAACGGTACCAGGTGAGCCGAGGAACGGTGCGGGAGGCCATGAAACTGCTGTTTCAAGAAGGGCTGGTGAAGCGGGAACAGGGGCGGGGCTCCTTCGTCACCCTGAAGCACAAAATCGAACAGAACGCCCGCCGGTTGATGGGGTTTACCGAACTGATGAGCCGGCACGGGAAACAGGCCTCCGCCAAGCTGTTGGAGGTTCGCACCGGTCCGCCGCCGGAGCCGATTCGGGAGATTCTCGGCCTGGAAGCTTCGGCCGAAACGGTGCAGGTTCGGCGGCTTCGGTTCGGGGATGACGAACCGCTCATCATCGAACGTTCCTATTTCGTGCATGCCCTGTTCGAACCGTTGCTGAAATTCGATCTGGAGCAGGAATCGATCTATGAAGTCCTGTATCGGGAGACCAACCTCACTCTCGGCACCGCCCAACAGTCCATCGAAGCGGTAACGGCCACCCCGTCGGACGGCCGGCTGTTGAATATCAACCCGGGCAGTCCTCTTCTGTTGATCAAGCGGTTGATCAGGACCGAATCGGGGAAAAAATTCCAGTATTCCGAGGATCTGTACCGAAGCGACAAGCTCAGCTTCACCATACGTACCATGCCCTATGATGAATACCGAAAGGATTTTGCAGGCCCGATCGGACTGGCCGCCAAAAACGGCTGATTTCAGCAGATCGGCGCCGACCATTGCATTTGCCTTTCCATACCCATCACTTTCAGGAGGTAGAGAATGCCGAGAACCAAGATTGTATGCACCATCGGTCCGGCCAGCGGGTCCGAAGCGGTGATCCGACAGATGATACAAAACGGAATGAGTGTGGCCCGGCTCAATTTTTCCCACGGCACCCATGAAGAGCACGGAAAAAAGATCGAGATGATCCGGGCCATCTCCGAAGACATGGATATTCCGGTGGCCATTCTTCAGGACCTGTGCGGACCCAAAATCCGGGTGGGCGATATTCAGGAATCGGGTATTCGGCTGGAGCCCGGGGAAAGCCTGTTTCTGACCACCGAGGCGATCATCGGGAAAGAAAACCGGGTGTCGGTCTCCTACCCCACCCTGCCCTCGGAGGTGAATGTCGGGGACCGCATTCTGCTGGCCGACGGCATGATGGAGCTGGAGGTCCAGGAAACCACCACCACCGACATCCGCACCGAGGTGATCATCGGCGGCACCCTCACCTCTCACAAGGGGATCAACCTGCCGTCGGGCACTCTCAACACCCCCGCCCTTACCGAAAAAGACCGGAAGGACCTGCTCTTCGGACTTCAGAACGACGTGGATTACGTGGCCCTCTCCTTTGTCCGTTCCGCTGAAGACATCCGCGATATCAAGAAAATCATCCGGGATGAGGGGCGACAGGCGCCGGTCATCGCCAAAATGGAAAAACACGAGGCGGTGGACAACGTGGATGAGATCATGGAGATCACCGACGGAATCATGGTGGCCCGAGGAGACTTGGGGGTAGAGATTCCCCTGGAGCAGGTGCCGTCCATCCAGAAAATGCTGGTGCGAAAGGCCAACGAGCGCGGCAAACCGGTGATTATCGCCACTCAGATGCTCCGCTCGATGGTGGATGCGCCGCGTCCCACGCGGGCCGAGGCCACCGATGTGGCCAATGCGGTTCTGGACGGGACTGACGCCGTTATGCTCTCGGAGGAGACCGCGACCGGGAACTACCCGGCCGAAGCGGTTGAGTTCATGGCCAGAATCGCCGCCACCGCCATCCATGAATTCGACCATGCCCGCTATATGGAGCTGCTGCCCCAGCGCGACGTTTCGGAATCGGTGGCCTACGCCTCCTGCATCCTGGCCGACCATTTGCAGGCCAAGGCGATTTTGGGGACCACCCGGTCGGGGTCCACCGCCAAGCACATCTCCCGGTTCAAACCCAAGCCGCTGATCATCGCCCTGTCGCCGGACAAAAAGGTGGTCCGCCAGCTGGCCCTTTACTGGGGCTGCTGTCCGGCTTATGTGCCCGACACCGAGGATACCGACCAGCGCATTCAGCTCGCAGCCGAATCCGCCCTTCGGACCGGGTATGTTTCCACCGGAGACCTGGTGGTCATCACCGCCGGGCTGCCGGTATGGGTGGAAGGCACCACCAACATGCTACGGGTCATGCGGCTGGGAAATCAGGGCAGTGAACGGCCGGCCCGGCAGCCGTAAGGGAATACGGGCATATCCTCAGGAAAGGATCAGATCCGCTTCATACCCGGACCAATTCTCCGGACCGGAATCCCTGGAAAGGGTGCGCCGAAGCAGGTCGCGGTATTCCCGGTGGCGCAGGGGCGAGGCGCCCATCCGCAGCATGTGGGCGGTCACCTGCTGGCAGTCGATGAAATCGAGCCGGTGGGGCGCCCGCATTCGGCACAGGGCAAACAGGGCCAGTTTGGAGGTGTTCGCCGTCCGCGAAAACATCGATTCGCCGAAAAAGGCCCGTCCGAAGACCAGCCCGTACAACCCCCCGCAGAGTTGATCCTCCTGATCATATATCTCCACGCTGTGGGCGATCCGTAGCACATGCAGGGCGCAATAGGCATCGATCATGTTTCGGGTGATCCAGGTCCCCTTCTCGCCTTTTCGCGGAATGGCGGCGCAGTTTTCCATCACCCCCCGAAAATCCCGGTCGAAACGGATGGTGTATTTTTTCTGCCGGGCCAGTTTGCGCAGGCTTCGGGAGGCCCGAAACCGGTTGGGGAACAGTACCAGACGAGGGTCGGGAGAAAACCAGGGGATGGGGGCTTCACCGGTCCAGGGAAAACAGCCCTTGGTGTAGGCTTCGATGATCGTGGGCACCGACAGGTCCCCGCCCACATAGACCAGGCCGAATTCATCCGGAAAAAACTCCCTGGGCAGCACGTGCTCCCGTTGACCGGTGGCCAACTCCGACATCAACTGCCGCACAACAGGGGTGGTCATGACCCGTCCCCTTTCTGAACGAGTGCCGATCGATCCCGACCCCAGGCCGCTTCGGAAGAAAACCCGAGCTTTTGATAAAAAGCCTGAATCGGGCTCGGGATGAACGCCGGCCAGTCGCCGGGTTGGGGCGGCGGTATCGGGTCGGAATCCGGTCCCGGAGTGAAAGCCCGTTGCACAGATTTCGGTCGACCGCCCGTATGGCCGATCGCCGCTTGCCGTTTTTCACCGGTGGGGGTATGACATGCCATAATCATCGGTCTCTTCCCGAACGATACAAGAAACATCAGGAATATGGGAATGAAATTGAAAAATATCATGTAGAGATGTGAGATTTATAAAAACGGTATTATACTATAAAATGCGCAGACAGAAGGGAGATGTCAAGATTGAACCGAAGCCCACACTGCAATGGGGAATCGGTTATGCGGAAACTGCACCGAGAGAGGAGATTCGATGATTACGTTTTTGCAACAACTCAATCCGATTGTTCATGCCTTAATCGCCACTCTTTTTACCTGGCTTGTCACCGCGGCCGGTGCATCACTGGTTTTCGGCACCATACGGATGAACGCCAAGCTGATGGATTCCATGTTGGGATTCGCCGCCGGTGTGATGATCGCGGCCAGTTTCTGGTCTCTCTTGGCGCCGGGCATCGATATGGCCGAGCAGATGGGATTGAACCCGTGGCTGACAGCGGCGATCGGTTTTCTGACCGGCGGCATCTTCATGCGGCTCACCGATATGGTGCTGCCTCATCTGCATCTGAATCAGGACCTGGACCAGCAGGAAGGCGTCGAAACCACCTGGCGCCGCTCTACCTTGCTGGTCCTGGCTATCACTCTTCACAACATTCCCGAGGGCCTGGCGGTGGGCGTCGGCTTCGGCGCGGTGGCCGCCGGGATCGAATCCGCGAACATGGGCGGCGCCATCGCCCTGGCCATCGGCATCGGCCTTCAGAATTTTCCCGAAGGGGCCGCCGTGGCCCTTCCCCTGCGACGGGAAGGGATGAGCCGTTGGAAGGCCTTTCTGTTGGGCCAGGCATCCGGCGTTGTTGAACCCATCGCCGGCGTCATCGGGGCCGCCTTTGTCCTCCATATGCGCAACATCCTCCCTTACGCCCTCTGCTTTGCCGCCGGCGCCATGATCTTCGTGGTCGTGGAAGAACTGATCCCCGAATCCCAGCGCACCGACGCCCATATCGACACCGTGACCCTGGCCACCATGGGCGGGTTTACGGTGATGATGATTCTGGATGTGGCCCTGGGATAAAAAAAAGAGGGCCATGAGCACCATTTCGGCCACCCCGGGATATTTTCTCCGGCCCGGCAAGAACTCGCATTCGCTCAGACAGCTTCCCGGGCCGGAGAAAATATCCCGGGGTGACCTACCGATAGTTCAGACTCGACCGGAATGATAATCAAAGCCAAAAGGAGCGCACTTGTGAATCCGACCCTGTTTAAGCTGATGCTCAACCTCTATCCCCCCTACCTCGGCACCGGCATCCGCATTACCCGCGTCACCCCGGACTATCGGGAAATCCTGGTTGAAATGAAAATGCGGTTTTACAACCACAACTACGTCGGCACCCACTTCGGCGGAAGCCTCTACGCCATGACCGACCCCTTTTACATGCTGATGCTGATCCAGGTCCTGGGCCGCGACTTCATCGTCTGGGACAAAACCGGCGCCATCGAGTTCGTGGCCCCCTGCCGGGGCACCGTCCGCGCCCGATTCATCGTGAACGATGAAATGGTTCAGGACATCAAAGCCCAGACCTCGAACGGCGAGAAATACCTGCCCGAGTATGCAGTCGACATCACCGATGACCAGGACCGGGTGGTGGCACGGGTGCAAAAGACGCTCTATATTCGGCGGAAGGATCGGGGGGGAATTCGAAACAGCCGTTGTATCGGCGGCCGTTTTCAGTGACCGGCCGAGATCCCAGAACCACCGGAACAGACAATTCCGGCAGTCGATCCATCCATTCGCCATGAGCCGCTACGGATGCATTCCATACCTCAGCATCCACCTCATCGGTTTTGGCGATCCAGGGATAAAACGGCATCTCCGGCAGCAGCACCCAGTCGCTCTTTTGATCAGACACATGCTTGACCAGTCCATTCCAATCCGCCGCCAGGCCTTCGGGATCATTCCGGAATTCGCATACCGTGACTTTCATTTTAAATCCCCCCTTCTTCGGCTTCACCCGGTTGTTTCCTTCCGTAAAACCGAAGGGAACCGGAAAAAAATGCCTTTGCATACCCCCGAAAACCTGCTCTCGGGCTATCGGTTTGCCGCCACCGCGTTTACTTCCGGAAGTTCCAGGGGGAACCGCATCCAAACCGATTCTTCCACCGGCCGCATCCAGAGCTCCCCGTTGGACAGGATCGCGAATATAGTGCGATCCTTTTGAAGAAAGCGGATTACCATATCATTTTTCCACGGCGTTTTCATCCCCCGGGAAGCGTCGCGCCAGGTGTCGCCGCCGTCGGTGGATTCCTCGATCCGCCCGTTTCGGGAAACCCCCTCTGCCGGCCCGACGATCAAATGCTCGGGGTCTTTCAAATCGACCCAGACCGCTCGAATATAGCACCGGTACAGCCGCTTCCAGGACTCTCCGCCGTCCAAAGACCGGTAGAGTCCGCCCCCTGTCGGGGCGGTGACCAGGTCGGCGGAAGAGGGATGAACAGTCACGGAATGGACATCGGGATGGATCATTTCCCCGAAATCCCGCTCCAGGTCCGGTTTGCCGTCGCTGCCTTCGACCAGATGCCAGGCATTTCCGCCGTCCTCTGAAACAAGAAGACCGCCGACCTCCACGGCCGCATAGATTCGAGGAAGCGGCGCCTGAGTTTCGGCGATGGCGAAGCCCCGCACACATCCGGCATTGGGGGAATACGGCAGAAACCAGCCGTGGGTTTTCCGCAGCACGGCCACTTCAGGATGATCCCGCCAGGACCGGCCGTCATCGCTGGAGACGAAAATCCCCGCCGGTTCCGTACCGGCCAGAAAGAATTCGGATATTTTTCTGGCGCCGGCCACCCACCGAATATGTCGAATATCCAGGCCGGCATCGGCCGCGCTCCAGGATTCGCCCTCGTCGGGGGAACGCCGAATGCCGTTTTCGGTGCCGACCAGCACAGTATTGACGGATACGGCGACACTGGTCAGCGGGGTATCGATCAAGGCGTGTTTTTGAAACCGCCATTCCCCGTCTGTTTGGGCGGCGATAAACAATCCCACGGAGGTGGCGATATAAAGGTATGGTGACATGGTGATTTCCTAACTTTTCGCCTTTTGATCATGATAATCGGTGATATGATCATAGATGTCCTCCGGAAACTGCAAGTCTTTGTAGACATTACAGCCGTCCGGATCATCCGGATTGGGGCAGATCGGGAAATCCTGCTCCTGCTGCCATTCCAGAATGCGCTCCCGCTTGGGCGGGCTGTATCCCTTGCTGGTCACTTGGTACCACAGGGACCGGGCTTCCCGTTCATGGAAATCGGGATTCTTTTGAAGATAGGCAATCAGCTCTTCTTCCTCCAGAAAATGGCGTGCGACCATCGTAAACACCAGTCGGCCGTAGTGGCCGATGTCTTCCCCCGAATCCAAGGCGTCGAGCAGGTGGGCCATCATGTCGTTTTTTCTGAGATCCTCTAAAGCCATAATTTCCTCATCTTTTTCAGCGACAAGCCGGGACCGGGACCGGTAACGAATCGTCATCCATCCGACCGGATCGACCCGGTTCATCTCGGTTCATCTCGGTTCATGTTCGGGTTCATTTCAAGTCTATTTCTACTAAGACAAAGGTATGCCTTGAAGGTCCGTTTTTCAACCGCACGCCGAATATGCAAGGAGGCCCTGCCACATGCCGCCAACTTTTTCTTCAAAAAACATGGAATCTACGGTAACATCCAATCAAAAGGATTTCACCATGCCCCCGACCGACCGACCGAAAAGAAAGCTGCCCATCGGCATCTCCGACTTCCGAATGCTTCGGGAGGAGGACCGCCATTATGTGGACAAGACCTTCTTCATTCGAGACGTTATCGATGCCTCAGGCCAGGTGCTTCTGTTTCCCCGCCCCCGCCGGTTCGGCAAGACCTTGAACCTGAGTATGCTTCGATATTTCTTGGAAAACGGGGATGCGGACCTTCGCCCGCTTTTTGAAGGGCTGCAGATCGCTGAAGACTCGGCTTCTCTGGTTCATTTCGGCAAATATCCGGTCATCTATCTGACTTTTAAAGACCTAAAATCCCTCCGATGGGAGGATTGCTTTGCCGGTATCCAGCGGATGATTGCATGGGAAATCCTGCGCCATCAGGACAGAATCGGCAGCAACACCCTTTCATCCGCGGTCTCGCAAGGGCTTGAAGCCCTCGTCAACCTCACCGCCGCCCCCAAAGATTACGAAGACAGTCTTCACACCTTGAGCGATCTGCTCTACCTTGCATACGGCGAAAAAACGGTCATTCTGATCGATGAATACGACACTCCGATCCATGCGGGTTTCACGAACGACTATTTCGAAGAAGTGATCGCTTTCATGCGCAATTTTCTCAGCGGAGGGCTCAAAGACAACACACATCTTTTCAAAGGCGTCCTGACCGGCATCTTACGGGTGGCAAAAGAATCGGTGTTTTCCGGTTTGAACAACCTCGTGGTCTACACCCTCCTGGATGAACCTTTCAACACCGCTTTCGGCTTTACCCAGGCGGAAACAGACCATTTGCTGAAAAGCATCGGAATGTCCCAACGAATTACGGATGCGACCGACTGGTACAACGGCTACTGTTTCGGCGGAGAAACTGTCTACAATCCCTGGTCCCTGTTGAACTTTATGGACAGATCTGAGGAACCACCGGCACCTTACTGGGTCAACACCGCCGATCCCGGCCTGATCGATCGCCTGGCGACCCGGGGCGGCCGGGAACTGCGGCAGGAGATCGGCATCCTGCTCGAAGGCGGCGCCATCGAGAAGCCGATCACCGATGCCATCGTGCTTCGCGACCTGGAGCAGGGGGATCAACTGCTCTGGAGTTTTCTGCTTTTCAGCGGCTATTTGAAGCCCGGCAAAAAAACCGGCACTGAAACCTGGGAACTGCAGATTCCCAACCGCGAAGTGGAACTCATCTATCGCCGCATGGTACGGCGCTGGTTCACCGAAAAAACCGATTCCAACCGCATTGAGAGCCTATTAAAGGCGCTTACGGCCGGTGAAGTGGAAGACTTCGAAGAACTTCTTTCCGGCATCGTGCGACAGGTCCTGAGCTGGCACGACACCGCCGGACCGGAACCCGAGCAGTTCTATCATGCCTTCATCCTCGGGCTTCTGGTGTGGCTGGAGGGAGAATACGAAGTCCGAAGCAACCGGGAGTCGGGCCTGGGCCGGTATGACGCCATGCTCATCCCCCGGGACCGGACCCGAAAAGGTATCGTTCTGGAGTTTAAAAAGGTGAACGAACGCCGAAAGGAAACCCCGGAACAGGCTTTGGAGACCGCTTTAAAACAGATGGAGAGTCGCCGGTACGCCGAGGAACTTACCGCCCTCGGGATCACCGATATTCTGAAACTGGCCCTGGTCTTTCGAGGCAAGGAATTGTGGATACGAGAGGGTTAATACCGACTTCAGCCCGTTTCCGAGGAGAATCACTTTCATGAACGTCATCATCATCGGCGGATCATGGGGCTGGTGGGGGAATCCGGCTCCGGAAAAAGCGTGACCGTTCAGGCGGCCATGGGACTGATCCAGACCCCGGGGGAGATCGTGGCCGGGGACATCCGATGGAAAGGGCAATCTCTGGTCGGCAGAGCCGGTGAAGCGTATCTGAAGCAAGTTCGAGGCAAGGAAATCTCCATGATCTTTCAGGACCCGATGACCTCCCTCAACCCGGTCTTCACCATCGGCGCCCAGATCACCGAGGTGCTCCGCCACCACCTCGGAATGACCAAGAATCAGGCCAGGCGGCGGGCGATCGAACTCCTGGCGCTGGTCAACATTACCGCACCCGAAAGCCGCCTGAAACAGCACCCGGATGAATTCTCCGGCGGCATGCGGCAGCGGGTCATGATCGCCATGGTCCTGGCCTGTGAACCGGAACTGCTCATCGCCGACGAGCCCACCACCGCCCTCGATGTCACCATTCAAGCCCAGATCCTGGAGCTGATCGCCGCCTTCAGAAGCGGCTCGGCCTGTCGGTGATCATGATCACCCACGACCTCGGGGTCATCGCTCAACTCTGCGATCGGGTGGCGGTAATGTACGCCGGGGAAATCGTGGAGGTCGGCCCGGCCGAGGAGATCTTCTATCGGCCGCAGCATCCCTACACCCAGGGGCTGCTTAGAGCCACCCCGAGTCTCGAAACCTATACGGAGCGGATGATCACCATCGAGGGGGTGCCCCCGAACCTGATCTCCCCGCCCAGAGGATGCGCCTTTTCCCCGCGATGCGACCGGGCCCGGGAGTGAACTCGGCCAAATTCTTGACGAATGGATCAAAATCGATCAGAATTCTGCGGCAACGCGTTGGAAACTTTTTTGAGAGGACTTAAAGCAGAATGAAATCATCCGAAGAAAAGCTGTTCCGATGGGCGGACCAGCTTCCGGACGCTTTGTGGGACGATGTTCGCAGCCGCTCTCCCGAACAGGCGGCGGAGGCGGTCGGCGCAGTGTGGAACGGGAACCTCTTTAAAGTCGACCTGATCGCTGAGACCTTTGCCGTCGATCCCGCCGCCCAGCAGATCACCAACCTCAATCGGGCCGATCACCGGGTCGACTACCAGACCGGGGTGGTCCTGCTGACCACCCTTGCCCATTCGAAAGGCGTGCCGCCGAGCGGCCGAATGGCGGTGCCCCAGGAACTCCCCGGCGGCCGGATGTTTTTCACCGGCGCCCACACGGTCGCCAATGCTCCGATAGCCGAAGCCTTCCAAAACGATGCCGAAAAATTCGTTGATCATGCCTTAACACTCGGCGGCAAACGGATCGAAGGGGCCGACGTGGCGCTTCAAATGCCGGGGCTTCCCCGGGTTCCCCTCTATCTCCTGCTGTGGGAAGGAGACTCCGAGGTTCCCGCAAGAGCGGTGATCGGTATCGACGACCGGGCCCATTTCCATCTGGATCTGTCGGGGGTGTTCGCCTTGACCAACCTGCTGGTCGGCAGACTCTGCAAGGACCGGCGGAAATGAACTCCTGTTTCGCTATTCGCCCGAGGTGCCCCTTCGATGCCGTTTTCATGACTGCACCACCTGAAAATACCCCTTGGCAAACCGGAGCCGGACCTGTTTCCTCCCCGGGCGCACCGCCTGTTCGAGCAGCTCACCATTGAATTTCATCTTCGACAGTCCGCGAGTTCGGGGCGTCCGGGGAGGAAACAGGTCCGGCGGCAGGTAATGAGTTTGTAGCAAAGAACAAGAAAGATCATTATCGATACCGGATTTGGAAAAAGCCCGTGGATTGGCGGATGCAGTGGGCGGAATCGGTTCGGACACCCATTTGAATTGCCCATGCTACAGCAGGCGCCGCTCTATGGATTCCACCCATTTTCTGGAAAAAATGATCCCACCGTTGACCCGGACCATGAGGTTGATGATCACCTGAAAATGGGTTTTTCCCCCCTGGACCCATACCTCGGATTCCGCTGTGATGCATCCGCCGTCGCTTTTAAGCTGCTGCAGGTGTTTTCCCTGTCCGCTGGCCAGTGCCGGATGCCGGGGATGGACCTGAAACTCGCCATGGGCTTTTTTTTCAAACACCGTGGTCTCGGTCAACCGGTTGACTGAATCGACCTGCAGCCGCACACGGGTTCTGCCGCTCAAAACATCTGTACACACCTCCCAAACCGGGGGGCAGGCAGATGCCAGATGAGGGGTTTTGGTCATGGTGGAGGGTGCAAAATCAGGGACCGCAGCGGACCCGGTATCCGGCACCACCGGCAGCTCCAGACAGCTGGGCCGGGCCTTACCCCGAAAAATCCGGCTGGTTCCCGGTTCCGGGGTGGGCCACAGATTGGGCCAGTCGGCATTGGCCACAGACAGCCGGATGCGGTGCCCTTTTTCAAAAACCCATCCTGTGGCATCAATGTCGATTCCCAGCTCATAGACGGTATCCGGCACCATTGGCTCCGGGTCTGACAAGGAGTTCCTGCGGGTGCCGTTGAGGGCCCCTTTGGCCACCAGATGGGAGGAACCGTCCGGCGCCACATCAGAAAGGCTCACCACAAACCCCATTACACGGGCGCTGGAAGATACGTGCAGCACCGCCCTGGGCCGCCCCAGTATGGACAAGTCATGGTCCAGGACAGAGCTGGTGTACACGGCGCTGAACGCTTCATCCGGACGCTGGTCTCCAGGCAGGCCGAACTGGATACCGCCGGAAAAAAGGCCGCCGCTAGTGCCTACCGTGGGAACATATACCAAGTGCTCATCCCCGTCGGTGCCGATATCATCCGCGAGCATGCCGTTGCCCCCCAGAAACAGGACACGGGTATCCGCCCCCTCCAACGGCCAGCCGGTTTCAGCCCGCCATTTTCCTCTGGTCTCCAGGCGGTCCACTACCGGCGGCTGGGGCTGCTGCATGAATACCACCACCGGCGGCTCTTCCATAATGCCTGTGGGCTGCCCTTTGCACCAATGATCCAGCCACCGCACCACCTCCTTCAGATAATCCACCCGGGGGCCCGGCACCGCCCCGTCGGGCATGGCATGGTTCCACGGGCCTATCCACACTTTGCTTGGCACGGAAACCGCCCGGAACAGGCGCAAGGGCACATTCATGTAGCCGTCGCGCCACCCCCCGATCATCATCACCGGACAGCGGATCCTGTCGGCAATATACCAGACCGATCCATGCTCCCAGTAAGGTCCGGCCGTCTGGTGGCGGTACCACTGCAGCAGATAGGGCTCGTTTTCCTCCAGGTGCTGCTGCCAGGTCCGGGCCCAGCTGCCGTCACTGATGTCCACCAGAGACGGCATGGCATTGGCCGCCACCATGGCCCCGCCGTAATAGGCGATGTCATAATACTGGCGCATCATCCCCCCCTTGTAGTGGCAGTCATCCTGGTACCGGTCGTCCGTAAAATCCACTGGAATGATACTGGTGAGGTGGGGGGGCTGAAGGGTGGCCACCTGGAGGGCGGAAAATCCGCCGTAGGAGATTCCCATGATGTTCACGTGGCCGTCGCACCAGGGTTGTGCGGCAATCCATTCCACACAATCATATCCGTCTTCCTGCTCCTGAAGCAGATATTCATCCAGATTTTTTCCTGCCGAAGCGCCGGTCCCCCGGATATCCACCCGGATGACCAGATATCCGTGCCGGGCAAGATATCCGTAAAACGGCCGTGCTGCCAGATCCACCTGATCTTTTCTATAGGGAATATACTCCATCACAACCGGAAAAGCGGCATCCTCGGCCCCGTTATCCGGCAGATATATATCTGCTGCCAGCTCTACTGTATCACGCATGGGAATCATCAGGTTCCGAAAACGGCGGACACCGTCCATGGGGGGAAAGCAGATCGGTTCAGACTGTTCGAGCAGGGTATCCAGGTGCATGATAAACGTATCCTTGCAAAAAAAAGGTTTATACCGAAAATATCAGTTTTCAGGAACAGACAATGGATAGTGGCAGTAATACCGGTGATCTTTGCCGGCATCTGCCCTGGGGGGAAACAGCCGGCGGCATTTTTCCTGCACCCCGGGGCAGCGGGTATGAAATTCACACCCCCGGGGCCGGGACACAAGGCCCGGGATTTCGCCGGAGATGGATATCCGGTGGTGCACCGCATCCGGATCCGGGCTTGCGTGGGCTGACAGCAGGGCCTGGGTATAGGGATGCCGCATCTGATGGAAAACGGTCTGGGTGGGACCCTGCTCCAGAAATCGCCCCAGGTACATGATGGCCACATGATCGCTCACATGGCGCACCACAGCCAGGTTGTGGGTAATGATCAGAAAGCTTAAGCCCATATCATTCTGCAACCGGGCCATAAGGTTGAGGATTTCCCCCTGCACAGACACATCAAGTCCTGCCGTGGGTTCATCCGCGATGATCAGCTTCGGAGACAGGGCCAGGGCCCGGGCCACCCCCACCCGCCTGGCCTGTCCTCCGCTGAGCTGGTGGGGGTAAAGGTCTCCCATAGAGGGGGATAGGTTGACCATTTTCAACAACCGAGCCACTTCATCGGACAGGTTTTCGGGCATCATGCCGTGAATGCGAAAGGGTTCCGCAAGGATGGAACGGATCTTGAGCCGGGGGCTCAATGATCCGGCCGGGTCCTGAAACATCAGTGCAATATCCCGGCGGAAGGGCTTGATCCGGTCCCGGGAAAGCCCCACCAGGTTTTCTCCGTGAAAGCGGATGGCACCGGAATGCACCGGTACAAGTCCCATGACCGCCCGGGCCACCGTGGTCTTTCCGGACCCGCTTTCCCCCACCAGTCCATAGGTCCGGCCCGGTTCAATAGCAAAACTGACCCCCATCACCCCATCGATATACGGGTCATCGTCCTTTTCAATAAAGGCTTTTACAGCGCTCTTGGTTTTGAACCGCACCCGCAGTTGATTCACTTCCAGCAAGGGCTCCATTATACCTCCAGACAATGACAGGCTGCCGTATGGTGTTCTGAAAGGCTGATTTCGGGCGGCGGTGTTTTTCTGCATACCTGGACTGCCCGGGAACAGCGGTCGTGAAAAATGCAGCCTTCCGGCAGATCGATAAGACTGGGAATCTCTCCGGGAATGGTGGGTAAAAACCGGGTGGGTTCTTCAATTACCGAGGGGTCGCATTCCAGCAGGGCCCGGGTATAAGGATGGCCCGGCCTGTGAAAAATGTCGCGCACACTGCCTTTTTCCACCAGCTCTCCTGCATACATCACCCCCACAAAATCGCACAGTTCCGCAATCACATTCAAATGGTGGGAAATAAACAGAATCGCGCATTGAAAATCCGTCTGCAGATCTTTGAGGAGCCGGATAATCTGTACTTCCAGTGTGGCATCCAGGGCAGTGGTGGGTTCATCTGCGATGAGCAGTTTGGGCTGGACAAGCAGGGCCATGGCAATGGTGATCCGCTGGCGCATCCCCCCTGAAAAATGGTGGGGATAGTTATCCAGCCGGGAAACCGCATCCGGGATCCCCACAAGAGCCAGCATCTCTGCCGCCCGCTTCCGTTTTTCTTTTCTGGAGACCGGATCCCGGTACTGGATATCCACCATCTGCCGGCCGACGGTGAATACCGGATTGAGAGCGGTCATGGGGTCCTGAAATACCATGGACATGTCCCGGCCCCGAATATTTTGCAGATCCCGGGATGAAAGACGGTCCATATCCCGGTTCAGAAACCGGATTTGCCCTGCCGCCATCCGGGCATTTTCCGCCATCAGGCGGATAACAGCGGAAATCAGTGTGGATTTACCGCACCCGCTTTCTCCCACCAGACCCATCACTTTTGCCGGGGGCACCTCCAGATTGATGCGGCGCAGGGCCTGTACAGTTCCCCGGGGGGTAAAATAATTGACAGACAGATTGCGTATATCCAGGACAGGTTCAGCCATTACAGGTCCCTGCGCAGTTTGGGGTCAAAAATATCCCGCAAAGATTCCCCCAGAAAGGTAAACCCGAGGGTGGTGACAATCAGGGGAAGTCCCCCGAAAACAATAATCCACGGGGTATTGCGTATATAGGCATATCCGTCATTGAGTATCGATCCCCAGCTGGGGGTGGGGGGCCGGACACCCACCCCGAGAAAACTCAAGCCGGCCTCGATGGTCACCACCACCGGAATATCCATGGAGGCCACAATAAACAGAGGGCCGATAATATTGGGCAGAATGTGTATGCCCAGAATCCGCATCATACCGGCACCCATGGCTTCTTCCGCCACGATGAACTCCTGATTGCCCAAAGCCTGGGTCTGGGTCCGCACCATCCGGCCGTATACCGGAAAGGTGGTGGCAACGATGACAATAATGACGGTCTGAAGGCTGGGGCCGAACACCGTCACCAGGGCCAGGGCAAACATGATGGTGGGAAAGGACCGCAATGTATCGAACAAAAGCAGCAGTGCGGCATCCAGCCATTTGGGCCCGTATCCCGCCATCATGCCCAGTACCAGACCGATGCCCAGGGACATGGAAACCGTTACCAGGGCCACCCAGACGGCAATGCGGGACCCCATCACCACCCGGGAAAACACATCCCTGCCCAGCTGGTCCGTGCCCATCCAGTGGCCTGGGCCCGGTCCGGCCAGCCGGTTGGCAATATCCAGGGCATTGGGGTCATGGGTCACCAGAAAGGGGGCAAACAAGGCGCTCAAAATAACCAGGGCCACAAGAAGCATCCCGAAAAACCCCATGGGTTCGTGATACAGACGCAAAAAAAATTGTTTGGTCCAGTTCATTTACAAGCGCTCCCGCACCCGTGGGTCCAGCATGGCGTTGATGGAATCGGAGATGGTGGTGCTCAGCACAAACAATACCGTGGATACCACCACCGCCCCCATGACCAGAGGATAATTTCGCGATACCACGGAATCAAAAATCAATTTGCCGATCCCCGGCCGGGCAAACACGATCTCGGCAAATACGGCAGAGGAAATCAGCCGGCCGATTCCGGTTCCCAGGAGGGTGATTGTAGGAAGGATAGCCAGTTTCAAAGCATACTGGAACACAATGATCTGTTCGGGCAGGCCAAAGGCCCGGGCCCGGCGGATATGGTTTTCATTGAGCACCTCGAGCATGGAGGCCCGTACCAGCCGGGCAATATACCCCACCCATCCCAGTCCGATGGCAAATGCCGGCAGAAC
>CAZNLT010000045.1:0-21408 GCA_964573705.1 uncultured Desulfobacterales bacterium
GAGTTCGAGAAAAGGCCTTTGGGGGATTATGTGGAAATAAAAACAGGCAAATTGAATGCGAATGCTGCGGTTGAAAATGGCAAATATCCATTTTTCACATGTTCAAGAGAAATTTCTAAAATTGATAAATGGGCGTTTGATTGTGAAGCAATTTTATTGGCTGGAAATGATGCATCTGGAGATTTCAACGTGAAGCATTACGCAGGAAAATTTAATGCGTATCAGAGAACATATGTTATTACAATCCCTGAAGAACATAAGCTTTCCTACCGTTTTGTTTATTTCCAACTTTTGAAAAGTCTTAAAGAACTTAAATTCCAGTCGGTTGGTGTCGGAACTAAATTTCTCAAAATCGGCATTATTAAAGACCTTGGTATTAGCATTCCTTCTTTGCCCAAACAGCTCGAAATTTTAGAAAAACTTGAATCCCTCTCGCAAGACACCAAAGGTTTAGAATCAATCTACCAACAAAAACATACAGCCCTCTCCGAACTCAAACAATCCCTCCTCCAAAAAGCCTTTTCAGGCGAATTGACGGCGGAGAAGGTTGAAAATGAAAGCCAACGGGCCGTGGCATGAGCGAATCTCGTGATATTGAGCTGATCGATGCTCTGCGAGCGAATACTGGTGAATTGCCTTGGCTGGAATTCAAACGAGACAATTTCGATCCGGAGAAGATCGGCAAACGCTGTTCCGCTTTATCCAACGCAGCTCGTCTGGAGGGGCAGGACTTCGGCTACATGCTCTGGGGTATCGATGATACCAGCCACGAAGTTGTTGGTACTGACTTCGACCCGGACACGCTCAGGGTGGGCAACCATGAATTTCAGTTCTGGCTGGCTCAGCGTCTGCAACCAAGTGTGGCATTTAGCTTTCGAAAGGCTGATCATCCTGAGGGCCGAGTAGTGATCCTGGAAATTCCCGCGGCTACCAGTGCACCGGTAAATTTCTCAAATATTGCCTACATACGAATCGGGAGTGCTACACCGAAACTCACCGAATACCCTGAAAGATACGCCAAACTGATCGAGAGTCTGCGTCCTTATATCTGGGAACATGCGATCGCGAAGCAGTATGTATCAGGCGATGAGGTTTTAGACCTGCTTGATTATGCCCAATACTTCCGTCTAACCCGGCAGCCGCTTCCAGACAATCGTGTCGGAATATTTGAACGTCTGGAGGCGGACCGCTTGATCGGACAGGATGTAGGCAAACGGTGGAACATCACCAACCTGGGTGCAATTCTCTTTGCCATTCGACTGGATCAGTTCGACTCTTCATTGCCACGAAAAGGTGTACGGTTAGTCGTGTACGACGGCAAAAACCGAGCGGCGACCGTAACTCAGCGTTTGGACGGACAGAAGGGATATGCCGCCGGCTTCCTGGGGCTGGTCGATTACATCAATGGGCTGATACCTAAAAACGAGCACATCGGTTCAGCGCTCAGGGTTTCCCATCAGCTTTTTCCTGAACTTTCGATACGTGAACTGGTTGTCAATGCTCTGATCCACCAGGATATGACAGTCAGAGGGGCCGGACCCCAGATCGAACTGTTCCATGATCGCATCGAAATCACCAATCCCGGCCGTCCGCTGGTGCAGGCTGATCGAATGATCGATCTTCCGCCTCGCTCGCGTAACGAGGCGCTGGCCTCGCTGATGCGCCGCATGGGATTCTGCGAGGAGCAGGGAAGCGGACTGGACAAGGTGATCGCGGAGGTGGAGTTGTATCAGTTGCCACCACCGCTATTTCGGGAAACGGAGAATTCGATGCAGGTAATTCTCTATGGCCCGCGTAAATTTGCCGATATGACGCCGGACGAACGGGTGCGAGCATGCTATCAGCATGCTGTTTTGAGATTTCTCGGTGGCGACCGAATGAAAAATGCAACGCTTTGTGAGCGTTTCGGCATACAATCAAAGAATGCCTCTCAGGCGTCGGTGGTGATCCGCAAGGCGCTGAAAGCGGGCTTGATTAAAGTTGCTGATCCTGATCACCAGCGAGCCGGTTACGTTCCATCATGGGCCTAATTTCTTGATCGGGTTTTGATTGTTAAACTGCTCCACTGGATGTGCTATGACAAAGATTCAATGATTTCAGTATATAGGAGTATCATCCGTTGTCCCAATTTTCTTGATCGGGTTTTGATTGTCTATGGTTATGAGTTTAGTGGAACTATTCGGCCAGAAACAATCCGTGATTTTCGGGTCCTTGGGCAATGCCTTTGAGGAAGGTGAACTGGAAAAAAGCAGTATGCACAAAATGCATATTACAAATTCCGACGTATTCGCAACCATTGCAATCGCGCAAAGCGTTGCTGTGAGTGCATCAGGGGGTACATGGACAGACGCCGTCATTTATGCCTTGTCCTTGGAATCGGAGTGCATCACCTTTTTCAAACTATCAGGGAGGGACTTGAGCATTGAGATTCAGTTTGCGAAAATATGAAACGGCAAGCTCCAACAGGGCAAAAAAAGCGATCGCTCTTCTGGATGAATGGATGGATGACGATTCAGGATATGATGAGAAAACCTGGCCCGAACTGAAGCAATCGCTGGCTCGGAACAGGCTTTCAGACCGGAGATTGTTTGATACCGAAGGTGATTCTTCTGGATACCGGGCTACTGGGCATGGTGACGCATCCGGCTGAATTTTAGGCAATGGCGAGAAACGAGGGGTATCCGACTGCTGACCCCAAGGCCCTGGATGCGGATGTAATCCTGGCTGCCCAGGCGCAATCTTTCGGGAATGGAGCGGGGCTTCCCGTAATTGCGACAACGAATGTCGGCCATTTGTCCCGCTTCACGACAGCGGATTTATGGGAGAATATCAAATGAGCACGGCACTGCCCCTGGAGAGCCTTGGAGGCTGAAAAATGAACGAAGCCGAAACCCGCGCCGAACTCATCGATCCCGCCCTGAAAGCCGCCGGATGGGGCGTCGTCTCCGGCAGCCGGGTCCGGCGGGAAGTGCTCGCCCCGGGCCGCCTCCAGGGCGCGGGCCGGCGGACCGCCCCGGACATCGCCGATTACGTCCTCTTCTACAACGGTCAGAAACTCGGCCTCATCGAAGCCAAACGCCGCAACCTCTCCGCCACCGAAGGACTGGCCCAGGCCAAGCGCTACGCCGAACGCCTTCAAACCCGCTTCGCCTTCGCCACCAACGGCGACGATCTCTACCGGGTGGACATGGACACCGGCGACGAAGGCCCCATCGATGCCTTTCCCACCCCGGACGACCTCTGGACCGCCGCCTTTCCCGATCCCGACCCCTGGCGGACCCGCTTCGGCGCCGTCCCCTTCGAGGAAAAAGGCGGCTTTTGGCAGCCCCGCTACTACCAGCACAACGCCATCAACCAAGTGCTGGAATCCATCGCCGATGGCCGCTCCCGCATCCTGCTCACCTTGGCCACCGGCACCGGCAAAACCGCCATCGCCTTCCAGATCTCCTGGAAGCTCTTCCACGCTCGCTGGAGCCTGGCCGGCCTGGAAACCGGCGAACCCGGCCGGCAGCCCCGAATTCTCTTTCTCGCCGATCGCAACATTCTGGCGGACCAGGCTTTCAATGACTTTTCCGCCTTTTCCGAAGACGCCCGGGTGCGCATCGACCCGGAGATCATCCGCAAAAAAGGCCGCGTGCCCAAGAACGGCAATATCTTCTTCACCATCTTCCAGACCTTCATGACCGGCCGCGACGCCGACGGCAACCCCGCCCCCAATTTCGGCGATTATCCCCCGGATTTTTTCGATTTCATCGTCATCGACGAATGCCACCGGGGCGGGGCCAACGACGAAAGCAACTGGCGCGGCATTCTCGAGTATTTCCACCCCGCCGTCCAGCTCGGCCTCACCGCCACGCCCAAGCGGAAAAACAACGTGGATACCTACGCCTATTTCGGCGAATCGGTCTACGTCTATTCCCTCAAGGAGGGCATCAACGACGGCTATCTCACCCCGTTCAAGGTCCGCCAGATCGCCACCACCCTGGATGATTACATCTACACACCGGACGACCAGATCATCGAAGGGGAGGTGGAGGCGGGCCGCCGGTACCTGGAGGAGGACTTCAACCGGGTCATCGAAATCATGGAACGGGAGCGCTACCGGGTGCGGGTCTTCATGGACCAGATCCACCCGAACGACAAAACCCTCGTCTTCTGCGCCACCCAGGAGCACGCCCGGGCCGTTCGGGATCTGATCAATCAGATGAAAGCCGTCCCCGATCCCAATTACTGCGTCCGGGTCACGGCCAACGACGGCAAAGAAGGCGAACGGTTCCTTCGCGTGTTCAAAGACAACGAAAAGACCATCCCCACCATCCTCACCACCTCTCAGAAGCTTTCCACCGGGGTGGATGCCCGCAACGTGCGGAACATCGTGCTCCTGCGGCCCATCCGCTCCATGATCGAGTTCAAGCAGATCATCGGCCGGGGCACCCGGCTGTTCGAGGGCAAGGACTACTTCACCATCTACGATTTCGTGAAGGCGTATACCCATTTCGAAGACCCGGAATGGGACGGCGAGCCCCTGGAGCCGGTGCCCTGCTGCCGGTGCGGAAACAGCCCCTGCACCTGCGCCGTCGATCCGCCGGAACCCTGCACGGTCTGCGGAGAACTGCCCTGCGTCTGCGAAAAAGAGCCGACGGAGCCCTGCCCGACCTGCGAAGAAAATCCCTGCATCTGCCGAAAGCGCCGCAAAGTCAAAATCCGACTGGCCGACGGCAAGGAGCGGACTATCCAGCACATTGCCGCCACCTCGTTCTGGAGCCCGGACGGAGCACCGATTTCAGCCGCACAATTTATCGAAGGATTGTTCGGCCACTTGCCTGAACTGTTCAAGGATGAAGACGAACTGCGCACCGTCTGGAGCCGGCCGGACACCCGTAAGGCGCTCTTGGACGGGCTGGAAGAAAAGGGGTACGGCCCCGACCAGTTGACCGAGATCGGCAAAATGATCGAGGCGGAGCACAGCGATCTGTATGATGTGCTGGCCTACATCGCCTTCGCCCTGCCGCCGATCACCCGGGCTGAACGGGTGGCATCCCGCCGGGACCGGATTTATAAGGGCTATGACTATCAACAGCAGGATTTCCTGAAATTCGTGTTGGATCACTACGTGGCCCGCGGTGTCGGTGAACTGGACACTTCAAAACTCCCCCAACTGATCGAGCTGAAATACCACAGTGTAGGAGATGCGGTGGCGGAACTCGGAACCCCGGAGAACATTCGGGGGGGTATTTGAGGGATTTCAGAGCCG
Source organism: uncultured Desulfobacterales bacterium (assembly GCA_964573705.1). Lineage (GTDB taxonomy): Bacteria > Desulfobacterota > Desulfobacteria > Desulfobacterales > Desulfococcaceae > JAABSQ01. The sequence goes on from CAZNLT010000045.1 coordinate 5,255, forward strand.
TTTGTACTGATTGGCAACCTTTATGTGGATGTATAAAGGAAATGGCTAAATAAAGCTTGAAAAATCCATTTTGCTATCTTAAGTTATTTTCATATGTGAAATGACAATTGAGAGAAGGGGGCCAAATATGACCGATGCCACTTTTGAGCATCTGGATAGCTCTCAGGCTTTTAAAACAAATTATAAAAAAATCAACGAGATAATTAACCGCTATAATGATGGGCTAAATATCTTCTATGAGTTGAGAGCTATATTTAAACTACGAAAGATCAAAAGAGGTGCAAACAAGTTAAGAAGTGAAATCGGAAATTGTGAAAAAACAGAATGTATCGATGTCTCCAAATGCCTGAAAGAATATTATAATCTCTCTAAACTAGTTAGAGATGACCTCGTCAAATTGATAAACCTTGCTAAATCTTCTAGAAAATTCCAAATAAGGAAAATCTTTATTAATGCTATAGAGGATGCTTTGATTGAATGGGATGAACTTGCTGAAGACTGCCTGATCGGAGCTGATGATGATATTCAAAGCCTTGTGGCAAAAATTGCGAAAAATGTCTGATAACACGTCTTATCAGGTTTAAGGCCTCCAAATTTATTATGGATTAACATAGTATTTTTGGAGGTTTTTTATGTCTGAAGTTCCTATTGCAGAAAAAACAAAATATTTTAAGAAAAAACTTAAAGCTTGCTTAAAAAAATACTCAAAATCAGTAGAGAGAATAACCAGAGAGATAAACTCGATAAACCCCCAGGAAGGGGATACCATTCCGGGTTTAGGTCTGGGAATAGAAGTTAGAGTTAAAAAACTCCGATTAGAATTATCTGAATATAAAATTGGAAAATCTAAAGGATTACGTTTTATATTCATGTTTGTTGGAGTGAAAAACCAGATAATTCCTTTAACAATATACAAAAAAGGAACTTATAAGAAAGAGAATGAAAAACTAAAAGAAATAAAATTAAGCTTGAAAGAAATCTTAAAAGAAATTTCCCTTTAATTTCCAGACTCCTTTATCAAAAATTCACAAAATCCATTTATATCGTGCTAAGTCCCCTTATTTATCAGCAAGTCCGCTTTTCATTTTAATTTCCTTTTGAAAATGGATAATAAATCGAATCTGGATCACTACGTGGCGCGCGGGGTCGGCGAGCTGGACTTCCGAAATATTAGAGGGAACTCTTTTTATTAAGGTGCCCTATGCAAATCGAAAGAATTGAAATCCGCAACTACCGCTTGTTTCGCCTGGCGGAATTGAAGACTTTGTCGCGTCTCACTATTGTCGTCGGCGCGAATGGTTCCGGCAAATCGACCCTTTTTGATGTGTTCAGCTTTCTTAAGGAAGCGCTGGCGCAAAACGTTGCTTCGGCAGTAGCACGACGAGGCGGCTTTCGGGAGCTGGTCAGCCGAGGAGAAAAAGGTCCGATCGAGATCATGGTGAAGTTCCGCGAGAGCGGCGGAAGGCTTGCGACCTATCAGTTGGCGATCGGGGAAGATGCGGGGCGGCCGATAGTGGATCGAGAAGTGTTGAGATTCAGGCGAGGTCAATCCGGCCAGCCGTGGCATTTCGTGGATTTTTCACGAGGAAAAGGCACGGCCATTACCAACGAAGCGGCTTATGGTCAAGAGGGCGTCCAGGCCGAACGGAAGGGGTATGCCCTGGACGATCCCAGTGTTCTGGCCATTAAGGGCCTTGGCCAATTCAAGGAATTCCGGGTCGTTTCCGAATTTCGCAGTCTTATCGAAAACTGGCATATTTCCGATTTTCATATCAGCGAAGCCCGGCCGAGTACGGAAGCGGGTTATGCCGAACACCTGTCTACCCGGGGAGATAACGTCGCCCAAGTGGCCCGGTATCTGTATGAAAATCACCCCGACCGGTTCCAACAGGTACTCCGGGTCATGAAGGAGCGCGTACCCGGCGTGAATCGGGTGGAAGCCAAGCCGACGGAGGACGGACGCTTGGTACTGCGTTTCCAGGACGACAGTTTCAAGGACCCCTTTATCGCCCGCTATGTCTCTGACGGCACGATTAAAATGTTCGCCTACTTGGTCCTGTTGTATGACCCGAAACCGCACCCGCTTCTGGCTGTCGAAGAACCTGAAAACCAACTGTATCCCGAGTTGCTTTATGAATTGATTGAGGAGTTTCGGGATTATGCAAGGCGAGGAGGTCAGGTCTTTGTGTCCACACATTCTCCTGACTTTCTGAACGGTGCGGAATTGGAAGAGGTTTACTGGTTGGTGAAAAAAGAGGGTTTCAGTGAAGTGCGGCGTGCCTCGGACAGTGAACTCCTCCGGAATCTGGTGAAAGAAGGCGATTTGCCCGGCGCGCTCTGGAAACAGGGGCTTTTCGAAGGAGCCGATTTGAAATGAGTCGTCTGGTTTTCCTGCTTGAGGAACGGTCCATGAAAGCGCTTCTCGACGATCTTTTGCCACGCCTGATCCCCGAGATGCCGTTTCTTTGCATTCCCCACGAAGGAAAGCGGGATCTGGAAAAGAGCATCCCGAGAAAACTGCGGGCATGGCACGAGCCCGGTGTCCGTTTTATGGTGATCCGGGATAACGACGGCGGCGACTGTCTTGAATTGAAAAACAGGCTGACGCAACTATGCGTCGGAGCGGGGAGAGGGGATACCCTCGTCCGGATCGCCTGCCAGGAGCTTGAGGCCTGGTATTTCGGAGAACCGGCGGCTTTGGCAAAGGTATTCGAGAAGAATCGCCTGAGCGAACTCGGAAACAAGGCCAAATACAGGGAGCCTGATGCGATCCCAAATCCGTCAAAAGAATTGGCCAAGCTGATCCCCGAATTTAAAAAAATTGCCCATGCCAGGCGGATGGCCGCTCAACTCAGCCGGAACGGGAATCGTTCCCGCAGTTACCAGGTGACGATGGACGGCATTGAAAGAATGTTCGAAACTATTCGACGATAAGTAGCATAATAAAAACGGCAGAACCTCAAAAGAGGCCCTGCCCGAGGGAGAAGATGGAATAGTTGGGTATATGATATGTCAACGATTCATCCGTTTGCAGCATTTCTGCCGGAATCAGCATCCGCATTGAATCGGTATTTTCCGGATAGTCAAAATCGGTTCAGCCGTTTTGGGCAGAGCCCCCGGAGGGAGCCCTGCCCGAGAGAGGCGATCAATCGGCAGAGTCGATCATCCTCGGCTGAATCGAAAATTAGTTTCCGTTATCCCTGTACGTCGATCCCCATGTCGCAGCCGAGGTGCTCATCGGGGGTGTCACACTCGAAATTCTTCTTGCGGGTATCCTGATGCCCCTCTTCTCTTTCCTGATCGGATTCGATGTAATTCTGAACCTTTTCTTTTCGTTCTCTATTCTCGGCCATGATGTACCTCCTTGTGGTTGTTTTTTTCATTGTGACGATTAGCTTTTTGTCGTCATTCGTTCTTGACTGGTAATTTGATCATTGCTGAGGGGATACGCAATGAGTGTTAAAAGGTTGTTTAATGACAGGTAAATTCTACCTATTTTTGGGAGTACCTTTCCCTTCCGCGTTGAAATGAAATCAACGCCGTCTTCCCTGCCAGAGAAAGCCGGTCTCCGGCCTGGAGACGCTGTGGTAATAAGGAAAATCCAATTCATGCCAAAATCAGCATCTAACGAAATTCTGAAGCTCAGAATCACCGTCGGATAGTTGACCCAATAAATCTATAGTGTCATCTATTTCTGGCCGGATGAGGGGTGATTTCAGGCTGGGCTCGGATATTTGCAAACCGCTACAAATACGAATATTCTGGCGCGATAGAGCTTGAGGTAAACTGAAAAAGGTTATATTGGTTGCAATAAGTGCAACCACCAATATAAGGAAACCAGCCAAATGAGCAAAATAACAATGGGCGTTAAGCTGGATGAAGAAACCCGAGATCGGCTGAAAGCTCTTGCCAATGCGCGGCAAAGATCAGCGCATTGGTTGATGAAAGACGCCATCAATAAATATCTTGAACGGGAAGAAGAGATAGAGCGCCGGAACCGTGAAGCTGATGAGGCATGGGAAGAATATCAGCGGACAGGTCAGTTTGTCAGTCATGATGCTATGGAATCATGGCTCGACACTTGGGGAACGGATAAGGAAGGCCCATGCCCGGAACTCAAGAGTTAGAGCTTGTATGGTCGCCTGCCGCCAGGGATGATTTAATCCGGCTACGGAAGGTTATCGAGCCTCACAATCCGGAAGCGGCGCGACGATCCGCTGAAGCAATCAAGAAAGGTGCCCGGCTTCTGATAGAGCATCCAGCTATTTCCGTTCACCTGTCACATGAGCACTTGTGGCTGCTGTTCCGGCCGTTGCGCAGGTCGTCTTTCTTGAATTTTAAAAAAAGCCTTTTCAGTCAAGAAAAAAGTCATTAGACTTCTTGACGGATATCGACGCGGACTCCTGAATCGCCGGTCTTTCGATTTGCGCTTTATGAAGAGCCCGTTTTCATGTAAAATAAAACCTCTTGCCGGGAAGGGGGACGTGAGAGCGGATCCGGCATCGATCGAAGATCCTATCGCTGTATGGATTCAGCTGACGCACATCCACTTTCTGCAAGAGATTTTCTCCAAAATTGGGGAATTAACGGAGTTTTTTTATGACGGAAACGTCTTTGGCCGCCGAAAAGGTCGGAATGGGTGTGTCCGGGTTGGACCATATTCTCAACCGGGGCTTGCCCGAGAAAATGGTCTATCTCCTTCATGGGGGGCCGGGAACCGGCAAAACCACCCTGGGGTTTCATTTTTTGTTTGAAGGGGTTCGGCGGGGTGAGCGGGTGCTGTATGCCTCTTTGCTTCAGACCCGATCGGAACTGGAAACCATTCTGGCTTCTCACCACTGGTCACTGGAGGGGATTGACCTGCTCGAGCTGCCGGAAAAAATTCAAAAAGCCTCCATGCAGGAGCAGACCCTTTTCAGCACCGCCGATGTAGAGTTTCATGAGCTGACGAACAGCATCATAAACGGCATTGAAAAACACTGCCCCCATCGTCTGGTGTTCGACTCCGTGGCCGAACTGGCCATTCTGGTGGACGGCCCCTATCAGCTTCGCCGGCACATCCTGAAACTCAAGCAGCTGCTGCATGGCCTGGGCTGCACCACCCTTTTCACCGCCAATACGAATACGGGGGACCTGGAATCGCTTCAAACGGTGGTCCACGGGGTCATCGAGTTGGGCATTCATCGACCCCATTACGGAGAGCCGCGCCGATGGCTTGAGCCGACCAAAATGCGGGGCATGGATTTTCTGGGCGGGCGGCACGATTTCCGTATACGGACCGGGGGAATCGAGGTGTATCCCCGAACCGAGGTGAGCCATTCCGAAAGACGGACCCGGTGGGGGAGTATTGCAAGCGGCAATCCGGAGCTGGACCGGCTTTTCGGCGGCGGTCTGGAAGAGGGTACCGCGTGCCTGATCACCGGCACCACCGGGGCGGGCAAGAGCACCCTGGCCAGCCTTTATGTGGATGCAGCGGCCCGTCGCGGGGAGCAGTCGGTGATCTTCTGCTTTGATGAACGCCGCCAGACCTTTTTGCGTCGCTGCGCCGGATTGGGAATGGATATGGGCGGCCATATCGATTCGGGTTTGGTGGATCTGCGCCAGGTCAATGTCGGCGAGCTTACCCCCGGTGAATTCGCCTGTCAGGTTCGCCATGCCACAGATGAAAAGGGGCTGAAGATCGTGGTCATCGACAGCCTCAGCGGATATTTGAACGCCATGATGGAGCAGCGCCAGCTGATGCTGCAGCTTCATGAACTGTTGAGCTATCTGAACGGGGCGGGGGTCCTGACATTTCTGGTGGTGGCCGCGTCCGGGTTTTCTTATCAAAAGGAAATGGAAGTGGATGCCAGTTACATGGCCGATACGGTGGTGCTGATGCGCAACTTCGAGGCCGGCGGTATGGTCCGCCGGTGCATTTCGGTCATCAAGAAACGGTATGGGGATCATGAAAAAACGATTCGTGAGGTTCGGCTCGATTCCGGCGGGATTCGGTTGGGGGAACCGCTCCGTCAATTCAGCAACGTCCTGAGCGGGAATCCGGAATTCATCGGAGAGACGGTTTCTCTGCTGGACCAAGGGGAAAATGATGAATCCGTCTGATTCTACTTCCGAATCCCTGATTGAAACCCGGGAAGACCTGGCCGTTCTGGTGATCGCCCCTGCCGGGCGGGATTCGGACCTTTCCTGCGGTATGCTGGGCCGGTCCGGTCTGGCATGCATTCCCTGCCGGTCGGTTGCCGAACTGATGCGGCAAATCGATGCCGGCTCGGGTCCGGCGGTGATCGCCGCCGAAGCCATCGATGCGGAGGCTGCTCACCGACTGGGGCTTTTGCTGGATGCGCAGCCGGCCTGGTCGGACCTGCCGCTGATTCTCTTCGCCGGCCGCGGCGGATTGCCGTATTACATGGAAGACCTCGCCCGGCGGCGCAACACCACGGTATTGCATCGGCCGATCCAGACCACCTCCTTTCTTACCACGATTCGGGCCGCCGTCCAGAACCGGCTGCGGCAGTATGAGGTACGAGACCTGCTTGAGCAGTTGTCGGACCGGACCCGGCAGCTGCAGCGGCTCGCCCTTCAGCTGACCGATGCGGAAGAGCGGGAACGGGACCGGCTGGCCGGGCTGCTTCATGACGACCTGCAGCAGATTCTGGCCGGGGCCAATTTTCACCTGGAGCATTTTCCGCAAAGAATCCGCAAAGCGGGTGTGGAAACGGCGGTTCGGGAGGTGTCCGCTCTCCTGAAGCAGGCGATAGAAAAATCCCGCAGTCTGTCTCACGATCTGAGCCCGCCGACATTGAAACAGCACGGTCTGTCGGCGGCCCTGCACTGGCTCGCCGATCGAATGCGGCAGATGCACGGGCTTCGGGTAGAGGTGGATGCCCGGCCGGATGCCGAGCCGGCAGACGTGTTTCTGAAGATGTTTCTCTTTCGCTCCGCTCAGGAATGCCTTTTCAATACCGTGAAACATGCCGGAACCGACGAGGCGCGCCTGGAATTGGTCCCTTCGTCTGAAGGGGTCCGGCTCTGTATTCGGGATGAGGGGGCCGGATTTGATCCCGAAGAAATCACCAGTATCGATGCACCCGCCGGTTTCGGCCTCTTCAGTATTCGGGAGCGGGCCCTGCTTCTGGGCGGCCGGTTCGAAATTCAAAGCGCGCCGGGCAAGGGGTGCGTGTTTCGGCTGATCATGCCGCGGCAAGGCGCGGCGTCGCCATCCGATTCGGCGGATCATGAATCGGAATCGATGGGCTCCGTGGAAGATGCGGCCTCACCTGAGGCCGACCTCGTCCATCCGGTCCTGCGGGTCGCCCTGGTGGACGACCATCAGGTCATGAGAAGCGGCCTCAAAGCCCTGTTTTCCGATGAAAAAGGGATTGAAGTCGTGGCCGAGGCGGAAGACGGGGAACAGGCCCTGAAAATGGCCGGCAGAATTCATCCGGATGTGATCCTCATGGATGTGGCCATGCCGGGCGTCGGGGGCATCGAGGCTACCCGCAGAATCAAGGCGCGTCATCCGGAGATTCGGATCATCGGTCTGTCCATGTTCGATGATCCCGAAACCGCGCTTCGCATGCGCGAGGCCGGCGCCGAACAGTATCTATCCAAAACCGGGTCGGGAGAGACCCTCCTTCACGCGGTCCGGGGGCCGCATCAATTTCCGGCAAACTGATCCTTCCTTCTTTTCCTTGTAAACCATTCCGTTTTTTCATCGTCTAAGTCCCCGATCAACCGATTTGTCCCGTCCGATTCAGGGTCGGGGACGGTTTCCATGTTGTACGTACCATTCGATGAAAGGAGTGCTACATGAAGATCAGACTGTTGATTGCCGGATTATGTCTGGTGACGGCGACCCTCTTTGCAGCCGGAAATGTCCGGGCCGATGACTACCGCGGCCGGAATGATCGCCGCCACGGGTCGGATTGCCATTATTACAAAAAGCACCGCCCGAACAGAGGCCATCATCAGCCGACGGGCCATTGGAAGAAGCGCCATCCCGCCCAGAGGGAAGGCAAAGACCGCGACCGCTATGGACGGCAGGACGGACAGGGCCGGCACGGGCGGGGGTACCGAGATGATCGGCCCCGTTATCGAGACCATTATCCCGAGCACCATTGCAAAAAGCCCCGCTGTAAGAAGCATCATCACAAAAAGCATCATTATAAGAAACGCTACCAATCTTATCCCCCGTTGCCCCACCATTTTCTGGGGCTCTCGATCATCCAACCCGGTTTTGCTTTTTCCATCGGGGGGTATGATCGATAGGCCGGTAGTCGGCCATGATCACCGTTTCGGCCACCCCGGGATATGTTCTCCGGCCCGGCAAGAACTCGCTGTCGCTTAAACAGCTTTCCGGCCCGGGGAAAGATCCCTGGGTGGCCTGGAGATCATCATTCAGGTTTTAACAAAACGATGATCCAGGCCTCTCAGAGCGTATGAGAGGCCCTTTTTTGATCCGCAGGGCCTTCTTTTTTTCAGGGATTGATCGATTCAACGGCGGGCATGCTTACAACAGAAGCAGAATAATCGCGAGCAGGATGAAGGCGGCGACCCGCTTTCCAAAACTCCGAGTGTTCCCCGATTGGCATGAGATCATAAAGGGATGATTCCTTGCGGCCAATACCGCTTTCATGGTATTTTTCCACCATAAAAGGAGGATACGGAGCGCACGGAACGGCAATCAGGCTCGGCCGGTCTTCGGAATTCCCGGTTCAGGAGAAGCATCCTCCCATCCAAAAAAGAAGAGGACATCACCATGCATTTGCTGTCGGATAATATGGAAGGCGGTCTGCCCGCTGTCTGCGGAGCGGAGGATGCCGTAGAACAGGTAGTGGCTGAAAACCGGCGTCGGCGCCTTTACCTGTTGGAGAGCGGCATCGATTTCACCCGGCTTCGGGCCTGCGCGGCCAATGCCCTTCACATGCACCAGCCGCTGATTCCGGCGGGCGGACCGGATCTTTCCACGGCCGAGGTGATCAGCAACCTGCAGTACATGATGGAACATCCGAATGAGGGCGACAACCACAATGCACCGGTTTTTCACTGGTGCTACAAACGGATGGGGGAGTTCATTCCCGACCTGGTCGCCCAAGGAAAGCGGCCCCGGATCATGCTCGATTATTCCGGCGCCCTGCTGTACGGATTGCGGAAAATGGGTCTGGAGGATGTCATGGAGGACCTCAGACGCATCACCTGCGACCCGGCCATCCGCCCGTGTGTGGAGTGGCTCGGCACCGCCTGGGGCCATCCGGTGGCCCCGTCCACGCCGGTGCAGGATTTCCGGCTCCATGTGCGGGCCTGGCAGCACCATTTCGCCTCTCTTTTCGGCACCGAGGCGCTGGCCCGGGTCCGCGGGTTTTCGCCTCCGGAAATGGCCCTGCCCAACCATCCCGATGTGGCCTTTGCCTTTGTCAAAACCCTGAAGGACTGCGGGTATACCTGGGTCCTGGTCCAGGAGCATACGGTGGAGCGGCCTGCGGACGGAAACCCCCTTGAATCCAAGCACCTCCCGCACCGGCTGGTCTGCACCGACAGCGCCGGAGAAACCGTCTCCATCATCGCCCTCATCAAAACCCGGGGCAGCGACACCAAACTGGTGGGGCAGATGCAGCCTTATTATGAGGCCCGGGGGTTAAACCGAATGGACCTGGCCGGAAAATCGGTTCCCCCCATTGTTGTCCAGATTGCCGACGGCGAAAACGGGGGCGTCATGATGAACGAATTTCCACCCAAATATAAAGAGGTGGTGCGCGAATCCGCCGGGGGTGAAACGGCGCTGGTGAACGTGACCGAATATCTGGAGTATTTGGCCTCTCTCGACATCACGGAAACCGATCTTCCTGAGGCGCAGCCGATTCATCAGCACCGGATTTGGAAGCGCATGGAACCGGGCGACGGATCGGATCGACTGGCCGAGGTGATCCAGGAAGCGGAAAAGGCCGACGACCGGTTTCATATGGAAGGCGGCAGCTGGACCGGCGATATCTCCTGGGTCCGAGGCTATGAGGACCTTCTCGGCCCCATGGAGAAGGTCAGCGCCCTGTTCCATGAAAAGGGGGTTCAATCCGAGGTATCGACTTCGGAGCACCGGTACCGGAACGCCCTGTTTTACCTGATGGTTTCTCAGACCAGCTGCTACCGGTACTGGGGGCGGGGGAGATGGACCGATTACGGCCGGGAGTTGTGCCGGCGGGCCGAAGCCATTTTGACGCACGATTTTTAAGGCGCAGGAACTGAGGTGCAGCGGCCAGCGGCGCCTTTGATTTTGATCAGGCCGGTGATTTTGCGCCTTGCCCGGCTGGTTCTGGTCGGGGCCGGACCGGTTTTTCCGATGGCTTCGGTTTCGGCGGCTCCCAGTCTTCCGGCGCCCGAAGCGCGATCAGGGCCTCGATCACCCGTTCATCAAATTGGGCGCCTTTCTGTTCGTACATGATGTCGAGGACTTTCCGAACCGGAATTCCATCCTTGTAGTAGCGTTTCTGGGTCATGGCGTCGAACACATCGGCGACCGCGACGATTCGGCTGGCCAGGGGAAGTTCCTCCTTTGAGAGCCGGTGGGGATAGCCGTTGCCGTCGCAGCGTTCATGATGCTGGCTGATGGCCTGGGCGGTCAAAACGGGCAGGTCCACCGTTTCCATAATGTTCCTGCCGATATCCGGATGGGTTCGAATCACGTCCATTTCCGGGTCGGTCAGCCGCCCCTTTTTGGTCAAAATGGCGTCCGGGATGCCGATCTTTCCGATATCGTGAATGAGGGCCCCGAGGAAGATATCTTCCTGATTCTCCGAAGACAGCCCGAGATGGGCCGCCAGTTCCAGGCTGATCCGGGCCACCCGTTTGGAATGGCCTCCGGTTTCGGAATCCTTGGCGTCCACCGCCGCGGAAATGGCGTCGATGGTATTGATCAGCATCCCCTTTCGGGCCTGGCTTTCCGCCAGCAGGGTAAAATACCAGGAGGAGGCCAGGACCACGGCGGCGATGGACTGAACCCGCCCCTCGGGCATTTTTTCGTGCCATCCCAACAGGGTATACTCGGGTTTTCCGCCGTTCTGGCCGGGAAGCGGAATATAGAGCTGGTACCGAAAGGCGAAGCGCGGATTCTCAATCAGGGTCAAATCCGTCCTGTCGGATGCGGACCCGCTCGGCGGGGGTGTCGGGCCGTCGGTGGGCAGGGTGAGGTCGGTGCGGGGGTTGAGAAGGTGAATGCCGGTTCGGGCGGCGATTTTGGACCAGTTTTGTTCAAGGTAGGCTTCATAGGTCTGGAATTGATCCCGGGGAACCAGCAGGTCATGGATGCTGGTCAGGGAATACTGGCGAATCGCCAGTTCATTGGAGGAAAATACGAACCGTTTGATGATGAGGGTGAAATAGGCCGACATCATCCCCAGAACAGGCCCGGAGGCCGCGATCCAGATTCCCTTTGAGACGAACAGGTACCGCACCGCCGTTAGTTGAAGCCCCAGGGCCGCCATCAGAAAAAGAGCGCTTCGCCGCGGAGAGATCCATCCCCCCAGAACCAGGCCCACCATCACCCAGACCAGGGTGACTCCGGCATCCGTCCAGCGATGGGTGCGCACGATCCCCTGTCGGTATTGAAGCATGCGGATGATTTCCGCATTGAGGTGAACCCCCGTAATCTCCCGGCGTCCCCCCGGGGTGGGGACGATAAAGAAGTCTTCGACCCCGGATGCGGCCGCGCCCACCAGAACGATTTTGCCTCGAAACACCTCCGGCCCGATTTTACCCGAGAGCACCTCCGCATATTCGTACCGGGGGTAGTCGGCGGCTGAAAACCGGATCCACAGACGCTCCTGATCATCCACCGGAATGGTAAACGGAGAAAGACCCGGAACCGAACGGTTCCGTTGTCCCTCGACTTTACCGGGATTCTGAACGACGGCGGCGGATACACCGGCCAGGGGAAAAGAGAGCAGCAGTTTGGATCCGATCCGCTTGAAAGGCTCGACATACCGGACCATGCCGTCGATATCGGCCCGGATGTTGGTATACCCGCTGGTCAGGCTGACCTCGGCCAACCGGGGAAACGGTGGAATGATTCGGTAGGCGGAATTTCCGGCATCGGAGACCAGGTGTTGGGCGGTCACCACCCGGCCGTGAGCCGCCGCCGCTTGAGTGAGGGCCTGATCCTCCGCCGGATCACCGGACTCGGGAAAGAGGATGTCCATCATCACGATTTCAGCGGTGTGGAGCCGCTCGATCAGCTCGGCATGGGTGTTCCGGGGCCACGGCCATCGGCCGATTTTCTGAAGAGACGCCTCCCCGATGGTGATCAGAACGATATCCGGTGGTGCGGTATCCTCTCCGTCGGCCAGAACGTTCCAGTCAAAGACGAGCCGTTCCAGCCGTTCCAGGGGGAGCGGTCGCAGATAGCTGTTCACTCCCCAGAAAAGGATCAACAGAAACAGGATCAGGAGCCATTTAGGTTCCCGAAGGGGCGATGGACCTCTGGATTTCAGCAGCCGTCGCATGAATCTCCTCTGCCATGCATCGGCACCGGGTCGCCCGTCAGGGGCCGATGTATTGCACATGCATCCATCATGTTTCAGTCGTCGTCATCGTCATCGCGGTCGTCGTCCTGATCTTCGTCCCGGTCTTTATCATCGTCTTTGAAATCGTCATTCGGGTCGGGGCGATCATTCCCCTCGTCTCCGCCGTGGGGGGGGGGCGGGTCATGATCCGGCCGGTCATCAGCGGAGTCGAGATCATCACCCCGAGGCGGTTCCGCCGGTCCGGTCGGCGGTTCGGGAGTGGGCGGATCATGGGAATCATGGAGGTCAGGGGGTTCGGGGGGATTCGACGGTCCCGAAGCCGGTGGTTCGCCGGGATGGGGAGGCGGCTCAGGAACAGGCGGCCGCCCCGGTTCATTCGGAGGCCCCGGGGACGGAGGGGGTGTCGGTTCAGTGGGTGAATCATCCTCCGGCGGATCACTCGGTACTGTGGGCGGTTCATTGATCGGCGGCGGGTTCGGCTCTGCCGGTTCCGTGGGAGAATCCTCATCCTTCGGGGGGTTGATGCCTTCCGGAGGCGCAACCACCGGCGGATCATTCGGCCCGGGAGAGGGCGCGGGCGCCGGCTCGGTTTTTTGGTTCTTCACCAGATCCACATACCGTTTTTCCTGAATAGTGTCGGTGTGGGCCGCCGTCTGATCCGCGGCAGGCATCGATATTTCGTTTAATGACTTCCGATTGCGGTACGTTTTAGCGGTTACTTCCAGAACCGGTGCGGGTAGATTCAGGGCCGTATGAAACTGGTTCAGGTAGCTCGGCGGCACCGGTTGAACGGTTTCGGTGGCACTTTCATAGAGTTCGCCTTTTCGAACCAGCTGCCCGTCGATTTCGATGAGTCCGTCCGCACAGTAGCAATTGGTAAAGAAGGTCTCTTCGCCGGTCTCGGGGTCTTTGCTTTCATACACATGCAGACCGAATTTGGTGCCTCGCACCGCAGCTACCGATGAGGGGGTCTCCACCCGGAACTCGGTCTCCCGATACCCGAGAAGGCGCAGCACATAAAACAAGATGCGACCGGCCTTCATGGTCAGAACAGCCGATTTCTTCTTTTCGGTCCGGGAATCGAGGTAGTCTTCAATGGTGAGAATGCTGTTGGGGCTGAGATTGGCCGAATCCATGCTGGAAAACCGGATGCGGCAGACCGAATCCGCCAGGGTGGCGATCACATCCTTTCTGAACACCGGATCGCCGACGCTTCCGAAGAATGCTTCATCGGTTTCCTGATGAACGATCACGATGCGCCCTTCAATGCTTTTGATGATGCCGATCTCCTCACCCTCGAATGGAACGGATTCAGGTTGTATATCATAGCCCTGAAGCCACCGGGGAATGGCGCTCGGGCTTTCATCCGATTCAGCTGCGGCCGAGGGGACGGCCATCATCCCGATCAGCGATACCGTCCAGACGGCGCGGAAAAAAAGAAGAATTAAACGGTTGGATCGTTTCATTGTCATGCCTTCCTTTCAAAAAATTCGCCGGCTAAAAACGGAATCCCACTCCGGCGCCGAGGATGAAGCGGTCGTAATCGAAAAGACCGGTGTTGGAATCATTGTGGCTATAGTAGACATTCGCGTCGATAAAGAGCCCGTTCGAAAAAGTTTTGGTCACGGACAGATAGACGCTGTCTTCATCGTCCTCCCGATCCGACGTCCAGCCGGGAAACGGCTCCGGGTAGTCTTGGAAGCGGTGTGTGTAGCGCAGGTATCCGCGGATATCCTCCCTGAAATGGTAGCTCGCCGACACGGAGATCCGCAGGGTATCATCGCTGAACCGGGAGGCCTCTGCCCGGTCTTCTTCCCAACTCAGAGAAAGGGCGACATAATCCCAGGCGGAATTGTAATAGTAGATCGGTTCAATTTCATAGGTCTGAATGTACTTGTCCAGGGGGTCGTCCTCGTCATCCACGTACTCTTTTCGGAAATACCCGAACCGGCCGTTGATGCGGAGCTGCCGGTTAATTCGGTAGGTTGCCTCCGGGGAGACTCCGTATAGATCATAAAGCCGGGAGTCGCTGTAGAAACGCTGGCCGTAAGTGAGCGGGGCCGCCACACGCCACCGGCCGGTCCGCCAGTCCGGCCCCGATTCGAGCTTCCATAGGAAGCTGTCGTACCGGCCGGAATCGAAATATTCGAGGTTGTAGAGGGTGGCCTTGGTCCGCCATTGAAATCCCTGCTCCATAAATCGTTCGTAATCCCAATACACCCGGGCCAAGGTTTCGGAACGCCAGCCGCCCTCTTTTTCTCTTGCGCCGGTAAACCGATAGACACCCCCGTTGGGTGAGGTGTCAGCCGCCCTCTTTTTCTCTTGCGCCGGTAAACCGATAGACACCCCCGTTGGGTGAGGTGATTACGTCTTCATCGGGAACGAGACCGATGTTGCTGTCCCACTGAACATTTTGGGACAGATAGAAGCGGACGTCATGAACCGCCCGGGCGGTTTCTTCAAGGGCGGTTTTGAGCTGTGAAAGGCGGTTGCGCAGGTACTCCGGAAGGGAATCTTCCTCGATTCGCCGGAGTTCCTTTCGGGCTCTATCCGCATCTTCCTGCTGATAATAGGCCAGGGCCAGGCCGAGCCGCGCCGGATCCAGCCGGGGATCCAGTTCCAGAAGCCGGCGGTACTGGTCGGCGGCTGTTTCATATTCAGCGGCTTGCAGGGACGCGTCGGCATACAGGTACCGGAACTCGGCAGTCAGGTAATCTTCCGGCAGGGAGCCGAAGGCCTGAACCGCTTTTACCGGGTTATTGTCATAGTAATGGGTGAAGGCGTCGGCCAGGGTTTGATCCAGAGCGTTCTGAATTTCCGGGTCCGCGTTTTCGAAGCGTGCAATGACTGCCGCATTGAAATCTTGAATATGGGAGCTTGCCTGAAACAGATGAGGCTGGGATGTTTCAGCACCTGCACTCAAAGGAGGCGTCAGCAGCAAAAAACACACCGATACCAGCGCATTGCGGAAAAAAGAATTCATTCGGCGCCTGTTCATAGGATTCCTCAATCGTCCATAAGGGTGAAACGCAAGAATAATACCCGAAAAAAGCTGGTTTGATTCGGCGAAGACGATCGATCCGAAGGCGGGTGGGTCGGAAATTTTGCGCCCCAGCCTAATAATCAGGTTTGCCTTTATCAAACGATATGGTTGAACTATGTGTCCATGATCACCGTTTCGGTCCTCCAAGAACATTTTCCCGGCCCGGCAAGAACTCGCTTTCTCTCAAAAAAGCTTACCGGCCCCAGGGAAATATTCGAATCAGTCGAATTTGTTGTGGCCTTCTCCTTGACCGGGATGGTCATCATCATGGTTTTCATGCCCTTTTCCCTGGCCCGGGTGATCACCATCGTCATCCCGATCCTCTTCATCCGGCGGTCTATTGGGTTCGGTGGGTGGTTCCTCAGGCACTATCGGCGGCTTTTCGGGTTCATTCGGTCCTGCAGGCGGTTCTTCGGGTACCGTCGGGGGTTCTTCAGGTTCCAACGGCGGTTCTTCCATCGGTGGCTCCGTAGGTTCTTCGGGCGGCTCATGGGGTTCTGTCGGAGGTTCCTGAATCGGCGGTTCTTCGGGTGCCGTCGGGGGCTCTTCAGGTTCCAACGGCGGTTCTTCCATCGGTGGCTCCGTAGGTTCTTCGGGCG
>CAZNLT010000045.1:21508-24761 GCA_964573705.1 uncultured Desulfobacterales bacterium
CCGTCGGGGGCTCTTCAGGTTCCAACGGCGGTTCTTCCATCGGTGGCTCCGTAGGGTCTGCGGGCGGCTCATTGGGCTCTGTCGGCGGTTCTTCGGGTACGGTCGGGGGATCGTTCGGTTTTATCGGAGGCTCATTCGGTTCTGTCGGCTGCTCGGTGACCGGCGGTGGGCTGGGTTCGCGGACGGGGCGGCCGCCCGGTTCGGATTCTTCGCGAACCAGGTTCAGATGGCGGACTTCTTGAATAATGTCGGTATGGGCCGCGTTTTGGTCAACCATGGCCGCCTGGGATTCCTCGGTTGTCGGTGGGTTTTGGGAACCTTCGGTCATCAAAACGGAAGCGGGAGCGGGCAAATTCAGGGCCGCATGAAATTGATTCAGATAAGCGGGCGGGGCCGGACGAACCGTTCCGGTAGCGCTCTGGTACAGTTCTCCCGGTTCCACCAGCAACCCGTCGATCTCGATCAACCCGTTTTCGCAGTAACAATTGGTAAAAACCGCCGGTTCACCGGTCTTGGGGTCTTTGCTTTCATACACATGCAGTCCGAATTTGGTGCCGCGAACCGCAGCCACCGACGCGGGGGTTTCCACCTTAAAGTCGATGTCCCGATATCCGAGAAGGCGCAGCACATATAAGAAGATGCGGCCCGCTTTCATGGAAAGAACGGCCGATTTCTTGTTTTCAGACCGCGCATTCAGGTATTCTTCGATGGTCAATATGCTGTTGGGGCCGAGGGATGCCGAATCCCGGGAGGAAAATTGAATGCGGCAGACCGTATCCGCCAGGGTGGCGATCAAATCCTTTTCGAACACCGGATCACCGGCCTTTCCGAAAAAGGCTTCATCCGTCTCCTGGTGGATGATGACGATGCGGCCGTGCAGACGTTTGACGGTGCCGATTGTCTCTCCTTTTGCCGGAATGAATTCCGGTTGGATGTTATAGCCTTGCAGCCACTGGGGAATCTGACCCGGGTGTTGTTTCGACCCAAAGGCGAGGCAGGGCGTGCACAGGACCGACATTCCCGCCGACACCACCATCAACAGCATAATGGCTTTTGTTGATATTTTTTTAATCAGCATCTCTGATCTCCGTTTCCAAAAAGCTCAACAGCATTTCCATTCGAAGCAATCGCCGCGCCGGAATGCAAACGGTGGAAGATTCTCCGCTGGTCGGCGGAAATTTGGCGATTAAAAAAACCGGCGCCGGTTCAAATTTTCCAGTCGATGGGATGGGCTGAAAACAAATTTGTAAATCCCGCCAAGCAAGCGGCATGAGGTTAAAAACGGTTGAGATTCAAGCCGTGAAACGGCAGAGGGGATGACGGAAGGTGACGTGAATCAATGATGAGGTTTATCCAGGGCGTCGTCCGGCAACCCCGCTGTCCAAAAACCGCTTGGACCGGTAGCTTTGCGTCCCAGCCTTACGAACTGGTTTGCCTTTGTCACACGATTTACATTTGCTAGTTTTAATGGCAAACAATATCTCCACTATCGGAGATCGAAAAACCTTTGTCAATGTATTTATGGCGGAAAAAAACGAAAATGTCCATCGGGGAAAAGAGGATTTTTAACTTCGATATCCCTGAGAGAGAATTTCGGGTCATTTCATCCGCTTCGCCGACCCCGACATCAGCAGAAGGCGCGCGAAAATAAGGATGGTTCGAATACGGTTTGGAATCGTCATTTTGCCTCCTTGTATTCTTCAGCGGAAACCTGAATGGTCTACGCATCGTTTGTTATTCTTATCGTGGCAAACAGAATGACTGATTGACTATACGGAATAGACCTAATTCGGGTGCGGTAAAGGTCCTTATTTTCGGATCGGGTTTGCCATAGCAGGGTTACATACGGTTTCAATGAAACACCCGCTGCCGGAATCATCATCTTCTATGCCGGTAAAGGATTTGGTTTCATTGAAATTGGCGTAATCGACAATGATATCCGAACCGTTGACCACCTCGGTCAGGGTGAGGGTCAGGTAATAGGCGCCTTCGGGGGGTTGGGAATAGTCGGCCCGGTTTTCGAAACCGAATACGGCCCGGCCGGGCTCAATTTCACCGATCGGGAAAACGGCCAGGCGGTATCCGCGAATGGTGCCGCCGGTAAAGGGGGTTTCCGTGGCCCAGAAGTTGAGCCTCAGCGGACGCGTGCCGCTGTTTCGGGTGTTGGCGATTCTTTCCGCGCCGATCACGGCGGCGCCGTTTCTGAATTGGAAGGACAGCTCTCCCCGGAATTCCACGGAACCGGTGTCCGGGTCGGGGAGCGGTTCGGAACCGGCACAGTCGCACAGGGTGCCGCATCGATAGCGGAGACCTGAATCTTCACCGAGGCGGACGCAGTCCACCCAGATAAAGATGTCGTCCCGGGCGGCCAGCCCCCAGGAGCAGCCGTATCCGCCGCTGATGATCCCGATGCCGCCGTCGCGGAAATCGGGGGCCCTATCGGTTCGGGTGACCGCATAATCGAAGTAGATGTCCTGCCCGTACCGGTTCCGCCATTCCACATCCCATACCGATGCATGTTCATCTTATCCCTTTCTCGCGTTCATTCAGGTTGTATTTCGAGAGGATGGATCCCCTGGCGGCGGTTATGCTTCCAGAATTCGAATCGGGTCGTCCTTCCGAATGGCCCCGCCCTGAAGCACCCGGGCGAAGATGCCCTCCCGGGGCATGATGCAGTCTCCGGCCTTGTAATAGATGGCGCATTTTTTGTGGCATTCTTTTCCGATCTGGGTGACCTCCACCCGGACGGTGTCGCCCAGTTGCAATCGGGTCCCTACCGGGAGGGAAAGCCAGTCGATGCCCTCGGTGGCGATATTTTCCGCAAAATCCCCGAAGTCGACCTCAAGACCTTTCTCCCGGGCTCCCTGAATGGATTCGGAGGCCAGAAAACTGACCTGCCGGTGCCATTTGCCTGCATGGGCATCCGCTTCCAGACCGTGGTCTTCCACCAATACCGCTTCATTCACGGTGGTTTTTCGGGTGCCCTTCTTTTTGCTGACAGCTATGGAAACGATTTTCATGGTTCACTCGCTTATGGTTGCAGGGTTATTTCAGGAATGGTGTTGACTGACAAGTGTTTTCCGCACAAATATTCGGCGTCAAGCCGGATGTGCGGCGGCATCGCATAAAATAGGGCCGGTTTGGGCGGAGTCAAAGAGGCGGCGCAGCGGGACGCCTGTGGATAATTGAGAGAGGAAAGAAATCTCCCCCGGCGCCTGTTCCGTCGAGGCGGTCAGTGCGCCTTCGGCGTCGG
>CAZNLT010000045.1:24861-29825 GCA_964573705.1 uncultured Desulfobacterales bacterium
GAAATCTCCCCCGGCGCCTGTTCCGTCGAGGCGGTCAGTGCGCCTTCGGCGTCGGGGGAAAAGAAACGGATGCGTTACCGGGCCGCAGCTTCTTCGAAATACCCGTGTCGCTGAGCCAGCTTTTCGAACATCTGCGCCAGGCCGGCTCCCAGGGAAAACAGAGAGCCGATATCGAGGTTTTCATCGGCGGTTTCGTCGAAAAAGACATTGAGGCTCGATTCAAGCCCGTCTTCCGGGGACCAGTAGCAGATCATGATCGGCACCTTGGGCAGGGGCCGCATCACCACCGATATGTCGGATGCAAACTGTTCCGCCACCTGTTTTCCGTCGAAGATATGGACCATGTCGTCGAAGAGCTCCGGATAGACATCCGCGATCCGTTTCATGGCTTCTTCGCACCGCTTCTGAAACAGCGGGTATCGTTCCTTTCCGTCTTTCAGCTCCCGAAAAGAGACCCAGTTCCCGGTGACCGGGGTCCCCCCGGTGTACAGAACATAGCTTAGAAACGGCATGGCCACCCACGGATTGATATGAATATCGGCGGAGAGTTTGCCGTTCTGATCCACGCTGAAATCCTTGCCCAGGATTTTCAGCGTCAGCTTCTTGCCGGTAAATCGGCCGCCGGTTCGTTCGGCCGCCTCGGCCAGGTCGATTCGGGTGACCTCTTCTTTCAGTTTTTCGAGGTACTCATCCCGGTTGCGATCGATGTCCTGAGCATTCCCGAAAGCATTGGAGTATCGCTCGATCACCTCCTGGTCCAGTTTCGGGCATTGGTCGATCTTTTTATGGCCCCTGAAGACCGCCCCCGCAAAAGCGAGGCAGGTTTTTTCACCACACTCCCGGCAATTGGATTTGTCAAGCAACTGAAAAATTTCCATGGCGTTTTTCGGTTGCGCCATAACATCCTCCCTGTATACCTTTGAGTTTCGCAGTTTTCACTAGAACTATTCAAAATAAAAACAGCACAGAGGTTTGTCAACGCATCCTGAAACAAAGGAGTTCAAGCACCAAAACGGATGAAAACGAAACCGGTTTTACCGTTTTTTCAGAACCGGTAGGAATTCCAATCCACGAAAATCGGATATTCCTTGGGAAACAGCGCCACCCGGTCCCCCGGATGAAGCGTGGTCTTTTTATCGGCGGCCCGGTGGTTCACCATCACCAACTGAATGCGATCGGCCGGTATCCCGAGGCGCGGCAGAAACTCCATCAGCGGTGTGGCGGGTTTTATAATATAGCGCTTTTCCGCGTCGTTCTGGTCCGCTGATGGGTTTGGCTAGGGAACCAACCGAAATGATTTAATGGCGTGGGACATGAAAACTTCCTTTCTTTTTGGATTGATCATAGCTTTAGAATGGTACGCCCCTGCCCAATTTTCATTGATTCAGGTCAAAAATTGAATGCCTTCTCAGGATTCGGAACCGGAATCGGCCTGGTTTTTAATTGATTTTTACCATACATCGGATATACAAGACGACAGGTGCTCACCGAAGCGCCCCCGCCGACACACAACCTGTCACTTCATATCGGAAAGGAGGAAGCCGCCTATGATCAACGTCATCGCATCCATTCGAATACATCCCGGCAAGCGGTCGGAATTTCTGGAGGTTTTTCAAGCCAACGTCCCTGATGTCAGAGAAGAAAAGGGGTGCATCGAGTATTTCCCCGCCGTGGACATCGACGCCGATTTTGTGCCCCAGAGCCTGGATGAGAACGTGGTCACCGTCATTGAAAAATGGGAGAGTCTCGAGGCCCTGCGGGATCACATCCATTCCGAGCATATGCTGGCCTACAAGGATCGGGTCAAGGATATGGTCGAAGATATGTCGCTCAAAATTCTTCAGGAGGCATAATCTTCCGGGAATGAATATTTTTTGATACGCCGAATGCGGAAGGGAGGGTGTCATGCCGAAAATCGTTCATTTCGAAGTTCCCGCCGATGATATGAAGCGGGCCAAAACATTTTACCAGGCACTGTTCGGATGGAAAATCCAGCCCTTTCAGGAAGGAATGGATTACTGGATGATTCGGGATGCCGAGCAGGGAACCGAAGGCCAAGGGATCGACGGCGGAATGATGCCGCGTCAGAACCCGAACCAGACCATCGTCAATTATATCGATGTGCCTTCGGTCGACGAGTACATGGCCAAGGTGCGGGAACTCCAGGGCAAAATTGTGGCGCCCAAGACGCCGGTGCCGGGGATGGGCTATTTTGCGGTCTGCCTGGATACCGAAGGAAATGCCTTCGGCCTCTGGGAGACCGATCCGGAGGCGGGCATGCTGGCGGATGCCGCGGAAGCTTTCATCGCCGTGCTGGCGGCCATGATTGCGGCGGATGATGAATATACGGTGGATGAAATGCAGACGGTCTGGAACGAAGTGGAATCCATGGAGCTGTTTCAGGGGAAGGAATATCGGGATATGGAAGCCCGGATTTTCAAACGCTTCAACAAAGATTCGGCCAAACCGGTCGCCTTTTCAGACCAGGAAATCGATCTGATCATCACCTCGGCCAAGCAGATGCTCACCCCGGAACAGCGGGAATCGGTCTTCCGCCTGGCCGCCAAAACCGCCCATTCCGACAAGACCCTGCAGGGGTATGTCAAGGATATCGACGAGCGTGAACAGCGCCTGCTGGATAAGCTGGAGAAGGGGCTGGAAATTCCGCCGTACGCCAAAGAAAAGGTGATGAAAGAGATTCAGGAAAACCGATTGGCCTGAACGGTTTCATCCTGAAAAACGGGAACGGTCCGCAGAGAAAAAAGTCCCTACAGGAATTGATATCCCGTAGGGACGACATGTTCTCAGCCTAAGGATTAGACTTCCGCGCCGAGCAGCGAGTGGTTTTTACGGAAGTCCGGAACTCTGGGTGATTTCGCACTGACCTTCCGGACAAAACAGCTTCAGCCATGTGCCCTTGTCTTTTTCGGATGCCGTACCGGTGGACGGAATGGAGATGTGGCCTTGTTCATCCAGGCAGGAGCCGTCCGGGCAGAAAATCTCGATCCAGAGTCCTTCTTTGCCGGCGGCGCTGGCGGCCGCCTTTTTCTCGGCCGGCAGGGCCTCCACCTCTTCCGCGCTCAGTACCCGGGCATCCGGAAGAAAAAATTTAAACCGTACATTGTCATTTGCAGCCATGGGTCCTCCTTTTGGGTTGCGCAATAAAATTACTGCATTTTCTCCACTGAATAGGCTTTTTCTCAATTAATGGTTCTTTTTTACCAAATCGCAGTCCAAGAAGAAATACAGGTTCTTCTGTATTTTCCAGGGAAGACTTAGGTAAATTCTCATCCGCGTTTTAAGCTCAGCGCATGCTTTCACCGACAACCCAAGATGGGCGGTTCACGGGCGTTACTCCAGCGGTTGCTTTTCCACGTGGTAAACGATATGAATCTACCACATTATAGAAACCGAATGAGATCTTCCAATACCTCGGTTCTGGCCCGGGGATGAGACAGGAAGTGGTCGGTGCTCATCTTTCGGAATCGGGCAAGGGGGCAGACCCGCCGGACCTCCGCCTCGTAGTCGCTACCGAACATCCCGTCGAAGAGGTTCAAAACCGGATCATCGGTGCTGTAGAGGCAGAGGACCGGGGTTCGAGACAGACGAATGCTTTTTAGGGGGTTCAGCACAAAGGCGTCATAGAGGGTTTTGAACAAACGGGTCCGATGTCGCTCCAGCGCCCCGAACCCGCGACGGCTTTTGGCCACGCCCGGAAAAATAAAGTCGACATAGCGGCGCAGAGCTTCCATCAGCCGGGGCGCCCGTCGTTGGGTTCGCCGAAGATGGCCGTAATAATCCAAAAAGGAGCGGACCACGGCCCGAGGGCTGAGCCCCAGAATGGCGTTGATGAGGATGACCTTTTGAAACCTCCCTTCCGGGCTGCCGGCCAAAAAGAGCAGGGGTATGGCGGGGTAGCAGGCGCCGATGCCGAATATCGGCAGGCCTTCCCGGCGGCCGATCCGGCGCGTGCAGTCGAGAATGATGCGGGTGTCCCGAATCGTTCCTTCGAGGGAGAATTTGTCGGTGGACCCCCCGTGCCCGGCGAAGTTGAAGGAGACCAGGTCGTATCCCCGGCGGATCAGACGCCGAAAATGGCGGATCTGCTGGACATAATCCCCACCGATGAGGGGCGGAACAAACAGAATCCCCCGGGGTTTGGGAACGTGCACCCGCCCCCATTCCAAACGGACGGTGCTGTGGATTTCCCATCGCTTTTCATAAACATACTTCATATCCGGCGGGTATAACCGCAAACGGATAAGGATTCAAGCCCGATGACCGTTGTAAACGCCCACACCGGCGGTTCTTTGAAGGGGATCTACTTTCAGCTGGCCGGGATTACCATTTTCGCCTTCCAAAATGTGATCATCAAATGGATCAGCGGGGACTACCCGGTTCACCAAATCGTGTTCGTGCGAAGCTTCGTGGCTGTCGGCCCGCTGCTCCTTCTGGCCCGTTTTCAGGGCGGGCTGGGCGCCCTTCGAACCCGCAAGCCCTGGTCTCACCTGGTGCGATCGGTGATGATGCTGGTCACCTTCACCAGCTTCTTTCTGGCCCTGGCGGTGTTGCCCCTGGGGGAAACGGTGACCCTATTCTATACCGGTCCTATTTTTATTACGATTCTTTCGGTGGGGTTTCTGAGCGAGCGGGTGGCCCTCGACGGATGGCTGGCGGTGGCGCTCGGGTTCGTGGGGGTGACGATCATGCTCCGGCCCGGCGCCGGGGTGTTCGATCCCGCCGCCTTTCTGGTGCTGTTCGCGGCGCTCTGCTATGCGGGGGTGGCGGTGATCACTCGGCGCATGGGCGGCACGGAAAACGGCATTTCCATGGCCTTTTATCCGACCGTCCTCTATCTGGCCTGTACCTTTCTGATCGGGCTTGCAGTGGGAGACGGCAGCTTCGACGGCGGTGAGCACGGCAGCCTGCAATTTATGTTTCGGGCCTGGAAATTCCCATCCGGA
>CAZNLT010000045.1:29925-38007 GCA_964573705.1 uncultured Desulfobacterales bacterium
GCACCGCGAAATTTTCACCGCTGTCTGAATCAGTCGCCGGAGATGGGCCGGCTTTCCATAATCATGCCGATTCAAGCCGCCGGAAAGGGTGAAGGAGCGACTTAGAACCAGATTCTCAGTTCAAACGGGTGCATGTTCAAAGTCGGGTTCTTATCATAGATGCTGCCGTTGGATTTGTGATGATAGCCGTATTCCAAAGATTTAAAAGAATGCACAAAAACAGTCGCACCGGCCTGAGAGTCCATTATCCAACATGCCGATCTTTGCCAGCCGTATATGATGATTCCACAAGAAGTATGGGGTGCACCAAAGGTTTTTCAATCTTAAAAATTAAATATTTAGGCTGCACCCGTTGCAATTATGAATTTCTTATCTTATACTAACAGGTGAATTGTTGCTCTTTATATACACCCGGTTTTCATCGACGTTTAAAATGAAAGGAAAGAAATGAAAGAGTTTGATATTTTTGTAAAATCTTTAAGCGACGGGCTCAAAGCCTTTGCCAAAGGGGTCGAAACGGTTGCGGGTCAATTGGATGATTTTGTGCAGTCCCAACAAACAGATGAAGAAGAAGAGAAGAAGAAGAAACCGGAAAAAGAGACCCCGGTGACCCCGGTGGAAAGGACGGCCGGGTCAAAAGAACCCGAAGTGGCTTCTTCCGAACCGGTTTCCCCGAAACCCTCGCCCCATGAAGCGCCCGAAGATACCCAGTCGATATCGGCGACGGAAACCATTTTACAGCGCATCCTTCGGGCCAGAAACGGGGTGGATATCGAAACCCTGATCAAGGAAACCGGCTATGACCGAAGGAAAATTTATAATATTATTTATCGCTTGAAAAAACGTAATCAGGTGAAGAACAAATCCAAAGGCGTGTATAGCAAGGCTTGAGGCCTGACCCGCATCCATATGTGAAGTCCGATAGGATTGCCTTGTATGACCCATCCATGGGTCATTCTGACCTTTATTTCTGTGCTTACCGGTGGTACCGGACAGAATTTAAGAGATTTGCTTTATTTACCAGAGGAGCCCGATGCGGCCCCACTCAGCATCCGATGTTCCGGGTACCATTCATTAAAATAGTTGTTGTCTGAAATTTTCTTTAGACTTCCCCCTTCCTTGAATTTTCCCTTTCATACATTTCTCCCACCTTCCTGTGCGCTTTTAGTACTAATCTAAAAACGATTATTATCCTGAAATTCGTGCCGGTTACAGGAATTTCATCTCATTTTGCGGCCCTTTGCTGAAAAAAGAATTCTGAAATATATTCTGGGATTGGCACGTAGCTTGCTGCATTAAGACCCTTTTCACCCATACGCGGGGCTCGGATGGTCCCGCCGGGTGTACTCAAGCGAATGCGCTGTTCATTCAGAAAGGAATTTTACGATGCCATCCTCATTTCTTACTCTTTTCCCCGGGGTCCTCGGCAATCTGGAGGCCCTCAAGTTTTCCCTTCGGACCGGGGTGCAAATGACTGAAACCGGAATGGATTATTTTTCTACCGCTCTGGACATGACCCGGCAGTTCAATGCGCTGGCGATGAACGTGTTTCTTCCGTTCACCCGCCTGCCCCTGCCGGCGCCGGCGGCGGATTTGGATAAATTGAGAGAAGTTGCCCGGGAGTGCAGCGAGGACGTACTGAAGACGTCCACCCGGTCCCTTCTGGACCCCCTTCGGCTCTTCCATCGGGAACGCTGCGGAGAGCTGGAATTCATCAAGTTTCTGACCGAAGATCCGCCGGACCAGGATTGGACGGAAGAATACGACACCGCGCACGTGATACTCGATCTGCCCAGCATGAGAGTGGTGGATATTTCGCGCAAAAAGGACCACGCCCTTCAGAATTACACGGTGGTGTTCGCGCCTCGGGCCGGCCACCATTCCAATATCGCCGAGCGGGTGGCCCTGTTTCTGAGAGATCAGGGGCTGACCCGGATGGCGGTGGTGGAACAAAAATGCGCCGAAGCGGTGCCTCTGTCGGTGGGGGATCGGCGCCATTTCGAAGGTTTTCCGGGGCAGGTGGCCCAGTATCGGGAGGTGCTGCTCCACCTGAAAAACCGGACCGGTTTTCCCGCCCATGCCATTGCGGTATGCCAACCGGGTCCGCTGCTGATCAGCACCTTGATTCTCAATCCGGAGCTGGCCAAATCCTTCGGTTCGGCCGGCTCCCCGATGCATACCGAGGCGGAAACCGGGTTCTTCACCGAATTTTCCCGTGCGGTGGGCGAGCCCTTCATCGATTTTCTGGTGGACGCCTTCGGATTTACCGTTCCCGATGACCGCCCCGGTGCGGGCCGCAAGGTCTATGACGGTCGCATGCACCTTCTGGGATTTTACCTGATGGGGATGGATCAGCATGTGCGTAATTTTAAAAAGCTGCTGACGGACCTCAAGGAAGGCGATGAAGCCTCGGCCAAGCGCCAGCAGGCATTTTATCAATGGTACAACTACGTGCATCATTTTCCCGCCGGATTCATTCGAGACACCTATAAACGGGTTTTCGTTCGAAACGATCTGATTCGCGGCGGGCTTCGCATCGGAGATCGACACGTAGATATCGCCGATTTTCCCGAATCGGTTCCGGTATGGGCCCTGGGCGGCACCAAGGATGACATTGCGCCGGCCGGTCAGGCCACCGGCCATCTGGATATGATTTCAAAGGTGCCCGAGGAAAAGAAGTTGAAGATCATCTGCGAAGCGGGCCACATGGGGTTGTTTCGTTCCCGAAAAATCCTGAGCCGGTATTATACCCGTATCGCCGAGTTTCTCCTGTCTCACAGCGATCCGGTGGCGGATTCAGATAGAATCTTTCAGAATAGTGAACCTCTAAATTAACATTTTGGAGCGGTTCGGCGCGGGGGGCGGCCTCGCCGAACCGCTCTGGTTTTGCTGCATTGCGAAATTAATATCTGGAAATCTTTAAATGAACTTTCATCAATATTTGAAATTTGATATAAAGCATTGATATAGAATATTTTTAATATATTTGAATTTTCGCGTCTTAAATATTGCACTGCAACAAAAAGCTTGACAATACCGGCCCTTTCTCCTATTCTGAGGACACGCTTGAAAAACAAGCGCGGATTTCAACCTCTAAGAAGAAAGTGATCCCCATGTATTCAACGCAGATCAGCAGACAGCTGCTGGCGGCTCAAAAAGAGTCCTTTGATGATTTCTTCAGTTCCATGGTGGCGATGCATGAATTTGTTGAAAAAATGACCCGGGTTTTCTATGAACAGGTGATCTGGTTTCCCGAAGAGACAATGCGCCTGTATGACCAGTGGATCCGTTCCTGCAAGACCGGGCGGGACCAGATGAAAATGACCCTCGACCGGAATATGAATCGGGTGTTGGAAACCCTCTGAAAAGGCCTTTCCCTGCCCCTTTGTCCGTTGGTTTGAGACAAGGCATCCTCTATTTCGATTAAAAATGGCCGCTCGGATCTTCACCGGGCGGCCTTTATTTCTGAACATTCTTGCCATTTTTCGCCGACCCCTTTATAGTGTCGGTCAGCTCGCCTTGCGGATTATCCACGCGCTTTGCCCCGGACTCTCCCCTCACCAACGATCCGGCGAGCCATCGATTCCATATCCGATTTGACGGCGCCTCGCTGGTAAATATCGGTTTTCTCGATCTGTACGGATATGCATCAGAAAAGGAAGCCTCTGGGCGGATCCTTTTCAGCTCTCACCCCATTCGGAGAGAGGCGCATCATGTCCGAAAAGGAACGGATTTTTCTGACCCGGGAAGAAGCCCTGTCGGCGGTTCTCAACGATCTTCGCCAGTACCGTCCCCAGAAACGGCTCTTTATGAACCTCTGTGCCGATGTCTTCGGCCGGGACACCCTGGTGGTCGATGATCTTCGCCGGGAGGGTCTGTGGATCTCCGCCGCCCGGTCCCGGTCCATGCGGTATGTGGGCATCCTTGATCTGAGAGAACGGCTCTGCCGGGAAATCGAACAGGCCCGGCCGTCTTCGGCATCGCTGGCAAATCTGTGCGGCCGGGTGTTCGATACCGCCGCGTTCTCCGGCGGCAAAACCGGCAACGGAACCCGAAAATCAGGGATCTGGCTGGAAACCGGCATGGAGACCTTCGCCTGCCGCCAATGCGGGCGCTGCTGCCGAAAGCTCGATTACCACCGGGAGTTGACCCTTGAGGATTATGGCCTGTGGAAGCGTCTGGGCCGCACCGACATTCTGGAGCGGGTGAAGGTCTATCGGCGAAACGGTCGCATCACCGCTTTCGGGATCTGGTCGGAGCCGGGTACGGACCGGTTTTCAGAGGTCTGCCCCTGGCTGCGGGAATTGCCCAAAAAAGACCGGTGGATCTGCGGCATTCACGAGGTCAAGCCCGAAGTCTGCCGCCAGTATCCGGGCAGCCGGAAACACGGCCGAATGACCGGTTGCCTCGGGTTTGGGGATTAAGCTTTCGAGCCGGAGCGATTCTTCAGTTTTTCTCCAGGACCTTCCGTATCAGAGCGGCCAGTTCCGATTGCACCACCGGTTTCATGATAAACCCGCCGATGCCCAGGGATGCGGCCTTCTCTGCGGACATCCGCTCGCTGAAGCCGGTACACAGGATAATCGGCAGGCCGGGGCGGATGCCCGTCATCTTCAGGGCCAGCCGATCCCCGGTCATGCCGGGCATGGTCATATCGGTGATCACCAGGTCGTATTGATCGGGGTTGCCCTGAAACGCCGCCAGGGCTTCGATGCTGCCGGTTCGAATCGTAACCTCATACCCGAGCCTCTCCAGCATCTGTTTTTCCATCCGGGCGATGGTCGCTTCATCGTCCACTATCAGGATATGCTCCGTCCCCTTGGGCAGGGGGGCGGTATTTACCTCGCGCTTTCCTCCGCGGGTCGCCGCCGCCCGGGGAATCCAGATCTCAAAAACGCTGCCGCGGTTCGGCGCGCTCTGAACGGTGATATGGCCCTCGTAGTTCTTTATGATGCCATGCACTACCGATAAACCGAGCCCGGTGCCCTTGTCTTTCTCTTTGGTGGAAAAATAGGGGTCGAAGATTTTTTCCCGGGTGGCCGGGTCCATCCCGATGCCGGTGTCTTCTACCGACAACCGAACACAGGGGGCGGCCGCTTGCTCTGAATCGGGGTGGTCCTGGGTGAATTCGGCTTCATTCAGGCGAATGGTCAACACCCCGCCGTTTTCCATGGCATGGTAGGCATTGGTGATCAGGTTCATGACCACCTGGTGGATGTGGGTGGGGTCGGCCATGACCATGCCGCAGTCGGGATCGATTTCCTGTCGAATCTCGATGGTGGCGGGCAGGGTAGAGCGGGTCAGTTTGATCACCTCTTTCAACAGCGACTGGATTCGAATCGGTTTGATTTCAGGGCGGACCTGACGGCCGAACGCCAGAATCTGCTTGGTGAGGTCCCGGGCCCGTTTGGCGCCGGCCAGGACTTCAAGCACCCCCGGCAGCAGGGTGCTGTTCGGCGGCAGATCCTCCCGAAGCATTTCCGCATACCCCAGAATGGGAAACAGGACGTTGTTGAAGTCATGGGCGATGCCGCCGGCCAAGGTGCCGATGGCCTCCATTTTTTGGCTCTGAAGGAGCTGGGATTCCAGACGTCTCTTTTCCGCCTCCACCTGTTTTCGCTGAATCTCGACCGAGGCCCGGGCCGCAATCACTTTCATGAGCGGCTCCGCCTTTGGGGAAATTTTCAGTTCATGGCGGCTGATGGCGCAGAGCACCCCCACCGCTGCACCGATTTGGTCCTTGACCGGCACCCCGACATACCCCACCGCCCCCATTTCGGCTAGGATCAGATCTTCCGGATAAAGCCGGGCGATATTCACGGGATGGTGACAGAATCCCTGCTGAGTGGCATGTTCGCAGGGAGTGCCTTTGAGCTCGTATTCGAAATCGGTGACCGGTTTTCCGTCCACGATCATGGCCAGGGTTTTAACCCGCCGGTCCGGTTGGATCTCTCCGATCAGGGCCGCTTCACAGCCGAGCCAATTACTGATCCGGTCGACGATTTTATCGAACAGGGCCTGGCCGGTGGCGCCGGCGGTCACCTCCATAATGGCGTGAATCGCGGCTTCATCCCGTTTGGATTCGGTGATATCTTCGGCAATGCCGGTGATCCTTTCCGGGTTTCCGGCGCCGTTGGCGACCGGAAAGGCGCGAGCCGATATCCACGCAATGGAGTTGTCCGGCCGCCGGATTCGAAAATCGGGCAGGGTGATTTCATCCGACCGGGTCCAGTCCCCGTTTTGAATGGCCTTGCGCAGAACCGGACGATCCGCTTTCACAACCGACTTGTACCAAGCCCACGGATTCCGGAGCAGTTCTTGAGGCGGTCGGCCCCAAACCTGTTCATAGGGCGGGCTCACATATTCCACCGTTTTCCAGTCGGGGGACGCCAGCCAGAACACCTCTCGAATGGTTTCGGTGACCTGGCGGAACTGTTCTCTGCTCTTCAAAGCCGCTTGTTCCGCTTTCTTGGTGCGCGCCACGGAGACGGACAGCGCCATCACCGATACGATCAGAATCCCGACGATCCCTGCGAGCGGCAATACCCAATTATGGTGTTTCACCCAGAAAGAAACCGGCCGGTTGGACCGGCCGATGGCGAAACTTGTTTATCGCCGTCGAATCGATTGCGAGGGGCGCGGTTGGTGAAACTCTCATTATCTATTCTGAAATCCGGTTTTAATCAAGGTGAAAATGCGAGAAAATTACAAAATCGAATAGTCCGAGAAAATTAACGGCGGGTTTAGGCAAACGCAACAGGAGGGGTATCGGTCGGGCACTCCGAACCGATTTGGGTTTTAAAATCGTCTTGACGGGCCTTACGACAAATATTTCTGAAGGGCCTGTTTAAGTTCATTGACCGATTCAATGGCCGGCAGATCCGAACTTTCCCGAATCAGCCATCTCTGCAAAACGTTCCACTCTTCTTTGGACAATCCTTTTTCCGCCTGGGTGAACGCGTCGAGGGCCTTGATCATGGTGTTGATCTGTTTCTTGTCTGTCGAATTCATGCTGTCTCCTCCTGCCGAGTGATGTCTGGTCTATCCGTTAACGAAAATTCTCGTTTAAAGATATGGCGGAATGGCGGGTTTGTAAACCGAAACGGATGTATTGTTTATCTTTGGAATTTGGAGGAATCGACCTTTCCGAATTGCTCGGCAAAATTTTCAAAATCGGCTTCGCTAAGCAGGGCCGAGAGCCGCTCGCCGTGCTTGCTGCGCTCCCGGTAAAAATCGATGCAGGCCTTGACGATCGCCAAAACTTCGTCGGCCTCGAAGATGCCGGGAAGTTCCCGCGCCAGCCGGGGATGGCGGCCGAGTTTGCCTCCGAGGAGCAACCGGTAACCGGTGCGACCGATGGCTATTGTGCCGGCGGGGCATTCGGACGCGCACTGCCCGCAGTCAAGGCAGGCGTTTCGATCCAGAACCGGTTGTTCGGCATCGGTATCCAGCGACACCGCGCCTTCTTTGCAGACCGCCACACAGGATTCGCACAGCGTGCAGGGTTCATCCGTGACCACCGGTACCGCGGCGCCGATGATCCCGACATCCTTGATCTGGGGCTGTGAGCAGGCATTCGGGCAGTCGGCCAGGGTGACCGAAAATTCATGGTGAAACTTGAGCGGTCCCTCTACCCGCGATTTCAAGAGGCCGAGCAGGTTTTGACTTTGAAGCAGCGCTTCCAGATTTTGAAACAGTTCCTCGCTGTCTGCGGCCCGATGGGGGCATCCGCCGCTCCCGAAACAGGCCTCGATGCGATAGCCTTTGATTTCCTTTTCCATGTTGTTGAGGTACCGCGCTTGAGTCGCCTTCACCTCGGCTATCGAAACGATCGGTTTGCCTCCCTCCCGGGCCTCCTTCTCCACCCGCGCCCGGACCCGTTTCCTTACGAAAAAGGGTACCTTTTTAATGGCCGCTTCGGCCTCCGGTGTCCACTTCATTTTCCCTCCCTCTGATCCTGTTATTCGTCATTTGATCTTGCTCTCCATTCGGGTCCCAGTCCACCCGCTTAAGCGGAGATTTAATCCGGGAAATCAAGGGTGTAGCACATTAAAATAAGCGGCGCATTGATCTAAATCAATG
>CAZNLT010000046.1:0-12230 GCA_964573705.1 uncultured Desulfobacterales bacterium
GAGATCGTTTCACGTGACTGGAGTTCAGACGTGTGCTCTTCCGATCTGGGGCAGACCTCGAGGCAGGCGCCGCACCCGCTGCATGTCATGCGGTCGATTCGAACCTGTTCGGCAGCCTCCTCATAGACCAGGGCCGGGCATTCGAACTGGGTGATGCAGTAGGCGCATCCGTCGCAGTCCTCGCCCACCTGAACGGTTTTCTTTTCCGGATGATCTTCCTTCCGCCCCCGGTCCAGCAGACAGGGATGGCGGGAAATCACCACCGCCGGCCCCTGATCCCGGGAATAGGCTACCGCCTCCTTCACCAATGCGGTAAACCCCGCAAGATCATAAGGATCGGCGGTTTTTCAGTAGCGAACCCCCCACCCCTTGACCAGGGGTTTGATGTCCACGGTGTTGAGGGGTTCACCCGCCGCTCCCAATCCGGAGGCCGGGGTCGGCTGACTTCCGGTCATGGCCGTGGTCCGGTTGTCCAGAATCACCAGCACGAATCCCACATTCTGAACCACCGCATCGATCAGGGGCGGTATTCCGGCATGAAAAAAGGTGGAATCGCCCATGGTGGCCACGATGGGCGGCCGCTTTTCCTGATGTTTATAGGCGTGAAAGAACCCCGCGGCCTGGCTGATAGCCGCGCCCATGCACAGGACCGTATCCACCGCCCCGAGATTGAGACCCAGGGTGTAGCACCCGATGTCGCTGGTGTAGATTCCCTTGGGGGCCGCCTTTTTGATGGCGAAAAAACTGGCCCGATGGGGACACCCGGCACAGAGGGTGGGCCGCCGCCCGGCCGGGGCCGGTTTTTCCACCGGGGTGGTCACCGCTCCTGAGAATTCCCCGATAATTTTCTCCACGGTCTCCGGAAGCAGCTCCCCCACCCGGGGTACCGTTTTGTTCAGTTTACCGAACACCCGATTCCGGTCGGCCAGCTGCATCTCGATGACCCCGGTGGTCTCTTCCAGAACCAGGATTTGGTCATAGGTGCTCAGCAACCGGTCGACAAACTCATTGTGCAGGGGAAAGGGCTGAAGCACCTGGTAAAGCGGAAGATTTTCCCATAGATCCAGATCCTGCAACACCTCCCGGGCATGGGCCGCGGCCACTCCGGAAACCACCAAGGCCTTGGGGCCTTTTGCTTCAGGATTGAGTCGAACCGGGGCCGTGGCCGTCCAGGCGGAGATTCCGGCCAGCTTTTCTTCCAGCTCCCCGTGCAACTGGAACCGGAACTTGGGCGTGGCGGCCCACCGGGCCGGGTCTTTCTGAAAATCGGGGGTCGCATCCGACGGCCGCATCTCCACCACCGGGACATCCTGGCGGCTGTGGCAGATTCGGGTGGTCGGACGAATCATCACCGGAATGCGAAAGGCCTCGGAGAGCGCATAGGCAAGCGCCGTCATCTCCTTGGCCTGCCGGGGGGAATCCGGATCGAGCACCGGTATCTTGGCCATCATGGCCATCATACGGCTGTCCTGCTCGGTCTGAGAGGAATGGGGCCCGGGATCATCGGCGCTGATCACGATAAACCCGCCTTGGGTCCCCATGTAGGCGGCGCTCATAAGCGGGTCCGAGGCCACGTTGAGGCCGACCTGTTTCATGGACACGGCGGTGCGCAGTCCGGTCATGCAGCCGGCATAGGCGATTTCAAAGGCCACCTTTTCGTTCACCGCCCACTGGGCGTGCATCGGATATCCGTGGGCCTGTTGAAACATGACCACCGAGGACAGAATCTCGGAAGCCGGGGTGCCGGGATAGGAGGTCGCCATGGCGCATCCGTTTTCCAGCAGACCCCGGGCCAGGGCTTCGTTGCCCAGCATCAGTTGTCGATTTTTCACATGTAACTCCCTAAGCTGTTCCGAAAGGTAATGACCGCCGGTGCGATCAGTCAAACGCCCTGCCGGGCTTGATGCCCATGGCCTTGAAAACCCGCACCACCGGACAAAAGCCGGTGAAAGAAGCCTGAACCAGGTTCGCACCTGCAAAGGCGGTGAGCCAGAGCCAGTGACGGGTGTGGATCACCGACAAGAGCAGGGAAATAAGAACTACAAAGCCGGCAAATCGCAAAATGGCACGATCGATGGTCATAAGGGATGACTCCTTTCCGCAGAGGATAAAAGAGATATTCGGTTTCCGAGCGCTTATAAACGCCAATACCGGATGTTGAGCTGGTCGGCCTCGGCCGGGTCGAACCCGCCTTTGAGGTCCACCACCAAAGAAGAACCGGTGGAACAGAACCGGCATATTCTGGCCAGCCCCATCTCCCGGTAATATCGGTGCATCACCGACACGATGACCCCGTCCACACCTTGAATTTCCTCCATGGTTCTCAATTGGATGCCGTAGTATTTCCGGGCCTCCTCCGGGTCGGCCAGGGGATCATTGACCAGCACCTCGATGCCGTAATCCTTCAGTTCGGCGATGATGTCCACCACCTTTGTGTTTCGCAGATCCGGAACATCCTCCTTGAAGGTCAACCCGAGAAGCCCGATCTTGGCCCCTCGAACCTGCTTTCCCAGCTGGATCAGCATCTTCACCGTCCGTTCGGCCACAAATTTCGCCATCCCGTCGTTGATCCGCCGGCCGGCCAGAATCATCTCCGGATGGTATCCGATGGATTCGGCCTTGAAGGTAAGATAGTAGGGGTCCACACCGATGCAGTGGCCTCCGACCAGTCCGGGCCGAAACGGCAGAAAATTCCATTTGGTGCCGGCCGCCTCCAGGACCTGAAGGGTGTCGATGCCCATCCGGTCGAAAATCATGGACAGCTCGTTCATGAGGGCGATGTTCAGGTCCCGCTGGGTGTTTTCGATCACCTTGGCCGCCTCGGCCACTTTGATGGAGGAGGCCTGGTGAAGCCCGGCCTTGACCACCTTGCCGTACACGTAACTCAGAAGTTGCCGGGTTTCTTCATCGGAGCCCGCCACGATCTTGACGATGCTCTCCAGGGTGTGGACCTTGTCTCCGGGATTGATCCGTTCGGGCGAATAGCCGGCGGTGAAATCGACCCCGAATTTGAGTCCGGATTTTTCTTCGATGATCGGGATGCAGACCTCTTCGGTGGCGCCGGGGAAAACGGTGGATTCGAAGACCACGCAGGCGCCTTCCACCATGTTTTCGCCTACGATGCGGGAAGCCCCTTCCAGGGGGGTCAGGTCCGGTATCCGGTATTCATCGATGGGGGTGGGGACCGCCACGATGATCAGCCGACAGGCGGCGATCTCTTCGGGATCATCGGTAAACCGAAGCTCGGCCGCCTGCAGGTCCGCGTCCTCCACCTCCAGGGTCCGGTCGTGTCCGGCCTGAAGTTCGCGCACCCGTTCGCTTTTCAGATCATATCCGACCACCTCGAAGTGTTCTGAAAGATGCACCGCCAGAGGCAGCCCCACGTAGCCCAGGCCGATGACCGCGATTTTATCCTCTCGTGACGCCAAAGATTCCGATGTGACCATGGTTCGCTCTCCATTTCCAAATAGGGCATGATCACCGTTTCGGCCTTCCTATCAAATAAGGATCGGCCGAAACGATGATCAAGGCATTTCAAATACATCCCGGATAGCGGGATGTTCCGGGTTCATTTATCATTTCGTTATGCATCGCCGATGAAAAACGGCCGAAAATCCGATTCCGCCCGCTCCAGGGCCGCGCGAATCTGTTTCAGCAGCCGGGGCCGGTCTTCCGGAAGCCGTCCTTCCAGGTTGATATAGTTGGTATAGTGATCGCTCGTCAAGCAGCTCCGCGCCTGAAGGTGCTCGATCAGGAGGGCGGTCTCGGACAGCACCTCATGGGGACCGAGCATTCGAAAAGCGCCGTCCTGAACTTCTTGCAGAAGCGGGGTATCGACTTTGGGAACGAAGGTTCGAAGCCGAATGAAATCCGGCTCGATTTGGTTCAACACCTCGGCGGTATGAAGCGCATGCTCCCGGGTCCGGTCCTTCCCCCCGATCCCCAGGATGACATACAGGCTGAGCTGAATGCCCGCCGCCTTCACCCACCTTCCGGCTTCTACCTGTTCCCGGCTGTGGGCGCCTTTGCAGATCCGTTTGAGAACTGCGTCATCTCCCGATTCCAGCCCCACATGGATTCGGGACAAGCCCGCATCGGCCAGACGCCGCAAATCCTCAAGACCTTTCATGTGAATATACTGGGAAGATCCGTAGACCGTGATTCGCTCCAGATTCGGAAAGGCTTTTCGGGAGAACCGACAAATCTCGCACAGGTCCGCGGTTTTCATGGCGATGGTGTTTCCGGACGGGAAAAAGAGGGTGCGCACCCGTTCGCCGTGAACCGCTCGACCGCTTTCGATATCCTGTTTAATCTCGGCCACCGGACGAATTTTGAACCGGGGACCCTTTTTGTAGATCATGCAGAAAGTGCACCGGTTGTGGGGGCACCCCACGGTAGCCTGGATCAGGAGCGAACGGGCTTCGCTGGGGGGACGGTAGATGGGTCCTTCATAACGCATGAACGGCCTTGAACTACAACTTGGTATCGGACAGATCGACCCCTTCAAAATCAGCGGTCTTCCTGTCGGTGTGGGTTAGATCGGCACTGCGCAGGTTCGCCCCCTTGAACCGGGTCTTGGCCAGCTTGGCCCTGCGCAGCACACAGCCGCTCAAATCGGCTTCGCTCAGGTCGGCCCGGGTCAGATCGGCGGCGGTAAAATCGGCATTGGTCAGATCGGCCCAGGTCAGGTCGGCTCCGCTGAAATTGGCCCGAATCAGCCGGGCATCCCGAAGTTTGACCATATTGAGCCTGGCATTGGAAAGATCCGCATCCGTAAGCCGGACCCCGTTGAGGTTGGCCCAACTCAAGTCGGCGCCGGTCAATTTGGCTTTGGTGAGGTCCGCGCCGGTCAGGTCGGCTTCATGAAAGGAGGCGTTCTGAAGTTTGGCGCCGGGCAGCCGGGCCCATCGCAGATCGACTTCGGCGCAGTTGGCTTCATCGAGATTGGCCCGGGTGAGGTCGGCCTCCCGCAGCCGGGTTTTAAAGACCTTGGCCAGGGTCAAACTCGCCCCGTGCAGGTGGGCCCAGTTGATGCTGGCGCCGGTCAGATCGGATCGGCTCAGATCGGCATAGGAGAAATTAGCGGTATTGGCTTCGGCCAGACCCAGATGGGCGCGGCTCAGGGTGGCGCCGGTCAGATCCGCTTCGTTGAGAATCGCCTTGAACAGATTGGTCCCGGTCAGATCCGCGTCGGTCAGCTTGGCGCCGGTCAGATCGGCCCCGGTCAGATCCGCCTCCCGAAGATCGGCCCAGGCCATTCGCGCCCCCATCAACCGGGCCCCGCGCAGATCCGCACCCCGGAAGTTGGTCCCGTTGAGCCGGGCCTCCGTGAGATCGGCCTCCCGGAACCCCCCGCTTTTGGCGTCGGCCCCGGAGAGGTCCGCCCCTTCCAGCATACTTCGGCTCATTTTGACCATGGAAAGGTCCGCGGCAGACAGGTCCGCACCGGTCAATCGGGCCCGAATCAGGACCGCGCCCTTGAGAAGCGATCTGTTCAATCCGGCCCCGGCCAGGTCAGCCTGATACAGATGGATACCCTCCAGGTCCAGGTCGTTCAGATTGAGCTCCCGCAAATCGGATTTTTCCGACGAAATGATCAGTTTGAGAAAATCCCGGGTGTCCGTTTCCAGATTGACATAGGGAACCGGCGGCGGGGTCCCTTCCCGAACGGAACGAAAAAAGGCATCCGCCGCAAAATAATGCATGAAGGAGGGGTGAAGATACCGGTAGCGGCCGTCCTGTTCACGGATGATGAATTCACAGGCCAGTATCTCATCCCGGCACCCGTCCGCATGGCCGAGGGGGAAATTTTTCTTTACCAGCCCCCGTTTGGGCGTCTCCAGCTCTGAAAAATGGAGACCCGAGCGATCCGCTTTCTGGATCATTTTCAAGGCCATCCGTTGCATCAGAATGCGTTTTCCCTCGGGCAGGATGCGGAACCGCCAGTCATCCCGCTCGATCCACATATCCGCATAGGCCCGGTAGAAATCGGCCAGGTTGGCCTCTTTTTTCTCTTTGAAACAATTCAAAGTACGGCAGACGATCTCCGCCAGGAGAGAGGGCTCCGAAAGCCGGTTCTGGTGATCGGGGTTCATGATCAGGCTCAGAACATTCCGGGCCAGAATGGGGTCCCGTCCGTTTTTGATGATATAGATTTTCAGCCGGGTTTCATCCGGGTCCTGGGCATTGATCCGGACCAGCTGATAGTTTTCCTTGGTGGCGTAATGGCGGTATAAAGGGGTATACCCGGCTCTCAGGGTATTTTTTTCCTGAACATTGACCACGTAGTAGTGGGGACGACAGGTGATGAAAACCTTGTTGGGGGCCTGGGGCTTTTCCACCCCCTCCTGAATCAGAACGTTTTTCAGGGACAGCCGGGCCAGGGATTCGAGATTGTCCCGGGTCAGATAGATGTCATAGGCCGAGGCCATGCAATCGAAGCCGTCCACAAAAAAGACGAACCTTCCTCGCAGCAGCATGTCCTGAAGTTGCAGGGAAGAAAGCCGGACCTGGAAGGTCCGTTCGAATTCAGCGAGCAGGAACTCCTCCACATGCAGCCGCCCGGCATAGTCTTTCAGGCAGATGAATACCGGAATGCGCCGCCCCTCGGGACGCTTCAGGAATTGCCTGGACAGCTGAATGAAATAATGGATGGCGAAAGCGGTTTTACCCGTCCCTTCACCGCCCAGCAGGGTCAGAAAATTGATGTGCTTGTTCTCTAAAAATACCTTCAGAAGATCATCCAGGAGAAAGGTCTTTCCCTTGTTGTTGGTAAACCGGGCGGGAAGATAGAAATCCTGCAGATTCGCATGCCCCATCTCCTCGATCAGAAATTGCTCTCCGGATTCCCGGACGTGTTTCCAATTTTCAAACTGGTGGATGACCTTCTCCAGATAAAGTGAAACTTTGGCAAACGGAATGGCGGATGGGTCCGCGGGCAGCGGCGCCGGTTTTCGGGGGGGCGCTTCTTCCCCGAACAGGGCGGAAAAATCATAGATCCCGTCGGTCCGGTGATAGAGGCCGGGAATTTTAAGAAACAGCAGCTTTTCAAACTCCGGGGTGATCCAGAGCCCCAGGCAAGGACCCGAGGGCGGAACGGAGGTGACGCGGTGCTGCAAATGCCCCAGCAGATCCATCCGCATCTGTTCGGAAAGGCTTTCGACGCCCAGGCATTGAACCAGACGGGGGATGCCCCCGGATTCGCCGGAAGGGCCCTCTGCAGGGCTGAAAAGGTCCCTCAGACCGGTCTGTTCGGCCAGCTCCGACAGCGTGACGTCCTCCTCATGAAGGTCGGCCTTCAACCTCGCCGTCACCGCTTTCACCGCCGCCTCATCCCGGTATACGAGCAGAAACAGCCCGCCGCCTTCCGGCCGAAGATCGAGGTCCGAAACCAGCTGCCGGTAGACGGTGTCTTGGGCGATATGGAGGGTATCCTTCATCGACACGTCAGGGGGTCTAATTCAAGGGAGGTTGCATACCGGGATGAAGGGCGCGGCGGATTTCACCCTCGGGGGTATGGTATTCCAAAACCAGGTTATGGCGAAACAGATGCACCAGTGATCCGTCTTCCGGCTGAGGCTTACGGGATTCGACCACGGCCCGGGCATGCCGGCGCCAGTCGGGAATGTCGGCCAACCGGGCAAACCGCTTTTTAAAATCCTGAACCAGGGTCTCGGCCATGGGCCGGTCTATGACCGAAGCCCGGTGTCGAAGGGCCAAACGGCATCCATTGCGAACCAGTCCCATCAGGGTCCCGATCATGCCCCCGCTGTGACCGATCAGGTATTTCAGAGCGTCTTCGGAGACCATTTCCGGCGCCATCCGCCGAATGATCAGGTGGGCCATTTCACCCTGAGGGTCCACCGCGGGGGTTTCCGCTTCCGCACCCGGCAACAGGGGCCGAAGAAATACCGATTCGAACCGGTCCTGAATGCGGGAGAAGGAGGTCAGATGGGCCGCAAACAAAGGAAAGGCGAACACCATTCCCGCCGGTATCGTGGTCAGCAGATGCGACTCGCGAAAGAAAATCCGTTCAATATCCCCTCTTCCCAACCGGTCGGCGTCGTCGATAAGAAAGAGCGGGTCCCGGGGAATCTCCAGCCGGGCATGTTTCAGGATCATCGGCTGGTAATGCCGGGCCTGAATTTCTCCGATCGCCTCCTCCAGCATTCGAAGAAAGGCGACCTCGCTTTTGTATTCCCGGTAGGAAACCGCTTTCAGGCGGGAAAGCACCTTTTCCGACACATCCTCCGCCTGAAGTTTGGAAACGACGGCGTCCGTGATCATAAAGCAGTCGTGAACCCGGTTGGAAAAAAGCCCGCACAGGGTCGAAATCCGGGCCTGAACCGATTCGATATCGGTCTTGAGGCGGCTTCGAATCTTTCTTCTGAATGCCGAATCGGACTTATACCGCACAAGGAGCATGCCCGACGAACCTCCGACCGGGGACTCGGGTTCGGCTTCTTCGGCCATTCCGGTCAACAGCGGCATCGGGGTATCCGTCGGGAGTTCCCATCCTTCCTCGACCGCCGCGCGGACCAGATGGATATAGATCATCAACAGGATGTCCACCGTTTCGATATCCACCAGGTTCAGGGTCCCGAAGATGGAAAAGCAGATCAGCCGATTCCGGCGGATCAACGGCTCCCGCCGGCTCAGGCGGGATAACACGGTGGTTTTTCCGCATCCTTCCTGACCGATCAGCAAACCCTTTTTGAACCGATCACCGGTTCCGAAGGTGCGGGAAATCCGAATCATCGGGTCTCGATTGAATTCCTCCAGGAGCAGTCCGTCATCCACAGCATCAGACACGGAAACGGGGGCCAGGCGGTGGTAGGCCTCAATCCACGCATCCCGGTCAATGGCTTCTTCAGGCATTTGGTTACCTATGGGAAAACGCCGAAAGTTATGGTAAAAACATTTGAATCAACGGTGGCAATCAGCCGGTCTTAAAAATGCGTACCATAAATTCGGATAAAATGCATCCGTTATCCCGATAATTCAGACCCGATGGCATTTCATCACCGGCGCCCCCTGCTTCGGGAAAACGGCCGTGATTCGGGATTTGGAGGCGTGCGGGTACCGGGTGGTGCATGAAACCGCCGATTCGAACCGAAGACGAAGCCACGGCGGCAAAACTGCATGCCTTCTTGATTGATGCCTGCCGAAGGTTCGATTATGAGGTCATTTCGGCGCCGGTGCGCTCCATGCGGGAACGGACCGAGTTTATCCTGAAACACCTTTGAGCAGATACTGTTTTTCCCTCTCCCCCAGGTACCTCCAGGAACCCGGCGCCAGATTCCCCAGCCGAATATTGGCCACCCGGACCCGCTGAAGCGCGGCGACATGGCCCCCGACCTTGCGGACCATCCGCCGAATCTGGCGGTTTTTCCCCTCCATCAGCACAATCCGA
The DNA here is from genome assembly GCA_964573705.1 of uncultured Desulfobacterales bacterium. GTDB lineage: Bacteria > Desulfobacterota > Desulfobacteria > Desulfobacterales > Desulfococcaceae > JAABSQ01. Next base: position 9,413 of record CAZNLT010000046.1, read on the forward strand.
AACCGTCGGTCCGAAAGCCGTTTGATCCGGGCCGGACGGGTGGTGGTCCCCATCAGCGGCAGCCCCTCGGCCATCTTTCGCAGGGCCCCGTCGGGCAGCGGACGGCCCAAGGTGACCAGGTATTCTTTTTCATGATCGAAAGAGGGGTGAAGCAGGCGGTTGTGAAGTTCTCCGTCATTGGTCAGAAGGATCAGCCCGGTGGAGTCCTTGTCCAGCCGGCCCACCGGAAAAATCCGCTGGGGAATCTTCACCAGGTCCACCACCACCTTTTCCCCCGGCTGGTCGCAGGAGGTGACGAATCCCCTGGGTTTGTTGAGGGCGATATAGACGGGCCGTTCCTCGGGCGTGACCGGTTTTCCGTCCACCGCCACCCGGTCCGATTCCGGGTCGACCTTGACCCCGAGTTCGGTCACCACCTCCCCGTTGACGCGAACCCGTCCGGCCTGAATCCATGTCTCCCCCTTCCGCCGGGAACAGACCCCCGCAGCGGAAAGAAACTTCTGCAGACGGACCGGCTCTCCCACTATTTCATTCTCTCAGCTTCGGTAATCGGCGTTGATCTTGACGTAATCCACGGAAAAATCACAGGTGAAGACCGAGGCCTTTCCTTCTCCCATTTTGAGGTCGATCCGGATGGTGTACTCCGGGGTCTTCATGACCCGGGTGGCGTCCATCTCGGCCGCATGCCCGGAGGTCAGGCCGTTTTCGACCATTCGAACCTGATTGAAAAAGATGTCGATCTTTTGGGGGTCCATCACCGCCCCGGCCCGGCCCACCGCGGCGATGATCCGCCCCCAGTTGGCGTCCTCTCCGAACAGGGCGGTCTTGACCAGGTTGGAATGGGCCACGGTGTCGGCCACGGTCCGGGCATCCTTGGGGGATTTGGCGCCCTTGACCTGAATCTCCACCAGTTTGGTGGCGCCCTCTCCGTCTTTGACCACCATCTTGGCCAGCTGAAGCAGAACATCATCCAGCACCGCCTGAAATCCCACCTGGTCGGAGGTGCTGTCGATCTCGGCCCCGGATGCCCCGTTGGCCATGATCAGGATCATGTCGTTGGTGCTGGTGTCCCCGTCTACGGTGATCCGGTTGAAGGAACGATTGGCCCCCAAGGTGAGGGTTTTCTGAAGCACATTGGTTTCGGCCTTGATGTCGGTGCAGATAAAGCAGAGCATGGTGGCCATATCGGGCCGGATCATGCCGGAGCCTTTGGCCACCCCGATGACGGTATAGGGTTTTCCGTCGATTTCCCCGTGGCCGGCGGCTGTTTTGGGGCTCAGATCGGTGGTCAGAATGGCTTCGGCGAAATCCTGAAACCCCTCTTCGCTGAGGGCCTTCACCAAATCGGGTACCGCCGCCTCCACCTTCCGGATGTTCAGGGGCTGGCCGATCACCCCGGTGGAGGCGACACAGACCAGTTCTTCGGGCGCCTGTAAGGCGGCCCCGGCGGCATAGGCCATAGCCACGGCGTCGGCCATGCCCTTTTCCCCGGTACAGCAATTGGCGTTGCCGCTGTTGGCGATCACCGCCTGGCATTTCCCGCCCTTGAGTCGTTCCTGGTCCAGCAGGACCGGCGCAGCCCGCACCAGGTTTCGAGTAAAAACGCCGGCCGCATTCGCCGGGGTTTCCGAGCAGATCAACCCCAGATCTTTGGCCCCGTTTTTTTTAAGCCCGGAGGCGATGCCCGCGGCCTTAAATCCCTTGCACGTGATTGGTTTCATATGGATGTTTCCCGTATATCTTTTGACATATATCCGTGAGAGCGATATAATACATACAAGTGAACGATGTCGGTTTTTTTTCAATCATTCACCTTGGGAGAGTCATTTGACAGAATACCGAGACCTTGTCAATCTGTTCGGCGGGCGATCTCACGAAAATCCTCGCAGGATTTTGGAATCCCCCCCGTTGATGCCGGCAGGCGGCCTTTATTTGAATTGAAACATAAGCCAATCCTCAAGGGAACACCATGGTTTTGAATCCCCTCCATTCCGGCAGACACCCCCAAAACCGGTGCCCCGACTGCGGCGGGCGTCTCAGCGTTCTTCGATCCTGACGGCGGACAGACCTCCGTTGCAGGTCCTGCAACGCCCGATTTTCACTGAACCGCTTCAAAGAGGCCATGGATGACGAACTGGAAGAGGAGCTGGCCGATGTGCGGTGCGACAGACTGTAATCCGCCATGATGATGGTGCTCAACGGCCTGTTCCCGGTATTCGCCCTTATCATCCTGGGCAGGTGCCTTCGGCATTTCAATCTGACCAACGACCGCTTTCTCAAGACCTCCGACCGGCTGGTCTATTTCATCTTTTTCCCGGCCATGCTCTTCTGGAAGATCGGCGGGGCCGAATCCGAGGGGGGCATCGACTGGAACTTCTGTCTGGCCGCCCTCAGCGCGGTCATGGTGCTCTATCTTCTGAGCACGCTGTATATCCGCTTCGCCGTGGCCGATTATGAAGCCGGATCATTTTCCCAGAGCTGCTACCGTTTCAATACCTACATCGGCATGGCCATCATCATCAATGCGGTAGGAGAAGAAGGGGTCCGGCAGTTCGGGATCATGGTGGGGTTCGCCATTCCGCTGATCAATGTCCTGGCCGTTTCCACCCTCATCTGGTTTTCGGGCAAGCGATTTACCCTGGGAGAACGAAGCCGCCTGACCCTGAAAGCCCTGATTTCCAACCCGCTGATCATCGCCTGTCTCTCGGGAATCCTCTATGCCCGGATGATCAACACCTTCCCCAAGTTCATCGACAACACCTTTCGGCTCACCACCTCGGTGACCCTGCCCCTGGCCCTGCTCTCCATCGGCGGGGGG
>CAZNLT010000046.1:12240-37890 GCA_964573705.1 uncultured Desulfobacterales bacterium
ATTTAAGGGGATATATGAACCTGTCGCTGGTGGCCGCGGTTTTCAAGCTGTTGATTTTTCCGCTGGTCGGCTACGGCTTTTTGAAACTGTTTCATGTCACCGGAATCCCCTTCAAGGTCGGCATGATCTTTTTTTGCCTTCCGACCTCCACCGCCATTTATGTGCTCTCGTCTCAATTGAACAGCAATACGGAGCTGGCCTCTTCGGCCATCGTGCTCTCGACCCTGCTCTCTTTCCTGTCGTTGTCGGTGGCACTGCTGATGTGAGGGCGTTTTGCATGACTCGAAACTTCAAACTCACCATCGAATACGATGGAACCCGGTATCACGGCTGGCAGCGGCAAAAGGGAGAGCGAACCCTGCAGGGAGAGATCGAACGGGCGTTGAACACCATGACCGGCCAAAAAATCACCCTGCACGGCTCCGGACGGACGGATGCGGGGGTGCATGCCTATGGCCAGACCGCCCATTTTCAATGCGAGACCCGGCTTTCTCCGGATGTTTTCCAGAAAGGACTCAACAGCCTACTGGATGCGGACATCGTGATTCGGGACTGCCGGGAAGTGGACCCGACCTTTCACGCCCGGTTCGATGCCTGCCGAAAAACCTATCAGTATCGCATCCGCAACCGGCCCCTGCCCTCGGCCCTCGAACGGTTCTATGTCTGGCATGTCCGCCGCCCCTTGAATCCGGCGGCCATGGCGGAAGCCGCCGGTCGCCTTTCAGGGGAGCACGATTTCAAAGCCTTCGAGGGGGCCGGAAGCCCTCGTGCCCACACCCGGCGCCGGATTTTCCAGTCGAAAATCGTTTCGGACCCGGATGGATTGGTGACCTTTCAGGTGTGCGCCGACGGCTTTCTGCGCTACATGGTCCGGAATATCGTGGGCACCCTGGTGGATGTGGGGTCCGGGAAAACAACTGTTTCGGAGTTTCAAAACATTCTGGCTTCCGGAGACCGGGGGCGGGCCGGCGCCACCGCGCCGCCCCACGGCCTTTATTTAATGCAGGTCGACTACGAGGAGAAAAAAGAACCATGAGCGAAACACCCGAACATCCGTCGAATCAGGACCATGAAGCCGCGGAGTTTGTTAAAATCGCCGTCCTGGAAGATCCCTTCGAGGCCCAACTGGTCGGCCCCGCCCTGGAGGAGGAATCGATACCGCACCTGATCCGCTCCTACCACGACACCGCCTATGACGGCCTGTTTCAATCTCAAAAGGGGTGGGGGGAGATTCGGGCCCCGGAAAGCTTCCGGGCCCGGATCATCGATATCCTCACCGATCTGAGATCCCAGGAGATCGGAGAGGGATCAGGCGACGGTGATGCCCTCGTCTAAATAGACGTCCTGAATGGCGTTGAGGAGCCGCACCCCTTCTTCCATGGGCCTCTGGAACGCCTTGCGGCCGGAGATCAATCCCATGCCTCCGGCCCGCTTGTTGATCACCGCGGTCCGCACCGCCTGGGCCAGGTCGTTCTCCCCGGCAAAAGAGCCCCCGGAATTGATCAGCCCGGCCCGCCCCATGTAGCAGTTGACTACCTGATAGCGGGTCAGGTCGATGGGATGATCGCTGGTCAGGTCCTCATAGACCTTGGGGTGGGTCTTGCCGACATCCACGGCTTTGTAGCCGCCGTTGTTGACCGCCTGCTTCTGCTTGACGATATCCGCCTCGATGGTGGCCGCCAAATGATTGGCCTGGCCGGTCAGGTCGGCGGACACCGCATAGTCTTTATCCGCCTTGAACGCGGAATTTCGCAGATAGGCCCATAAAATGGTGGCCATTCCCAGGCTGTGTGCATACCGGAAGACCTCGGTGATCTCCTGAATCTGACGGTTGCTCTCCTCGGAGCCGTAATAAATCGTGGCCCCCACCGCCACCGCCCCCAGTTCAAAGGCCTGATCCACGTCGGCAAACAGGATCTGATCATAGGAATTGGGATAGCTCAGAAGTTCATTGTGGTTCATCTTCAGAATGAAGGGGATCTTGTGGGCATATTTTCGGGCCACCGAACCCAGCACCCCCAAGGTAGAGGCCACTGCGTTGCAGCCGCCCTCGATGGCCAATTTGATGATGTTTTCGGGATCGAAATAGATCGGATTGGGCGCGAAAGAGGCCCCGGCGGAATGCTCGATTCCCTGATCCACCGGCAAAATTGAAACATACCCGGTTCCGGCCAGACGGCCGTGATCGAACAGGGTCTGAATGGACCGCAGCACCGGTACCGTTCGGTCGCTCTGGGAAACCACCCGATCCACGAAATCGGGGCCCGGCAGGTAGAGCATCTCCTTTCCGATCGTCCGGCATTCATGGTTCAACAGCTCCTCCGCCTCATCTCCCAATATTTCTGAAATTTTATCCGTCATCCATGCACCTCCGTTTTGTGATTTGATTTGGAAAAAACCCCTGTCCACCGTAAACTCTCCTTGAAATCACCCGTCATAACTTATATGCTAATGCAGAATTGCTAAAAAGAAACCGGCGCACCGGAACCCATCAGAATTCTTATCCGCGAAACGGAAAAGGAGGTTGCCCATGTCAGATTTTGAAAACGCCTTGCAGGTCGGCCGTACACCGAATGTCGCCAAACTCTTTCCCAATTCCAGGGCGCTTCTGGTCAGCGGAAAGTATATCGATCTGGCCATGCTCGAAAAAGGCGATGCCATCTGTATAGCGGCAAACGGCCGAAACCAATTCGTCATTCGAGGCGCACTGAGAGCGGCCCAGCGGGCCAATGCCGCCCTCATCGTGGAAATCGCCCGGTCCGAGGGCGGGGTCAACGCTTACTGCGCGGTCAACCTGTGGAACATCGCCCGCCAGGTGGACGCCCTCTGCAACGAACTCGGCATCACCATTCCGGTGGCGGTCCATGCCGATCATTTCGGAATCAAAAAAGAGGCGGATATCGAACCGGCCAAGGTGGAAATCCCCTCGCTCTTCGATGCCGGCATCACCTCCATCGCCATTGACGCCTCCCATATGCCGGACGATCAGAATCTTCTCGCCAGCATCGACATCATCAAGAATGTGGTTCCCGAGTGGGCCGGACTGGAGACCGAGGTTGGGGAAATCAAGGGCAGCCAGGGCCTTTCTACGGTGGATGAGGCCCGGTTCCTGATTCAGGGGCTCAACGCCCACGACATTCACCCCAACTGGATCGCCTTGAACAACGGCACCAGCCACGGCATTCAGGCCAGCGACCAGGGCATACAGGTCGAGTTGACCGCCGAAATTCACGAGGCCCTGACTCCGTATCGGGTTTCCGGGGCCCAGCACGGCACCTCGGGCAACCATTCCGACCGGCTTCGGGAAATCGCCCGTCAAACCCGAACCACCAAGGCCAATGTGGCCACCGCCCTTCAGATGATCTCCTGGGGCGTAGAGGTCAATGCCTACGGCAACGCCATCACCGATGCCGACGGTAATTTCAGGAAGGTCAAGGGAGAAGGGGTCACCGAGGCCATGTGGGAAGAGATGACCGCCTATGCCGAATCCAAGGGATGGAACGGCGGCAACTTCAAAAAACTGAATCTCCCCTTTGAAACCAAGCTCCTGGCCCAGCCCGGGGAGATTCGGGACCGCATGGCCAAACGGGTGGAGGACTTCGCCTATTCCATGATCGTGGACGTCTTCAACGCCGAAGACACCGCCCCCCTGGCCATTGAACAGATCCTGAAGACCGGCGGCTATGACCCGGGTCCCAAAGGGAAACGGATCGAGGACCCCGCCGATTGGACACCGGAAAAAATCGTCGAGCGCGCCGTCTCCATCCACCGGGAAGAAGGGCCGGAAGGGGATTTCGACGACTGATCCATGCAGGAAAAACAGTTCTGCCATTTCTGCGGAAATCGGCTCATACGAAAACAGTGGGAGGGGCGCCGCCGGCTGTTCTGCACCGCCTGCGACGGCCCTCTGTACGAAAATCCGGTGCCGGCGGCCTGTGTCATCCTGACCGATGAACACGAACGGCTGCTGCTGGTGAAGCGAAGCGTCGATCCCAAAAAAGGATTCTGGTGCCTCCCCGGCGGGTTTATGGAACTCGGGGAATCCCCGGAAGAGACCGCCCTTCGGGAACTGCTGGAGGAGACCGGCATTCAGGGGCGGATCGAAACCCTGATCGCAGCGGATTCCAATTCCAGCGCCGTCTACGGTACGGTGGCCCTGATCTGTTACCGGGCCGCGGCGGTGTCGGGCCGCCCGGTCCCCGGAGACGACGCATCGGCGGTCGCCTTTTTTCCGCTGATGGAACTACCGGAGGTGGCCTTCGAATCCCACCAAAAATTCATCCGTATTTTTCGTGGACGAGAGGATCGGTTTCGATCGCCGTCGGCGTGAAACCCGGTGCGTCGGCCGTCAAGATGCGAAAACCGCGTGGCTAAAGAGACCGCTCCATGGATATACCACCGTACAAGATCCACAATGTCCTGAAAATCTATACCCGGCGTCTGATTGAACGGAAGGAAGTTCAAAAGGAGAAGGAACACAGAAAAGACCCCGAACCGCCGGCCTCGGAAGAGAAGCGACGAGCGGTCATTGATCGAATATCGGAACAGATTCTTCAAAAAACCGAGCGGTGGACCGCCAAAGCATCCAAAATCAAGGATTCCCCAGCCCCCTGGTCCCCGGAGCGGTCTTCACCAAACCCCAAAGGCGAATTCACCTATTTCGTCCTCGGCCCGGATCAGCGGAAGATACGCCATCGGTTGACTCCGACCGAGAACGGACTTCTTTTTCAGGATTCGGAAGAACCCGAGAAATCATAGCCATCCCCCCTCAGCCGATAGAGCTTTCCCGGCAGGGATCTCTCCAGAAAACGCGCCATTTTACGGGAGCAGGCCGAAACCCCCGACCGATCGATGCCGGTGTCGATTCCGAAAGAACCAAGCAGGTAATCGGTGTCCTCCGTGGCGATGTTTCCGGCGGCGCCGGTGACAAACGGACATCCGCCCATTCCCCCGAACGCGGTATCGAACCAGAAAATGCCGTGGCCCAAGCCGGCGCTCAGGTTGACCAGCCCCAAACCGCGGGTGTCGTGAAGGTGAAGGCCCACCGCGGTGTTCCCGATGTCCGGCAGGAGGCGGGACAAAACGGTCTCCACCGATCGCGGGGTGGCCATGCCGGTGGTATCCGCCAGAGAGATCCGCTCCACCCCGAAATCATGAAACCGACAGGCCGTCTCCCTCACTCGCGACACCGGTATGGCGCCTTCGTAGACGCACCCGAAAGCGCACTGAATACTGGCGATAATCCGCATCCCGAAATCCCGAGCGGTGCGGATCATGCCCGCCCCGGCTTCCATCGCCTCAGACAGGGAGAGCCCTGCGTTTTTTCGGCTGTGGGTGTCGCTGGCGGAAATGGAAATCTCCACCGCTTCCAGTCCGGCGGCATGGGCCCGCTCCACCCCCCGCCGGTTCAGGGCCAAACCGGTGTAGAGGCAATCCGCGGAGCGGTCCAGCCGCCGGATGACCGCTTCGACATCGGCCATCTGCGGGACCCGTTTGGGGTTGACAAAAGAGGCCACCTGAATCTGTTTTAAACCGGCCTTCACCAGTCCCTGAATCATATCGACCTTGAGATCGAGGGGAATGATTCGGCGCTCCAGTTGAAAACCGTCCCGAGGGCCGACCTCCACCAGGTTTACCGTGTCGGGATAATTCATTTCATTCATCATTTTTCCATTCCGATGGATTTCGGTGAATGGGGCCGCCCTCCCGGCGGGCCGCGAAACTCCGGTTCGAAATTCCTCGATTCAAATACAGAACGGTACCGGCAAAAAGACCGACGGGTCAAGTCAAAAAGGACTTGACCTTGTCGGAGGGGGGCTGTAATTGAATCGCACCATAGGAATCCTCGAAAATTGTTATTTTAATGAGAAAAACTAAATGCCGTCGGACCCTTCAGACCCTCTGAAAATCTGTCTGCTCAGCTATCGAAGCAATCCCCACTGCGGAGGCCAGGGGGTCTACGTCAAAAACCTGAGTCAGGGGCTCACCGGTCTCGGTCATCAGGTGGAAGTGGTCTCCGGGCCTCCGGCGCCGGTTCTTCACAACGGCGCCCCGCTGACCTATCTGCCCGGCCTGGACCTCTACAATCCGGACGACCTGTTCCGGACCCCCTCACCCCGGGAACTGGCGGACCCGATCAATCTGATGGAATGGATCGGGGTCTCCAGCATGGGCTTTCCCGAACCCTTCACCTTCGGGCTTCGGGCCTACCGCTATCTCAGGAATCGTTTCGACCGCTATGACATCGTCCATGACAACCAGAGCCTTTCGTACGGCATTTGGGCCATCAGGCAGCGGGTTCCCACCATCGCCACCATTCACCACCCCATCACCGTGGACCGCGATATCGCCGTCAAGACCGTCACCTCCCCCTGGAAAAAACTGAAGCACCGGCGGTGGTATTCCTTTATCGGCATGCAGAAGCGGATTTCCCGGAAATTTTCCCATCTGATCACCGTCTCCGAATGCACCCGGCGGGACATCAGCCGCGAATTCAATATCCCCGCCGGGCGGTTCCGGGTGGTTCCCAACGGCATCAATACCGATCTGTTTCGGCCTCTGCCCGGTATTTCCCGAAAAAAGGGGCGGATCATCGTCACCAACAGCGCGGATATTCCGCTCAAGGGCCTCTATTACCTGCTACAGGCGGTGGCCCGACTGTCTTCCGATCATCCGGTGGAGCTGGTGGTCATCGGAAGACCCAAGAAAAACGGCGGGGTGGTCAAACTGATTCGCCGGTTGGGGATCGGGGACCGAATCCGGTTCACCGGCCGAATCGGAGACGAAGAATTTATCCGACACTATGCCCAAGCCGCCATGGCGGTGGTTCCCTCGGTGTATGAGGGATTCGGGCTTCCCGCCGGGGAAGCCATGGCCTGCGGGGTTCCGGTGGTCAGCACCACCGGCGGGGCCCTGCCGGAGGTAGTGGGAGACGCCGGCATCCTGGTGCCGCCTTCGGACCCCGAGGCCCTGGCCGGCGCCATTGAGACCCTCCTCAGGGATCAGGACCTGGCGGATCGCCTGGGCCGGGCCGGCCATAAACGGGTCCTGAAACACTTTACCTGGAAACGGGCGGCCGAAAAAACGGTGGCGGCCTACCGGGAGACGATTCGTGATCACCGTTGATTTTTCCAAACTTCGGATTCGTTCGGGAGCCCGCATCCTCGATATCGGGTGCGGAACCGGCCGCCATATGGGAGAAGCCCTGCGGCATGCCGGGGTGCATGTGACGGGGATGGATCGCAATTTTCAGGACCTGAACACAGCCCGGGACCGCATGAACTACCAAAAGGATCTGGGGGTATGCTGTGGGGACTGGGCCCTGGGGGCGAGCGACATCACAGAGCTCCCCTTCCCCGACGAATGTTTCGATCTGGTGATCTGCTCCGAAGTCCTGGAGCACATTCCGAACCAGACCGGGGCCGTTTCCGAAATCGTCCGGGTGCTGAAACCCGGACGGGACCTGGTGGTGAGCGTCCCCCGATACCTCCCCGAACAGATCTGCTGGCGGCTCTCCACCCGGTATCGGAACACCCCGGGGGGCCACATCCGCATTTACCGGCGAAGGGAGCTGACCGATCTGCTGGCGCGGGCCGGGGTTCGCCCCTGGCATATCCATTGGGCCCACGGCCTTCACACCCCCTACTGGTGGTTGAAATGTTTCATCGGAATCGAAAAGACCGACGCCCCGCCGGTGAAACTCTATCACCGGCTTCTGGTCTGGGAAATCATGCACCGACCCCGGGTTCTTCAAGTGATTGAAAAACTGCTCAATCCGGTCCTGGGTAAAAGTATGGTCGTGTACCTGAACAAACCGACCTCTTTCCTTGCCGGATAAAACCATGCCACAAAGACTCGCCATACGGTTTGTGCCTTTTCGAATCTTCCTGCTCCTGGTCTGCGTCCTCGGGTATCCCGCCTGCCGGGTTCACGCTCAGGCCGAAGCGGATGCCGTTGCCCCGGCGACTGCCGCCGACACCGAACTCACCCTGGTTCGGGCCGTGATGTGCGAAGAAATTCAAGCGTATCAGCCCGTCCACCCGGCCGTCGTCTTTTCGGTTTCCATCGGAGAAGTCTACTGTTTTACCGCCTTTTCACCCGTGCCGAAGCAGACGGTCATCGACTACAAATGGTACCGCCGGGATGATCCGGTCACCACCCGTCGGGTGGTTCTCTATTCACCCAAGTGGTCGACCTACAGCAGCATTCACCTTCGGGGGGCGGATATCGGCCCCTGGCGGGTGGAGATCATCGGGCCCGAAGAAGAGGTGCTCGATGTGCTTCGGTTCAGCGTCACCCGGTGATATCGATGGGATTTCTGACCAGCTTCCTGTACAGCATTCAATGGCAGGATATTTTCGATATCCTTCTCAACAGCTATATCCTTTTTCGCATCTACATCCTTTTTCGGGGGACCCCCATCGTCCAGGTGCTTCTGGTTCTGACCGCCCTTCAGGTGGTTCAGTTCATGGCCATATCCATGGGACTGGTGGTCACCAGCTGGGTCATTCGCGGAATCACCGCTGTTGCAGCCCTGATCATCGTGGTGGTCTTTCGCAATGAAATCCGTTCGGTCTTCACCACCCACAGCCTCAGATCCATCTTCTGGGGCCTGCCCAAACGGCGGTACGCCGCCCCCGATGAAACGGTCGCGGACGCCGTCTTCGAGATGGGAAGGCAACGCATCGGCGCCCTTCTGGTGTTTCCAAACAAGGACGATCTCAAGGAAATCGTGGAAAACGGCATCCCTTGGAACGGAACCATCACCCGGGAGATGCTGATCACCATCTTCTGGCACGACAATCCGGTGCATGACGGGGCCGCCATCGTGCGGGGAGACCGGATTTCGAGGGTGGGCGCCATCCTTCCGCTGACCCGGCGCAAGGACCTTCCTTCTCGGTACGGCACCCGCCACCGGGCCGCCTTGGGGTTGAGCGAAATCAGCGATGCCCTGGTGATCGCGGTATCCGAAGAACGGGGGGAGGTCAGCGTGGTCAAAAACTTCACCATTCAACCGGTTTCGGACCCGGAAACCCTGATCGGTCTGTTGCGGGACCACTCCGGCATTAGCGCCAAAGGCACGGGATTTTTTCAAAGGGAAAAGACCCGCACCGGTCTGGCGGCGCTGATTTCCCTGTTTTTCGTGTTCACCGTCTGGTATCAACTGACCCGGGGCTCGGATACCCTGGTCTCCCTGGAGGTCCCGCTGGAATTTTACAACCGGGCCCCGGATATGGAGATCATCGACACCTCCGTCCACCGTGTGCAGCTCTACCTCAGCGGATCGGGTCAACTGATCCAATCCCTGAAACCGGAGCAACTGACCGTGCGCCTCGATCTGGCGCAGCTCGATGCCGGGGAAAACATTCTGCCGGTAGAGCCGGAAAACATCACCACCCCGCCGGGCATCCTGCTGAGACGAGTGGAACCTTCCTCGGTTCAGCTCTTCCTGGACAAAATCGCCGAAAAAGAAGTACCGGTGCAGGTCACCTGGACCGGCCAACTCGACCCGGACCTGATCATTGCCGACGCCGAGGTGAATCCCTCTAAGATTCGGGTGCGGGGCGGGCACCGCCTCATCGACCGAATCACGACCCTCTACACCGAACCCGTAGACCTGAACGGGATCACCGCCTCGGATACCATCACGGCGCCGCTGCAACTGGATCCGGCCGGGATCAAGGCGGCCTCGGGATCTAAGGAGAAAGTAAGCGTCACCTATGAGGTTCGGACCCGAACCCCGGCCTCGGCCCCTGCCGAGGATGCTTCACCGAAGGCGGAGCCGTGAAATCCGCCCTGGTGATCTCCAAAAACCGGGAAGCCCCGGCCCGGATCGAATCCTGCCTGTCCGGATACACGATCCACCGCGTCCCGGACCGGGAAAAAGCATTGGAACTGGTCCAGAAACGACGGATCGATCTGATTTTCGCCGACCTCGATCTGGTCCGCGGAGACCTTCTCAAAGAGGATTATCAGCGCATTCTGCAGCCGTTCTGGCGTTTTTCGCCTTCCACCGAAATGATTATGATGACCGACCCGGGCGCAATTCGGGAGGCGGTCATGGCGGTCAAAGCCGGGGCCGGAGACTACCTCACCTATCCGCTCAATCCGGCTGAGATCCGCTATGTCACCGAACACCTGTACATAGCCCGGAAGAAGGATTCGGAACTCGATTACCTTCGGGATCAGTTTTGGGAAACCGAATCCCACGAAATCGTGAAAACCCGAAGCCCTCTAATGAAGCAGGTTTTCGATAAAATCCGCTCGGTGGCGCCCACCAAAACCACGGTGATGCTCTACGGCGAAACCGGAGTGGGCAAGGGAATCATCGCCGGCCTGATTCATCGCCACAGCAACCGTAAAAACCAGCCCTATATCAGCCTCCATTGCGGCGCCATACCGGACACCCTGCTCGAAAGCGAACTCTTCGGCCATGAAAAAGGCGCCTTCACCGGTGCGGTGAAACGGAAGCCGGGCAAATTTGAAATCGCCCAGGAAGGCACCCTCTTTATGGACGAAATCGGCACCGTCACACCGGCGGCCCAGATCAAGCTGCTTCAGGTGCTTCAGGACCGGACCTTCCAACGGGTGGGCGGAGAAGAGGTGATCGAAGCCAACGTTCGAATCATCGCGGCCTCCAATTCCGATCTCAAGGTCATGAGCGATGAAGGGGCTTTCCGAAAAGACCTCTATTACCGGCTTCACGTCTTTCCGGTGGAAATTCCGTCCCTTCGGGACCGAATAAAAGATATTTCTCTTCTGGTCGACTATTTTCTGAACCGGTTGAACCTCTACTACGCCAAAGGCATTCACGGGGTCCATCCCGCGGTTATGGAAGCCCTGGAACGGTATGATTGGCCGGGGAACATTCGGGAGCTGGAAAACCTGGTCGAACGGGCCTATATCCTGGAATCGGGGACCGCCCTCACCCCGGACAGCTTTCCCGCCGAACTGTTCGGACGCGAATCCGAATCACCCGCGGCCCGGTTCGACTCCGGCCTGACCCTGGCCGAGGTCCGCCAGAACGGGGTGGAGGCCATCGAATGCCGGTACCTGAAGGAGGTGCTGACCCGGAACCGAGGCAAAATCAATGAATCCGCACGGGAAGCCGGCATCAGCACCCGGCAACTCCACAAACTCCTCACCAGATACGACATCCACAAAGAATCATTTAAATAAGACGGTCGTCAGGCCCGGCTGAGGTTTCGATTCCGATTTCCGGATTTCGGAATCTTCCGTTCCGATTAATCGGGTTCGGAGCCTTCCTTTTCAACTCCCGCCCGGAACCGGTGATTCCGAATGAAACAGGAAACGTCGTCCCCATTTCCCCGCTCCTTCCTCAGCCCCTCCCCGTGATCCCCATGGTTTCCAAGGAAAACGGAAGGAATCCAGTCAGACAAACAAGGCATTCTTTCAATGCCCTCATTCATGCTGGCATCGGTTTTGCTGATCATGTCGCAATCCAAGAGGTGAAGGAGGAATACAACCGATGAAGGCCACAGACCGGGAAACCCGTGAGACAAAATCGACGGTGGAAGGGATCCTGGCGGCGTCCGATTGGGACGCCGCGGGAAACATTATCGAAATTACAATGCTGGCCACCGATGAAGAGGAATACCGGGTGGATAACCGAGACGCCTTTATGAATCTCCTGCAAAAATACATACGGGCCTCCGGCACCATCCACCCCGATCGAAACGGCGTTCAAACCATTCATATTCGAAAGTGCACCGTTCTGGAACCCGGATTTGAAGACGATACGGCGATTTTGAACCTGGCATAAACGCCGTTTAAGTCCAACCCAACCTAAATAAGGAGATAAAATGAAAACACACATGATAACGGTTTTGGCTTTGGCAATCACCTTGGGGATGCCGGTCTGGCTGTCTTCACCGTCGCCGGCAAACGCATCCCTGATCGCATCCACCACCGGCATGGACACCGATACGCATTCCGATTCGGACCTGGAAGAAACCGAATCCTACGAAGCGGAAAACCCTCTGGAAGAGGATGCCATGGAAGCGGATAAGAGAAGTTGCCTCGGCGCCTGAATTCTCCTCGAATACGCATTCACCGAAATTTTCTATCTTTTTCTTCGGTTTTTCCTGTAAAGATACTCTTTTACTCATTGCGGTCCCATTGACACGCTCCGGTCCGTGTGCCCTTGGAGGAGATGCGACGTCCCGCAGATGGCATTTAAACGACTACATTCCTCCCTGGTGATCCTGTTCGGCATCCTCGCTTTCGGCGCCCTCGGTTATACAACGGTCGAAAAGATGTCCTTTTTCGACGCCCTCTATATGACCATTATCACCATCAGCACCGTCGGATTTTCCGAAATCCAGCCCCTCTCCTTTCACGGGCGCATGCTGACCATGGTAGTCATCATCGCCTCCATTTCGGTAGGGGCCTATTCTCTCGGTATCCTGGTTCGCATCTTTATCGAGGGCGAGCTCAGAAAAAGTTTTGAAAGGCGAAGAGTGGAACAGCAAATCAAAAATCTACAGAATCACTTCATCATCTGCGGATACGGCCGGATCGGCCGAATTATCTGCAAGGAGCTGCTCGACGACAAGGTCGATTTCGTGGTCATCGAACAGGAGGACTCGGCCGTGGCCACCCTGGAAAAACAGGGCTACCTGCTTATTCAGATGGATGCCACCACCGAGGAGGCCCTGATCAAAGCCGGAGTGATGAAAGCCAAGGGGTTGGTGACGGCGGTGCGCTCCGATGCCAACAATGTCTTCATCACCCTCACCGCAAAAGGGATCCGGCCGGATCTCTTCGTGCTGTCTCGAACCTCGGACGTCAAAAATGAAGAAAAGCTGAAACGGGCCGGCGCCACTCGGGTGGTCTCCCCCTATTTTCTGGGCGGTCGCCGAATGGCCCAGGTGCTCAAGCGGCCCACCGTGGTCGATTTTATCGATATCGCGACCATGTCGAACAAATTGGGGCTTCTGATGGAGGAGGCCAAAATCCGTCCGGGGTCGGGCCTGATCGGGAAAAACCTCATCGACAGCCACCTCCGCAGGGATTTCGGGGTCATTATCGTGGCCATCAAACAGGCCTCGGGGAACATGATCTTCAACCCGATCGCCACGGAAACCCTCGAGGCGGGGGATGTGATCGTGGTGCTGGGAAAGCAGGAGGATGTATTGCGGATGACCGAGGTGCTGTAGCCCCGATCATCCGCAGAAATCGAATCTACCGAAGCCGGTCCCACATATTTTCGCCGCCGGCCAGGCCCCGGGATTCGTTTCCAGTGCGCTGTCCGCCGCCCCCCGAAGCCCGACGGCCCCGCAGCCGGGCGATCCGCTCCTCCAGCGGAGGATGGGTCGAAAACAGGTGCATCATACTGCGCCCGGAAAGCGGATTGACGATAAACATGTGAGAGGTCGCCGGATTGGCCTGCATCGGCACTTTTCTGGAATAGGCCCCCAGCTTTTCCAGGGCGCTGGCCAGCCCTTCCGGATCTCCGGCGATTCTGGCCCCCTCTTCATCGGCCAGATACTCCCGGGACCGGGAAATGGCCATCTGCACGATCATGGCCGCGATGGGCGCCAGGATGGAGGTCAGAATCAGTCCGATAATGCCCATTCCGCCGCCTTCCTCGTCACTGCCGCCGAAACCCCCGAAAATGGCCGACCATCGGGCCATATTGGCCAGAAACATGACGGCGCCGGCCATCGTGGCCGCAATGGAACTGATCAGGATATCCCGGTCCTTGACATGAGACAGTTCATGGGCCAGCACCCCTCGAATCTCATTCCGCTCCATGATCCGAAGCAGGCCCTCCGTCACCGCCACCACCGCGTGCTCGGGATTGCGCCCGGTGGCGAATGCGTTGGGACTCTCCTGGGGAATGAGATAGAGCCGCGGCATGGGGAGTTCCGCCCGTCGGGCCAGCCCGCTCACGATCTCATGCAATTCCGGGGCCTCGTTCCGGCCCACTTCCTGAGCCCGGTACATCTTGAGAACGATTTTGTCCGAGTACCAGTAGCTGAAAAAATTCATGCCTGCCGCCAGAATCAGGGCCAAGGCCATCCCGCCCTGACCGCCGATCAACCGGCCGATCAACATAATGAAAACCGTCAGAACCGCCAGCAGCAGGGTGGTTTTGATCTGATTTGCGATCATCGCTGTTTCCTCCCTTGATTTAAAAGGTCCTTTGACAATGCCGCCACAAGCAGCATTACATTTCTGTAAGTTTTGGGTACAATAATAAGGACTTTTTAAAACCGGGCAAGATGGCGCCCAGGAAATAAGGGGAAGTATGTAGGGGCGAATGGATTCGAAATAGACCGGATCGACAAAGCCTGATCGAGGGGCAGGACACCCCCAGGATACCTTCCCAGGCCGGGAAGCTGTTTGAGCCAAAGCGAGTTCTTGACTGGCCGGGAAAATATCCTGGGGCGGCCGAAACATTGATCATGGCCGGCCGGTGTTATCCGGTCAGGAGAAAAACCCGATCGATCGGAAAACCGATTCAAAAAAATAGACCGCTTCGGGATCGGCCCGGCCCTGGCTCCAGACATGGAGCCCGAATCCCGCCTGAGCCAGGACATACCCGCCCACCCCGAATTGGCCCACGGCGACCCAGCCGGTAGCGATCTGCCCCAGCCCGAATATCAGGGCCAGGGCGAGTTGGCCGATAGAAAACAAGCCGGTGGCGGCCTGCCCCAGCCCGAAGAGAAGGCCCACTCCGAGCTGACCGATTGCGAGAACCCCCATGGAGGCGTGCCCGACGGCGATCCCCCCGACGGCCAACCGGCCGACCGCGATGACGCCCCGGGCCACGATTCGTTTGCCGGTCTCCGGGCAAATGCCGCGAGTATAATGGACCAGCGGCAAACCCCACATTTGCCGATCCGACCGGTATTCCGCAAAATAGGCGCCGGTGGGGTAAAGAAACTTCCGCCAGGTTCCGGATCGGGTCTTTTCGACCTTATAAGAAACCGCTTCCATCAGAAAATTCTTCACGCCTTCTCCTCCACCATCTTGACAAAAATGCGGGATATGGACTATGTGCGCTTCTTCAGGTAATGACTCGGGCTGATGAACCGGAAAATATTATAGATCTTCTGGGCCTGGGCCTGCTTGAATTCCCGTTCAGCTTTCATGGCCTGAGGTTCGAGTGTATCGACGGCCATCTCCCGAAGTTCTCGTTCACATGCCGGGCATTTCATATGCGCCTCCTTCTTGGGGATTTCTCAACAGACGATGCATTTCGTCCGGTCCAGAAACTCGGAAAACTGTTTGACCACAGCATCGGGGTTTTTGAATTTTTCTTTTAATTCCTGATCGCCGTATTGGCTGACCTCCTCTTTGAAGAATTTCGACACCGCCATCTTCATCTCTTCTTTCATGGGACCTTGTACGTCCTGGGAAACAAACTCGGTTAAAGCGGCTTCGATATTTCTCAAAATTTCTTCTTTATTTTTCACGAAAGTCCTCCTCCGTCTCCATTGCCTCGGCCGCGGGTGTGCCGCTGAAAAAGCCGAGAAAAATCACCCCGCCGAGTGCCGACAGAATCGATCCGGATAAAATCCCCAGTTTGGAATAGTTGAGCATGGCCGGGGAGGTGAAAAAAAGCCCGGAGACAAACAGCGACATGGTAAATCCGATGCCGCCGAGCAGGGCCGCGCCCGTGATATGGCCCCAGTTCACCCTTTCCGGCAGAGAAGCCACCCCGAGCTTTACGGCGGCAAAAGAAAAGAGCACGATCCCCAGGGGTTTGCCCACGAACAGACCGAGGATGATGCCGAGGGTGACCGGATGCGCAATAGAGTCGGACACCGTCATGCCGTGGAAGGAGAGACCCGCATTTCCGAGAGCGAACAGCGGCAGAATCAGATAGGCCACCCAGGGGTGGAGCGCGTGCTCCAGTCGCTGCAGCGGGGTTTCCACGTCATGACAGGCGATCTCAAGGGTATGAACCGCGTTGAGGTGGCCCTCGTTGAGCAGAATGCCGTGGTCAAGGTCGCAGCTCTGCTCATGGCACCGGAAATCTTCCATCACCCTCCGCACCCGTTCCACGAACCCGAGGGTATTGTACTTGCCCTGGGCCGGCACCAGAAGAGCTACGATCACCCCGGCGATGGTCGGGTGAATCCCCGACCCCAGCACCGCGACCCAGGTGCCCAATCCCAGAATGCAGTAAAGCGGTATCCATCGAATAAAGAGGAGATTCGCCAGAACCAGGCCCAGAATGAAATGGGCCGCGACGATGATGTGGGCCAGGGAAATGGTTTTGGTATAGAAAACCGCGATGATCATTACCGCGCCCAGGTCATCGGCGATGGCGAAGGCGGCCAGAAATACCCGCAGCCCCAGCGGAAGCCGAGTGCCGAACAGTGCGATGGCGCCCAGCGAAAAAGCGATGTCGGTGGCCATGGGTACGCCCCATCCGCCCGCATTGGGAGTGCCGTAATTGAAAAACAAATAAATAGCCCCCGGAAAGATCATCCCCCCCAGGGCCGCGATCACCGGCAGGAGCGCCTTTTTGGGAGAAGCCAGCTCCCCCACCAGAATCTCCCGCTTGATCTCAAGACCCACCGTAAAGAAAAACAGGGCCATCAGGCCGTCGTTGATCCAGTGCAGAAGGGATCGTCCGAAGTGGGCCTCTCCGAAAAACAGGGAGATCTCGGTGTGCAGAAAATAGTGATAAACCTCGGCCAGTTCGGAATTGGCCCAGTAGACGGCGCTGAGCGAGGTGAACAGAAGAAGAGCGCTGCTGAAGACTTCGCTGCTGAAAAACCAATTGTAGGGCTGAAACATCCTGGTGATGCCCGGACCCTCGGAAAAAGGTTCCGGGTCAGGCGTTTGTTCGGGAAACGGATCGGGTGTCTGATTCATAACTCCAGATCTTCAAGGCTAAACGGTTTGAACTCTATGCGGTTTCGTCGCTGTACAGAAAGCACCGCACCCAATGACGCGGCGTATGCTCCTGAAAAGCCGGGACCTTCTCCCGGCACCGGTCCATCACATGGGGGCAGCGGGGATGAAAGTGGCACCCCGGCGGCGGTGAGAGCGGGCTGGGAATATCCCCGGTCAGCTCCTTGCGGTTTTTCACCACATTGGCGTTCGGCACCGGTGCCGCCTCCAGAAGGGCTTGAGTGTAGGGATGAAGCGGGTTGTCATACAATTCCCGCTTGTCGGCCAGCTCCACCAGCCGGCCCAGATACATCACCGCCACCCGGTCGCTGATATGCCGGACCACCGACAGATCGTGGGACACGAAAAGATAGGTCAGGTGAAACTCCTCCTGAAGATCCATCAGAAGATTGATGACCTGGGCCTGAATGGAAACATCCAGGGCCGAGACCGGTTCGTCGCAGATGATCAGTTCCGGCTGAAGGGCCAGGGCCCGGCCGACCCCGATCCGCTGCCGCTGTCCGCCGGAAAACTCGTGGGGATACCGGTTGATGTATTCCGGCCGAAGCCCCACCACCTCCATGATATGGCGGACCCGTTCGGTCCGCTCGGATTTGGTCCCCACCTTGTGGATCAACAGCCCTTCGCCGATGATTCCGCCCACCGTCTGGCGGGGATTGAGGGAGGAGTAAGGGTCTTGAAAGATGATCTGCATTCGGCGGCGGAGTCCATGCATCTGATTGGACGACATGGCCAGAACATCCTCTCCGTCGAAGTAGATCTCCCCCTGAGTGGGCGGTTCCAGACGCAGGATGACCCGGCCGAGGGTCGACTTGCCGCATCCGGATTCCCCCACCAGCCCCAGGGTCTCTCCCCGGTGAATATCCAGGTCGATCCCGTCCACCGCCTTGACCGCGCTCTTTTCTCCGATCAGGCCGCCCTCCTTGACCGGATAATACTTGCGAAGCCCTTTCAGGACCACCAGTTTGTCTCCATTCTTCCGGCGGGTCATTCGGCCTCCTTGTCTTCGAACAGCCAGCACCGTACCGAATGGCCGGTTTTGGGTGTCAGCAGCCAGGGCTCCTCTTCAAAGCACCGGTCAAAGGCATGGCGGCACCGGTCGTTGAACTTGCAGCCTTTCGGCAGGTTCAAGAGGCTCGGCACCACTCCGGGAATCGCCTCCAGACGGCTTCGATCGGTTTCCGCGGAGGTGCCGGGGATGGACCGCATCAGCCCCCGGGTATACGGATGCAGCGGATCATTGAAAAGATCCTTGACATCCGCCTCCTCCACCACCCGGCCGGCGTACATGACCACCACGTGCTCGGCGGTTTCGGCTACCACCCCAAGATCATGGGTGATCAGCAGAATGGCGGCGCCGGTATTGTCCCGAAGATTGTCCATCAGCTCCAGGATCTGGGCCTGAATGGTGACATCCAGGGCGGTAGTGGGTTCATCGGCGATAATCAGCCGGGGATCGCAGGCCAGGGCCATGGCGATCATCACCCGCTGGCGCATGCCCCCGCTCATCTGGTGGGGATAGTCGTGGACCCGGGATTCAGGGGATGGAATGCCCACCTGCCGAAGCAGGTCCACGGCCTTGTCCAGGGCCTCGGCCTTGGACAGCTTCTGGTGCAGCTTCAACACCTCCGAAATCTGCTCCCGCACTCGAAACACCGGATTGAGGGAGGTCATCGGCTCCTGAAAGATCATGGAGATCTGGTTGCCCCGAATCGACCGCATTCGTTTTTCGGATACCTTGAGCAGATCGGTTCCGTTAAAGAGGATCTCTCCTGCGGTGATTCTGCCCGGCGGGGTGGGAATCAGCCGCATCACCGACAGAGAGGTGACGCTTTTGCCGCATCCGGATTCCCCCACGATGGCCAGGGTCCGGCCCGGCTCGATGGAAAAGCTGACGTCGTCCACCGCGCAGGCGATGCCCCGATCGGTGAAAAAATAGGTTTTGAGCCCTTTGACTTCCAACAACGGTTCGCTCACCGAGGCCACCTCCTATTCCCGCAGCCGGGGGTCCAGGGCGTCCCGCAACCCGTCGCCCAGAAGATTGAACCCGAGCACCGCGCAGAGGATCATCACCCCGGGAAAAGTAACCGCCCACCAGGCCCGAAGAATCAGGGCCCGGCCGTTGGCGAGCATGGCCCCCCATTCCGGGGTCGGGGGTTGGGCCCCCAGGCCCAGGAAACTCAAGGCGGCCGCCTCCAGAATGGCCGAGGCGAACCCCAGGGTGGTCTGAACGATCAGCGGCGCCAGGCAGTTGGGCAGGATATGAACGAAGATCAGCCGGGTATCCCGGGCCCCCAGGGCCCGGGCCGACTGGACATAATCTTTGGAGTATTCCTCCAGCACCGATCCGCGGACGATGCGGGCATACCGGGGAATGGAGACCACCCCGATGGCGATCATGGCGTTTTCCAGGCTGGGCCCCAGAAAGGCCACGATGACGATGGCCAGCAGAATCGAGGGAAAGGCCAGCAGGATGTCCATCAGCCGCATGATGATGTTGTCGATGATTCCGCCGTAAAACCCGGCCACGGCGCCGGCCAGGGTGCCGAAGAACAGGGAAATGGTGACCGCCACCCCCCCCACCAGCATGGAGATCCGTGATCCGTAGATGATCCGGCTCAGAAGGTCCCGGCCGAAATCGTCGGTGCCCAGGGGATAGGTCCAGGTCCCCTTCTCCTCCCACACCGGGGGTTGCAGTTTGTCGTAGAGGGATTGTTCCAGGGGATCATGGGGCGCGATCCAGGGGGAAAACAGGGCCATGATCAGAAACAGGGAGATGATCACCAGGCCGGCCATGGCGATCTTGTTTTTCCGAAGCCGAAGCAGGGCCTCCCAGAGAGGGCTTCGGGATTTTTCAGCCGCGCCTTTGGGGGCCTGCCCGGGGTGTTCCGCCGCGGTCGTCGTCATCAGCTCACCTTGATTCGGGGGTTGACCCATGCATAGAGGATATCCACCACCATGTTGATCAGCACGAATACCGTGGCCACCAGCATGGTGCCGCCCTGAACCGCGTTGAAGTCCCGGGCGTAGACCGCGTTCAGAATCCAGTTGCCGATGCCCGGCCAGGCGAAGATGGTCTCGGTGAGAATGGCCCCGCCCATCAGAATCCCGAACTGAAGCCCGATGACGGTGATGACCGGAATCATGGCGTTTTTAAGCCCGTGTTTGAGGTAGACCGTCACCGGCGACAACCCCTTGGCCTTGGCGGTGCGGATATAGTCCTGCCGAAGCACCTCCAGCATGGACGACCGGGTGATGCGGGCGATGATCGCCATGGGGATGGTGCTGAGGGTGAAGGCCGGCATGATCAGGTGCCAGACCGCGTCTTTGAATGCGGTCCAGTTGCCGGTAAGGACACTGTCGATGACGTAGAGATTGGTGACGGTTTCCAGTTCGATGAAGTAGCTGAGGCGGCCCGAGAGCGGAAGCCAGCCGAGGTGCAGGGAAAAGATGATCATCAAAACCAGCCCCAGCCAGAAGATCGGCATGGAGACCCCGATCAGGGAGGCCACCATGCTGATATAGTCGAAGACCGAGTATTGCCGGGTGGCCGAAATGATCCCGGCCAGCATGCCGAAGACGGTGGCGATCAGGATGGCCGCCAGGGAGAGCTCGATGGTGGCCGGAAACCGCTGCATGATTTCGGTGGTGATCTTTTCATTGGTGCGAAGCGCCCTTCCCAGGTCTCCCCGCACCAGGCGGGACATGAACAGCCCGTACTGCACATAAAGGGGTTCATTCAACCCCAGCTGTTCCCGCAGCTGCTTGAGGGATTCCACCGAGGCCCGCTCCCCCAGCATCATCTCGGCCGGGTCTCCGGGGATGAGATGAACCATGAAAAAAACCAGAATGGAAATCCCCAATACGGTCGGAATCAGGGACAGGAATCGGCGCAGAATGAACCGGGACAATAGATCTCCTCACAGCCCGCGTTCCGGGATATTGAACCGAATCGACTCGGCGATCCCGGAGAATCCGGGGCAGTCGAGGTATGCCCGACCGACCCCGGTTGTTCACTTACTTTTTCACCCAGACCTGATGCATGCGCACACTGGCGGTGGGATGCAGCTTGAAGTTCATGACCCGCTGCTTCATGGGCCAGACCACCAGGGAGTGGGCGATGTTGATCATGGGCACTTCTTCATGGATCAGCACCTGGGCGTGACGGTAAAGCTCCACCCGCTCTTCCCGGGAGGTGGCCTGTTTGGCCTTGAGGATGGTGTCATGATAGTCATCGTTTTTCCACTGGGTCCGCACGTTGGGGTCGGCCAGGCCATCCAGAAGGACCGCCAGGAAATTGTCCGGGTCCCCATTGTCGCCGGTCCAGCCCAATTGAAACAGGTCCATCTCCGGCGGCTGGGTCCGCTGCTTCTTGAGATAGGTGCCCCATTCAAAGGTCACCAGTTCCACGTCGATGCCGACGTCCTTGAGGTTGGCCTGAATCGCCTCGCCCACCTTCATCCCGTTGGGGTTGTAAGGCCGGGGCACCGGCATGGACCATAGGGTGATCTTCTCCTGTCCGGCATCCTTGAGTTTCTGGAAGAACCCGGCCTCCTCCAGCAGGGATTTGGCCATCTTGGGATCATAGGGATAATCCTCGATCTCGTCGTTGTATCCCCAGAGGGTGGGCGGAATGGTGTTCTTGGCCACCTGCCCCAGGCCGTAGTAGATGTTGTCGACGATCGACTTTTTATTGATGGCGTAGGCCAAGGCCTTGCGGATCTCTTTGTCCTGCCACAGCGGTTTGGTATGGTTGAAACTGACATACCCGATGTTCATGCCCGGCTGGGAGACCAGCTTCAGGTTCTGGTCTTTTTTGGCCAGATCGATGTCCTCGGGGTTGGGGAACTGGCAGATGTCGATATTGCCGGTCTTGAGCTCCAGAAACCGGACCGAGTTGTCGGGGATCACCCGAAATATCACCTGGTCGAGGTAGGGGCGGCCGTTCCAGTAATCCGGGTTGGCCTCCAGGATGATTCGGTCGTCTTTCATCCACTTGACGAACTTGAAGGGGCCGGTGCCCACCGGATTGGACCGGAAATCGTCCTTCAGCTTGAGCACCGCCGCGGGGCTCACGATGGCGGCGAAATCCATGGCCATATTGGCGATGAACGGGGCTTCCCGCCGTTTCAGGCGAAACACCACGGTGTAATTGTCCACCGCCTCGATACTGCCGATGGTGTCGTCCATCTCCATGCTGAGCCAGTATTCGGCCGGCGGCTGCTTCTCCGGAAATTCCCACTGGTCTTTGTGGAACTTGACCGTCTTTTCTTTCATCATGCGGCCGATGGAAAAGACCACCGCATCGGCGTTCATTTCGGTGCCGTCGTGAAACTTGACCCCTTCCCGAAGATGAAAGGTGTAGGTGAGCCCGTCCCAGGAAATATCCCAGGAGGTCGCCAGGCCCGGCACCGTCTCCGTCGATTCATCGGCGTAGAGCACCAGTTGATCAAAGACATTGTCGCAGATCATAAAGGAATTGCCGTCGGTTTCAAAAGCCGGGTCCAGACCGGCGCTGTCGCCGCCCCGCCCGAATACGACGGTACCCCCCGTTTGGGGTTCGGCCCCAAGGACGGACCCCGAAAAAAGGAACACGATGGAAAACAGCAGAATGGTCACTCTCTTGAGCATACGAATTTTCCTTTCCTCCAAAAGTGTTTAAGCCAGGCGTAAAAACATACATTCTTCCTCATCCCGGTCCAACTAAAGAAAGTTTAACAGAAAAGGGATGAAATGTCAAAATCTTAACCGTCCCCGAATCGCCCGGGTCGGGAAGCTGCTTGAGCGAAAGCGAGTTCTTGCCGGGCCGGGAAAATACCCTGGGGTGGCCGAAACGATGATCGTGGCCCCTGGTTCTTGCCGACTGA
Organism: uncultured Desulfobacterales bacterium; assembly: GCA_964573705.1. Classification (GTDB taxonomy): domain Bacteria; phylum Desulfobacterota; class Desulfobacteria; order Desulfobacterales; family Desulfococcaceae; genus JAABSQ01. The sequence goes on from CAZNLT010000046.1 coordinate 35,001, forward strand.
AAAAACAGAATTCTCCGGTGCGAAGGGGCGTGAATATCCGGTTGACAGGGTCCGCACCAACCATATAGTGTCAAGAATGGAATCGAATTTATGCAGCCGGGCCCCCAACCCTTGAATGACCAGAGGCGCATCTGATGAAGGAGATGTTTTCAACCAGACAAGTCGCAAAATTCCTCGACATCAATGAAAAGATGGTCTATTCCCTGATTTCCGAAAAGGGACTGCCGGCAACCAAAATCACGGGGAAGTGGCTCTTCCCCCGGCACCTGGTGGAACAGTGGATCGAAAACAACACCCTCAATTATCCCGAACCCACCACTCAACTTCCCCCCTACCACGGGCTGCTCATCCTGGCCGGCTCCAATGACCCGCTTCTGGACAAAGCCCTGAGCGTTTTCAACCGACTCTATTCGGAGCACGTGGCGGTTTTCGGGAATCTGGGGTCCATGGGCGGGATTCGAGCCCTGCGCCAAAATCTCTGCCATATCGCCTCCAGCCACCTGCTTCAGGAGAACGAAAAAGAGTACAACTTCGAATTCGCCACCCGGGAGCTGGAAAAATCCCCGGCCGTGGTCAACTTCTGCCGACGGGAACAGGGCATCCTGGTTCAAAAAGGAAATCCCGAATCCATCGGCGGTATCGCCGATCTCGCCCGGAAAGGGCTCAACATCGTCAACCGTCCGGTGGGCACCGGCACCCGTCTGCTCTTTGACCGGGAACTCAAAAAGGCGGGCATCGCCCCTGAACAGCTGGCCGGGTATGACCGGGAAATCCCCAGACATCTGGATGTAGGGTTGGAAATCCTCTCCGGAAACGTGGACGCGGCCCCGTCCATTCGGCCCATCGCCCAGCTACTGAACCTCGATTTCATTCCCCTGCGGTGGGAACGCTTCGACCTTCTGGTCACCAAAGAGCGCTTTTTTGATGAAGGGGTCCAGCTTTTTTTCGGAATGCTGCACGAGTCGGCTTTTCTGGATGCCGCCGCCGCGATGTCGGGGTATGACCTTTCCACCAGCGGCAAAATGATTTTTCCGACCTGACAACGGAACCTCACATCATCGGAAATTAAATGAAGAAGGAGCAACCATGATCGGCGCCGTCGCCGGAGACATCATCGGGTCGGTGTATGAAGCCCGCCCCATCAAGACCAAGAATTTTCCGCTCTTCAATAACCGGTCTGCCTTCACCGACGATACCGTCATGACGGTAGCGGTGGCCGAAGCGATCCTCAACCGGGCCGATTTTGCGGCGACCCTGAGAGGTTTCGGCCGAAGATATCCGCGGGCCGGATACGGCGGCGCCTTCATTCAATGGCTCCATTCCGATGAAATGGGGCCTTACCACAGCTGGGGCAACGGCTCCGCCATGCGGGTCAGCCCGGCGGGATTCGCTTTCGACACAGAATCCCGGGTTCTGGAAACGGCCCGAGAAAGCGCCGAGGTGACCCACAACCATCCCGAAGGCGTCAAAGGGGCCCAGGCGACCGCCCTCTCCATTTTTCTATCGCGACAGGGCCGCACAAAAAAGGCCATTCGAGAAGAGATCGCCCGCAGGTTCGGGTATGACCTGAACCGCACCCCGGACGAAATTCGTCCCGGCTACCATTTCGACGTTTCCTGCCAGGGGTCGGTGCCCGAAGCCATTATCTCTTTTCTGGAATCCCGGAGTTATGAAGACGCCGTGCGAAACGCGATTTCCCTCGGGGGCGACAGCGATACCCTTGCCTGCATCGCCGGCGGCATTGCCGAAGCGTTTTACGGCGGGGTACCCGACGAGATCACTCAGGCGGCGCGGGCTCGGCTTCCCGAGGACCTGTTGAGCGTTATCGACCGATTTTACCGAACCTTTCCGAACACCTGAACCTGGAGGATGGTATATGGCTGATGGACCCGTTGTAATCCTGACCGGCGCGTCCCGCGGAATGGGCGCCGAGATCGCCCGCTGGCTGGCCAAGGCCGGGGCCCGTCTCACCCTGGTGGCTCGATCCGCCGATTCCCTGAAAGAGATCGCGGAAGAGATCCGCCGCTCGGGGAGGGATGGGCTGCCTTTTTCCGCCGATATCGCCGGGCAGACCGGCTGCAACGAAGCGGTTCGGGAGACCATCGACCGGTTCGGCCGTCTGGACGCCCTGATCAACAACGCCGGCCTGTTGGGGCCCATCGCCCCGGTAGCCGATGCCAATCCGGATGCCTGGCGGTACAATATCGAGGTCAATCTTCTGGGCCCGTTTTTTCTCACCCATGCCGCCCTGCCCCACCTGCGGGCCGCCCGGGGCCGGGTCATCAACATCTCCAGCGGAGCCGCCGTCAAATCGATTCAGGGCTGGAGCGCCTACTGCACGGCCAAAGCCGGGTTGACCCACTTCACGCGCATCCTGGCCGAGGAAGAATCCGATGTGGTTTCCGTGGCCGTTCGGCCCGGGGTGGTGGACACTCAAATGCAGGAAATGATTCGGGAGGTGGGCCCCGGAGCCATGTCCGAAGACAAGGTCGCTTATTTTCAGGCGCTGAAATCCGACAACAAACTGGAGCCGCCTCAGGTACCGGCCCGCTCCGTGGCCTGGCTGGCCCTGCACGCCCCGCAAGAGATGAGCGGCGAGTTCGTGGAATATGACGATGACAGAATCGCGGAACCGGCGATCGCGGTATTCGGGGACACCCTTGAATCCTCCATCTCCGAGCCGGTAAGATCTCCGTGACACCCGGAATCCGTCGACGGCATATCGGTGGATGCGACCGACTTTCCTGAAAAAACACCCTCTGCTCTACTCAAATAAGAATCGGCGGGGAGAACCCCTGGTTCTCCCCCCCCGCCCTCTACAAGCAGCACGTTTTTAATCCCGCCCTGAACTACCCGGGCTTTTTCCTTTCCTTCTGAAAACTTTTGAGTT
>CAZNLT010000047.1:0-26466 GCA_964573705.1 uncultured Desulfobacterales bacterium
CGACCCACACGAAGCGTACACAGAGAATCATGCAGGCCGCAGGGGAGACCGCGCTTCCTGAAGTGCCGGTACAGCTCCGAAATAAGCAGGAAACGGGGCGCGGGAAAACCGCACATCAGGGGGTTATGCATAGAGTGCCGGGGAACTGGCATTCCTACCATGACTTGCCGCTTTTATAGGTCCCAAACAAAACGCAATGATCCAAGCAAGTAAACATAGAATAGGAGCGAATATGGATAGTAAAAAAATATTGGAAAAAGCTTTAAATCTTAAACCTCAAGATAAAATCGGTATTATTGAAGGCCTTTTAAAAAGCCTTGATGAACCGGATAAGACGATTGACGAAATATGGGGAATAGAAGCTGAAAAACGACTAAAAGCCTATCGAGATGGGAAATTGAAGGGGGTTCGTTAAGAAATAGCAAATATTTGCACCGGACCGCATTTCGCCGCTGTAGTGCTCCACTTGTTTTGATTTCGGCAAGGCCATCGATAATTTAGCCATCGACATAGCACGCCGTAGCCGAGTATTTGATGAAAAAGTGACGAAGTACCGTCCGGTAATCTACCACGCACTCCCTGCATTGTAAAAAGAGATTTATACTGAAAAACAAACATTGCAGTGCATGGGGCGGCAAGAGTGAGCCGCTTTAAAAAGTTGACCTGAGAGAACCTGTTTTCCATTTACGAAGGATAGGGGCAGCCCCTGCAGCCCCTGACCGCGACTTCATGTTGCATAAAAAATAATATGAGTCCAACAGTATTGCGCGAAAAAGGATATCGATTCTTTTTCTTTTCCAGAGAAGAAACAAGAATGCATGTCCATGTGTATTCTGAAAATGGAGAAGCAAAATTTTGGCTGGAGCCAGAAATTGAATTGGCCAAAAACATCCACTTATCAAGAAAACAGCTTAAACAAATCGAAGAAATAGTCGAGGAGCACTACAATGAGTTCACAACCGCTTGGCAAACACACTTCCACCGTTGAAGTTACCAATATTTCAAATCATGGTTTATGGCTTTTAACTGAAAACAGAGAATTTTTTATCCCATTTGATGAGTTCCCATGGTTTAAGAATGCTCCCGTAGGCAAAATAATAAATGTTGAAGAACCAAGCCCGGGCCACTTTTATTGGCCTGAACTTGATGTCGATCTTGGAATTGAATCTATAGAACATCCGGAGAGATTTCCCCTTAAATCAAAGGTTGATATAGGCAGGCAGTGAACTCCGGCTGGGAAAAGCCGGCTTTTTTTCTCATTGGCTTAAATTTTGAGACGAGTTTTTTGGTACCTTTTTCCAGCCGATAAGGGAGAAAATGGCATGATCACACGTGAAATAATAAAACGTCATCGTGAGGAAATCCTCGAAATCGCCAGACGATACGGGGCCCGCGACATCCGAATTTTCGGCTCTGTGGCTCGCGGTGAGGCCGGCAAAGATACCGATGTAGACTTTATTGTAAAATTCGAATCTGGGCGTTCGCTCTTCGATCAAGGCGGTCTGCTCATGGATTTGCAAGATCTGCTGGGTGTTAAAGTGGATATTATTAGTGAAGGTGGTATTCGCCCCCGATGGCGCGCATATTTGAATCAGGAGTCTATACCGCTGTGAAAAGAACCGATCCGCTGTTGATGGGAGACTTACTGGAGTGCATCGAGGAAATCCTTGATGCAACGCCCGCGAGCCGTGAACAATTCGAAACGGATAAGTACCGGGCATCCCATTTACTGCGCCATCTGCAGATTCTGGGAGAAGCCGCCTGGCGACTTTCCGTTGATATCAAGAAAGCCTATCCTGATATCCCGTGGAAACTGATCGCCGGAATGCGCAAAACACTGGTTGCATGACTATTTCGAAATCGACTGGAACCGAGTCTATGAAACCGTTTTAAAGGATATTCCTGCGCTTTATCCACAGATTCAGGCGATTCTCCATGACTTGTCCGCTGACGACCAGCAATAGACGGAGGTGACATAAATGTTGGTTTTTGGGTATCATTCGAAAAAACAGGAAAGGACTGAATAGGCATACTGTGAACCGGAAGCAGCCACTCCGGGCTGGTACGAATACAGAAACACACGAGCCGGCGCACCTGCGGCAGCGGGCACAGAAAGCAGAAGCATGACCATCCCCATCCCCTTCACCTTCGGTATCCCGCTCCTGCCGCGGGCCTGTGCCCGGCACTGGCCCCGAATCGAGGCGCTGCTCCATCTGACCCTGACCTCCGTGCTCGCCCAGACGGACCCGGATTTCCATGTCATCCTCATGGGCCATGATCGGCCGGAAGAACTGCCGGACGATTCACGCATTACTTTCGTGAAGGCGGATTGGCCTGCCGAGCCGATTCGTGCGGACAATCGCGACAGGGGACGGAAGACCCACGCCATCAACCGGCTGGTCCTGGAAGGCGGCGGTGGGCTTCTCATGTTCCTCGATGCCGACGACTGGGTCGACGTGCGCCTCGTCGAGGCGGCGCGTTCGATGATCGGTTCGGATCACGTCGGCGGTCTCATCGAAGCCGGTTTTGCCGCCGACTTTCAGACCCTGCGCGCCGCACCGCTGCCGGATTCAGGCATCTTCCCGGGCGCATTCCACCGTATCTGCGGCTCCAGTGCGGTATTCCAGCTGAGGCCCGGCGATCCGGACCCGCTCCGCGGCAATCCCTACCCGGTGCTCCACCAACATCACCGTCTGGTGGAGACGGCAAAGGCGCACGGTGCCGAACTGGTCCGACTATCCGTGGCGGGGAGCTATGTGATCAACACCTCGGACAATCATTCGGAAGTCCATGGTCCATATACCGACTGGCGGCGGACGTTTACCGCGGCGGTCAACCGCATCGGGTTTCCCATCGATGAGGCCTTTGCCGCCCGCTTCGGCCTCGGTCTGGATCGGCTCCGTGCCGCTTCGCGGCAATCCTTTTTTCGCAATTGATGGCTCTATGTGGCGGATCTAAAAAAAGTAATTTTTAGATCCGGGAAAGAACGGCCGCAATATCCTCACTTTTCGGAAACAGCCCGAACAGCCCGCCCGTGTGGATGAACACGATTCGTTTGCCGAACCGCCCCGGATCTTTTTCCAGCTCTTTCATCATCCCGAAAAAAGCCTTTCCGGTGTAGACCGGGTCCAGAAAAATCCCTTCCTCCCGGGCGATCCGGCAGATCAGTTCGAGCTCTTCCGGGCGGGACAGGCCGTAGCCCCGTCCGACATAGCCGTCGACGATCTCCAGACGGTCCATGATATTCTCCGGCGGCTGTTTCGGATAATGTTCAAAAAACCGGCCGCAGATCCCGCCGATCACCTCGGTGAAATAGTTCCGGTCGTCGCAGACATTCACGGTGGCAATCCCATACTCCGAATCGAGCAGGGCCGCCCCGATCAGCAGACCGGCGCAGGTGCCTCCCGAGCCGGTGGCATGGATGATGGTGGTGCTGCCGGTTTCCCCGTTTTCTAGGGCGGCGATATCCCGGGCCAGCTCTTCAAAGGCATGGACATACCCCCAGGCGCCCACCGCATCCGAAGCTCCTTCGGGAATAACATAGGCGTTTTGATTTCGGCCCTTCAGCGAATCGGCGGCCTCGGCCATCAGCGAATCCCGGTCGCGGTAGGCGCCCGGGGTGATCCATTCGATTCGGGCCCCGGCCATGCGGTCCAGTAAAAGGTTGCCCGACACCGGCGGAGGATTTTGAGGATCCTCGGTTCTCAGAAAGAGCAGACTTTTCAGTCCCAGCCGGGCTGCGGCTACAGCAGTGGCCCGGGCATGGTTCGACTGGGCCCCGCCGCAGGTGATGACCGTGTCGCATTCCATCTCCAGGGCCCGTGCCAGGACGAATTCGAGCTTGCGGATTTTGTTTCCCGAAAATTCCATGCCGGTCAGGTCGTCTCGTTTAATGTAAATCTCGACGCCCATCCGCCGGCTGATTCGATCCAGCCGGTGCATCGGGGTGGGGACTTGGGCCAAGGGGGCTCGGGGCGGGTACGCTATCGAATGATTCGGCATGATCTTTTCCTTTCAGAACGGCCTTTTCCGCCGTTCCGCGGGTTTGCAAAAAAAGCTTTGTATGAATGATTTCCATATGGATCTTTGAAGCGTCATTTGTCAAGAGACGTCTGAACGCGACATTCAATTGCGCAGAGCGGGCAAACCGGTGCATGCGCCATTTGACAGACCTGTTCCGAAAAGGATATCGTGCCGTCTTATGTCCTTGCGTGCCGCCATTTTGGTTCTTCTATCCGCCTGTATGCTTGCGGGGTCGAAAAATGACTTCAGCGATTCTTAGTATCGTATGCGGATTGGGCGGTATGTTCGGTTGGGGCATTTATGATTTTTTCGCCGGGGTTTATGCCAAGAAAATCGGGGCTTTTAAAACATTTTTCTGGTCCCAGTCGGCCGGTTTTATTTTTGTCCTACTGCTTGTTCCCGTTTTTTCCATTACACTTGATCTTTCTCTGCTGACCCTCCTTCTGCTTCCGGTCGCCGCTCTTTTCTATTCCGCCGGGTACTTGTTTTTCATGAAAGGGTTTGAAAAAGGAAACATATCCTTGGTGGCCGCCGTCATGAACCTGTGGGCGGTATTCACGATGCTCATCGCCTTCATCTTCATGGGCCAACGGTTGTCTGTGCTGCAGACTATCGGGGTCTTTATGATCATTTCCGGCGCGACCCTGGCATCCTTAAACTGGGATGACATCAAAAATCGAAATTTTCATCTAACCTCAGGTGTGAAAGAAACCGTTTGCGGTGCCTTTTTCTTCGGCTCTTTCTGGAATATCAGCGAAATCATCTCCGAACGGATCGGATGGCTCTTGACCACTCTTTTCGTGAAGATCGGCATCGTTCTTTTTCTTCTGCTCTTTTCCCTCCTCGTCAAGCGGGCGCTCGCCTTAACGGAAACGACCCGGAAAACCAGAATGATAGTGGTGTTGATGGGGATTTTAGATGCCGGGGCGGTCGCCCTCGTCAATTACGGATTGACGATCGGAGACGCCATATTGATCACGCCCATCGCATCCGCTTTGTCGGTGGTCACCATTGCGATGGCGATGATATTCCTGAAAGACAAGGTCACGAAACTTCAGGGGTTGGGGATTGTGACCGCTGTTTCCGGGATCGTTGTTACCGGTTTGTAGTCTATCTTGTTCACCGGGGTCTGTGTTTCGACCGGGTATAGTCGATTTTGAATGAAATACGCGATAAGAGGAACATCCCCATGATAAAAATATTCATATACGGCATGTTAGGGCTTGTCCTCCTGGTCGCCGGCATGTTGATGAGGACCGTACGCTTGACCTCAAAGCAGGTGCGAGTTGATCCGGCTGCCGTGATCGAAGTCGATGGCCTGAAAATCGCCTCGAACCTTGCAAATGCACTCAAATTCAGGACGATCTCCCGTCAGGATCCCGCCCGATTTCAAGCCGAGGCGTTTCTCGCTCTGCACGCGTATCTTGAAGATACGTTTCCCGGGGTGCATGCCGCCCTGACCCGGGAAGTGGTGGCGGATTACAGCCTTCTTTACACCTGGAAGGGACAAAAGCAGGATCTGGAACCGATTCTGCTCATGGCGCATCTGGATGTCGTGCCGGTCGAACCCGGGACGGAAGACGACTGGACCTACCCGGCCTTTGGGGGCCGTATTGCGGAAGGCTTCATCTGGGGCCGAGGGGCCATGGATTTTAAGGTGGCGGTGACCGGTATTCTGGAGGCGGTTGAACTGTTGCTCGGCCAAGGATTCCAGCCCCGGCGCACGATCTATTTTGCCTTCGGCCATGACGAGGAGATCGGCGGGAAAAACGGAGCCGCCCGGGTGGCGGCGCTTCTGGGATCAAGAGGGGTGAAACCGGCCTTCGTGCTTGACGAAGGTCTCTCGATAACGGAGGGGATTGTGCCGGAGATTATCAAGCCGGTCGCCTTCATCGGAATCGCCGAGAAGGGTTATCTAAGCCTTGAGCTGACAGTGGAAACCGAAGGCGGGCACTCCTCCATGCCCTCCAAGGAGACCGCCATCGGTATATTGAGCACCGCCATACACCGGCTTGAGCGGAACCCCTTTCCGGCGAAATTCGAAGGGCCGGCTCGCCGGATGTTCGAGTATTTGGCGCCTGAAATGTCCTTCCCGATGCGGTTTGCATCTGCAAATCTGTGGCTTTTGCAGGGGTTGGTTAAGAGGCAGTTTTCCGCCAAACCCTCCTCCAATGCGGTTATCCGCACCACCACGGCCCCCACCATTTTCGATGCGGGTGTCAAGGAGAACGTTTTGCCCATGAAGGCCCGGGCGGTGGTGAATTTTCGAATCCTGAACGGAAACAATATTTCCGGTGTGATCGACCATGTTCGGCAGACCGTTGACGACTCTCGGGTGCAGGTCAAACCCATTGGAAAGATACAGAGTGAGCCGTCCCCGGTATCCGACATGCATTCATCCGGCTTCGATATCCTTCAGCGGACGATCCGCCAGGTGTTTCCGGGGATGATCGTTGCCCCCGGGACCGTGATCGGCGCCACGGACTCACGCCATTATGTAAACCTGAGCAGGAACATCTATCGATTTTCCCCGATTTGGATAGGTCCCGATGATATTCGCAGAATTCATGGCACCAACGAGCGGATTTCCATCAACAACTATGAGCAGATTGTCAGGTTTTATTATCAGCTTATCCGTAATTCCGAATCGGACCTGGAAATGGCCGAATAAAGGGGATCGGATATAGCCCAGTCGGGATCCCCATTAAACATAAATGGGGGGGGTATAATATGACGGTAAAACTCGGAGATTCCGTAGCGGTAAAACCAGGTATTGCAGATCCGGATTTCGGCACGGATATCAGCGGTTGGCAAGGCCGGGTTGAGGAAGTCCTCGATGAGGTATTGATTCTGATTCGATGGGACAGCCTGACCCTGCAGGAGATGGGTTCCGCCTTGATTATCCGTTGTGAAAATGAAAATTTTGACTGGCAGGTAATGCATCTTAATGTAACGGATGTTGATGTCGTTTCCCCGAGAGATTCAGAAGCGGATGTATTCCGCACCGCGGCCCAATTCGAGGAAGAGATAGATGATGATCCCCGGTTGATCCGTGATGAAGAGCGCTGAACAGACGGTGTGGTCAGCCCCCGGAAGATCCTTTTCATGAAAGTTGTTGACTTTCCAATTTTTCGGAACCGAGACCCTTCACCCGCTATCCTAAACATCCCATCAACTTTTAACCGCCAGGGGTCAACATCCCCGCCCTTCAAAAGATGGACGTGAAGGGGCAGTCCGGCGCCATCGAAAAAATGGAATGGCTGTTAAGCAAATTTTTCGAGGCTGAAACCTTTTCTCCTGCGATGGCCATGGGGATGGGCTTTGGCGGCGGCGCAACGAGTCCCATGCAGGAGTTTGCCGATTTTGCCGAAAAGGAACTCGATGCCGATGGCGGAAAGATTCGCGAATCCTTTGATCATGCACTGGAGCATGTAAAACGCATTTTCGAGCATCCTTCCACCGATCCGAAGGAGATCCTCGGGGCGGTGATGGAAGTGGTGCGGGGCGTCTTTCTGCTCGGCATCGATATCGTCAGCAAAGTCATTGATCTCCTGCTGGACTTTGTCATTGCGGCGTTGGCCGGCGCCAAAACCGCCGTGAACGAACCCTTGAACATTCCTTTTGTGTCCGATTTCTATAAAGAATCAAGAAAAGCACTGAAGGAACCGAGGCGGAACGAAAACTCAAAGCCGATGCGCAGATGTCGGAGGCGGGCGCATTCCTGAGCGGATTTCTTTTGTTGTACGGGAGCATGGCGCAAGCCTGCGTCAGGCCGCTGCCGATCGGTGCGACGGCGCACAAGTCAGCCAGCATGAAGGATCTGTTCGAATCACCGGAAGCCCTTTCCTGGATCACCTGGTATTATCAGTTTGGCGGGCTCGGTCTCGGGTTGCTCAATCTGGTGATGAACCTGGCGGATGTCGCCGGAAAGAACAACGAACGTTGGGAAACCCCCATTAAATATGCAGAAAGCCTGGGCCGCTACGGGGGGACGTGGTCTGCGCATTCACCGGCGTCTACGGGATTGTTCACGCCGGATTGCAATTCGGTATTGTGGGCCATGACGATCGAAAAATCGGGGTGATCAATTCTCTATTCGGTGACGGAAAACCGAGTAAAAATGTCAATCAGAAGAAGCTGGAAGAGGGGCGAGTCGCCGCCAGGAAACTGGTCACTTTATTTGACGACCCAAAGTCCGATGGACACCTGGATTCTAAAAAATTTGAAGCATGGTTGAATATTCATTTCGACGAAGATGGAAAAGCAACCCCGGGAAACACCGAATCGGAAACGGCGGCGGAAAACGCGAAAAAGGTCATTGAAGCACTGGAACTTATTGCGACAACCGATCACAATCACACCAAAAATAAAGAATCGGATCGCGAATCGACCGACCGAAAGCGCATTGAATGGGTTCGGGCCTGTTATATTTATTGGATTTGGGCAAAAAAGCCCGGCGTCGGTTTGAGCAACGGCGTCAAGGGCACCGGTAATTTCTTCGACACGGTTCCTGAAATCGCCCAGTTTCTGGCCATACCGGAAGCCGTAGACAGCTCCGAGGGCATTACGCTCGCAATCGCGGTTACGGCGGACGCAATCGGTCATGTCATCGAAGGCGGTACTTATTTGGCAAGAACCGCCAATCATGCGCTCTATTGATGGCGTCGTTTTTTTCGGAAATCAAAGCCCTTCATGCCCAGGGGGTGAACGGGAAGGGTCAGACGATCGGGCATCTGGATACCGGCGTCGATCCGGCCCATCCGGCTTTACACGGCAAGGTCCGTCGCTTTCAGTATTTCGCCCCCGATGGGCTGGAGGATTATACCTGCGAGGCGGTCGACCCCGAGGGTCACGGCACCCGAACCGCCGGATTGCTGGTCGGTGACGACATCGGGGTTGCGCCCGCAGCAGAGCTTGCCGCAGGTGCGGTGATTGAAGCCGGCAACGTCGTCGCACGCATGCTGTTGGGACTCGAATGGATATTGTGCCGGTCTGTGGGCGTCGTTTACTGCGCGGTGGGCATCCATCCGCCGACGCCCGCCCTCTTATCCGTCATGAAATATATGCGCGAGAAGGACATCCTTGTTGTCGCCCCGATCGGCAATGCGGGGGTCGGCCGGTTACATGCGCCGGCCTGCTATCCCGACGTTTTGGGCGTGGGTGCGATCGAAGAAACGGGTCGAATCGCATCCTTTTCCGGCAGTGAAAATGAGGCGGAGTCCGGCCGGTGTCTGAAACCGGAGATTGCGGCGCCGGGTGTCGGGATTCGGACCACCCATAAAGGCGGGGCGATGACGGCGGCCACGGGAACATCCGTTGCTGCCGCCTGTGTCGCCGGGCTGGCCGTCATTTTGAGGCAGGCCTTTCCCGAGGCTTCAGTGGCCACCATTCGTCACGCCTTAACCCACAGTGCCGATACCCCGCCGGAGGATCAAACCCACCGGATTCGCTGGGGGCCGGCACGCCCGAGGGCCGCCTTTGAGATAGTGGCCTCAAGCGCAACCGGAAATGAGTCGCGGGTCATTCCGAATCCGGCGGAGGACGCGATTCCATTGGTGGTCGATGCCCGTTTGCAAACCAAACTCGAATACGGCGGCGACGGCATGCAGGTCGATGTCGTTCTGGAGTTTCGAAACCATGCCGCCGCCGCCCTATTTCAAAACCGCCTGAAAACCCAAAAAGGTGTCCTTCCGTCCGGTTTTGCATGCCGTTTTATCCGACATCCGCCGATGTGCATCATGCGAACCCGGGTGGATCATCTGCGCAAATGCATTCGATCACCCCATTTGAAAATGGCCGCCGCGGCCGATTTCGATAGAACACCCTTCTTCCTGTGAGGTTTAAAATCGTCGTACCCTGACTATACTGGGCTAAAGCCTTTCCTTAAAAAGATCGATCTGCTGATGAAGCTGATCCTGCCACCTGAAGTCCGATTAATCCGTTTCTTTCCGCAGCAACGTCGGCGGCTTGCCTTGGCGGCGTTTCTGTTTTAGGGTATCCTCATGCCAAAAAAGAGGAGGGATTGCTATGTCCAGAGGATCACTGCATCGTCTGTCTGCCTTTACAACACAGCCGGATGGCGGCAATCCACGGGGTCTGGATCGGAGAGGCGCCCGATGTCGATGCCATGCAGCGTATCGCCGCTGAAGTCGGGTATTCAGAAACCGCCTTTCTCTCTCCGGCCGAGGGGTTCCGCCGTGCGGTTCGCTATTACAGCCCCGAAGCCGAAGTGTCCTTTTGCGGCCATGCCAGCATCGCCGCCGGGGTGCTGCTCGGTGAACTGGCCGGTGACGGCATCTATCGGCTGGAAACCGCCGTGGGCGAGGTGCCGGTGGAGGTCCGTACCAAAGGGGGCTTCATAGAGGCATCTCTGACTTCGGTGATGCCGGAACATCTCCCCGCATCCGAGGGTTTGGTGGAAGAGGCCTTGTCCATCCTCGATTGGCGCCGGGATGAACTTGACCCGGCCATTTCGCCCGCCCGGGCCTGTGGCGGGGCTTGGCATCTGGTGCTGGCAGCCGCCGACGAACAGCGTCTGGCCGACCTCGATTATAATTTCAGGGCACTCAAGACTTTGATGCTTCGCGAGAAGCTTACCACATTGCAACTGGTCCGGCGGGAGACCCCGACCCTGTTCCACGCCCGCAATCCGTTTCCGGTGGGCGGGGTGGTGGAAGATCCGGCCACCGGAGCCGCGGCCGCCGCCGCCGCTTTCGGCGGATATCTCAGGGATGCCGGTCTGGTGACGGCGCCGGCCGCCTTTGTCATCCGCCAAGGAGAGGCCATGGGTCGTCCGAGCCGATTGATGGTGGAGGCGCCCGAATCCGGCGGAATCGTGGTGACCGGCTCGGCGGTTCGGATCTGACGGCCTGCAAGGGATGCTGCTGCCCATCAGCTTCTTTCTTACCTGCGCCAAAAAAGCATTATCCGGATCTCGATTTTTATGATGTGTTCGGAAATCCTACTGAATAGTGATACCCACTTCGCTATTTGATTATTTGATAATGAGTTGGAATTTTTTTTCATGAATTGGATGTTCTTATTGTGGATCATCATCGGGTTGGTCGGTGGAATTGCGGCGGTGGTGTTTTATGGTAAACGACAGTGGCGATCCGGTACCCGCCGGATGTATGAGAAGCTCTCGGCCGGCCGCCGATCGGTGTCACCTGAAACCTATAATCCGGAAGAATCGGCCGGGCTGCCGGAGCCGGTCAAACGGTATTTCGAGGCGGTTCTTGAACCGGGGCAGCCTCTGATTGCGGCGGTCGAGGTGGCGCACGTCGGTACCTTCAACATGGGTGAAGATCAGCCCCAATGGAAACCGTTTCGGTCCCATCAGCGGGTGGTGATGCAGCAGCCCGGATTCGTCTGGGATGCGCGGATCGCTCTTGGGCCGGGCCTTTCCGTTCGGGTTCACGACGCCTACTTGGCCGGTGAAGGGGTTCTCATCGCCTCACTACTGGGCCTGGTGAGGGTGCTGAAGATGGGCTCCAGTCCGGAACTCGCCCATGGGGAACTGCTGCGCTTTTTTGCGGAAGCCGCGTGGTATCCCACTGCCCTGCTGCCGAGCCAGGGGGTGCAGTGGGAGCCGGTGGACGATACATCGGCCCGGGCCACCTTGACGGACGGCGGTACGACCGTGACCGCTCTATTTTGCTTTAATCCGGAGGGGTTGATCGAATCGGTCCGGGCCGAAGACCGCGGACGGGCTGTGGAGAACGAGATGATTCCGACCCCGTGGGAAGGACGGTGGCGGAAGTATGAGACCCGAAACGGCATGCGGGTGCCTATTGAGGGCGAAGTGGCCTGGATGTTTCCCGATGGTCCCAAGCCGTACTGGCGCGGCAGAATTACCGATATCACCTATGAATTTGCTGAATAATGCATTAAAATCTACATTGTTCATCAAAGCCATACGGAAGACGCAGACCAAAGCAATCCCTTCGGACCTGAGCGGGATTTTTTGAAGAGCTCTTGAAAGTGAATTCATGAGAGTGGAGGAAATGCGCCGGATCCTGAGAGACCTTGCTGATCCCGACATCGCGGCCCATACTCAACGGTTTTTCAAGAACGGAAAAGGGGAGTACGGTGAAGGGGATCGGTTTCTCGGCATTCGGATGCCGGTGTTGCGGGCCCAGGCGAAAAGATTCCGGGATATCCCGCTGACCGACATTTCGGTGCTCCTGGAATCCGCCTTTCATGAGGAGCGTCTTCTTGCTCTCCTGCTGATGGTCCGCCGCTTTCAGCGTGCAGATGCCGATCACAAAGCTGCCGTTTATCGGCTGTATCTGAGCCGGACCGCTTATATCAACAACTGGGACCTGGTGGACAGCTCCGCTCCGCAGATTGTGGGCGCCTATCTGGCAGACAAAGACCGAAGTATGCTTTACGAATTGGCACAATCCGCTGTTTTATGGGAACGCCGGATTGCGATCATGGCCACCTTTTATTTCATCCGGCGAAACGATGTCACGGACGCTCTGGAGATTTCTGCCATTCTGGTCGAAGATAAAGAAGATTTGATTCACAAAGCGGTCGGCTGGATGTTGCGGGAGATCGGGAAGCGGAATCCGGCAGCCGAAAAAGCATTCCTGAAAGTCCATTATCAAAATATGCCGCGGACGATGCTGCGGTACGCGATTGAAAAATTTCCGGAAGCGGAGCGGAAACGGTATTTGAAGGGGCAGGTTTAAAACGGATTGCAAAAAGGAAGGGCGGACCAGGTCCGACCTGATCCGCCCTTAGGAGGAAAAAAAGATGAAAAAATTATTAGGTTACTTTCTTTTATTGCAAGAGCCTTGCCAATGAATGCCGGAAGAGTGAAAAAAAAGCGTATTTACAAAATTTAAATTAAATTTCATATACTTATAAGTTTAAAAAAATAGAGGCTGTCTCCAAGCATTTCCGGTCAGCCGGGTCCGAATCCGGTGTTTTGTTCAATCTTGTGAACGAAAATTGTCTGCAAAGCAAATAAGAATATAAAAATCAGAGTTTTGTATTGAAAATGCTTCAAGTTCAAAAATTTAAACCCGATTGGACAAAATTTGGATTTAATTGTCTAACTGATTGTAAAAATAATATAAAAATAGGAATTTAATTTTCTGAACCAGAGGAAAACCACTCAATCCAGAAGGCTTGCAAATGAATCCCATCGGTCCCCGTCAACGCCCTCTATCCGATGCCCGCCACGCTGGTGGGGGCAACGGTGAGCGGAAAACCCAATTTTCTGGCCGTGGCCGCGTCGGCATCTTGAACCATGGCACGCCCTATCACCTCTCCATCGGGTTGGCCAAAATGCACTACACCAACGGCGGCATTCATGAAAACCGAACCTTCAGCATCTGCCTGCCTTCGGAAGACCGAATGGTGGAGACCAAAAATACTGGTCTCTGGAACCCGTTGCGGGGAATTGCTGGAATGCGGGCAAGGCTTTGAAAGAGGAACGGGCCTCCTGACCTTACCACGGCCTGGTTAATCCTCTTTTTGCCGATCTGTTTGAAGTGGGGTGGGTTCTGTGCGGCATCATCGGGCTCAGGTTTACCATGGTCCATGATCTGAGAGAATCCTACCTTATCGAATGGCCTCGATTCGTCGCCTGGATAGAACGGCTCAAGGAAGTTGGGTCGATACCGACGAAGATGCACAAAACCGGATCACGGACCCGATAACCCATCCATACTTAATCCACGTCCCGGTTCATGTCTCGATTTCAGGACCGCGGATCGGGAGAAGTCCCAAGCCGAGCCTTAAAAAATTTGAAGCACTTAAAAAATATTTTCGACGGGCGATCACGGGACCGTCGAGCCGGTTCATGTCATCTGTGGCAGATCGGAATCAGTTCATTCCCGCCTCGAAGGAACTTTATCGATTCCCATTCACATACAAATCCCGCGTGTGATAGGAATCTTCATTCTCCGAACGGCAAGAACTGCCGGTAAAAAAAGTGCAGCAGGACCGCCACAAGTTGATTTGGTACATGGTGAGCTGCGCCCAGGAACCCCATATACCCAATACGCTTTTTTCTTGCAATAACGTGTTGTGATAAATCATTTAATCCCCCCTGCGTCGAAAGATGGTTTTTGTGACCGACCTTGTATACTTTTGTGTATGCAAATTGTCAATCTCTTGTATGCAAAAAGCAATATTCGGGCCATATATCGCGGGCTATGGTTATTTTTTTTGAATGCGGTGAATTATCAACTGAGAGTGCAAAATGAAGCAGAAACTTTACAGAATCCGAGCACATCATTTTTTTGAAAGGTGTATTCCCTTCTATGTTAGGTGAAGCGGCTGAATTATTGAAGAATGACGTCGACACTGGTAAGTAAATAAATGATTTCTCTGCCAAAAAGGACAAAAACAGCCCAGCCGTTTAAAACCGAATGAGGTTTCGTTAAAAAGCGCCTTTTGATGTCTTTAGATCAATCTTCTCGAAATTTTATAGGATCACAATACCTTATCTTTGAAAGGGATCTCAATGAATACCCCCGTTTCCGCCGACGATCTTCGCTACGCCCTTGAAGATGCTGTTCAGACCTATTCGCAGAAAACCGATGTCCGCCCTTTCTGGCGAAACCCCCTTCTGGCAACGGCCGTCGTGGATGACCGGTTTGACATGCTGCCCCGTATCGCGGCCGAGGATCATGTCTTACCCCGGGACCTGCTGGATACGGTCCGAACGGTGGTGGTCTTCTTTGTGCCATTCATTAAGGCGGTGGCCCAAGAAAACCACCCGGGGGAGAATCCTACCCGAAGCTGGGGCCTGGCTTACGAGGCTACCAACCGGCTGATCGGCCATTTATGTGAGGTGCTGCAGCAGGAACTGGTAGACCGAGGATATCGGGTCGCGCTGACCCCGGCCACCCACAATTTTGATCCCGAGAAACTGATGGCCCGGTGGTCCCACAAGCATCTCGGCTACCTGGCGGGCCTGGGCCGGTTTGGTGTCAATGCCCAGTTCATCACCCCGGCCGGATGCGCCGGACGTATGGGCAGCTTGGTCACCGATGCCGATCTCGGGGACAGCCCTCTGGTGAATGGGGAGGAACTCTGCCTTCACAAAAACGGCCGAAAGTGTCTGGCATGTTTGGAGCGCTGCCCGGTGGGGGCGGTGTCGGTGTCCGGCATCGACCGGAAACGCTGCTGGGAACGGCTGAAAGAGAACATCGCCCAGGTCGATGCTTTGGCCGGGCTGGAACCCAACACCCATGTATGTGGAAAGTGTCAGGTGCTGGTGCCGTGCAGCATGAAAGATCCGACCGGAAACAGTCATGGATCGTGAAAGGGTGTGGACATTTTTGCGGTTCACCCTTAGGATAAGAACAGGGAATCGAAAGGAGCCTATGGAAAACGAAACCAAACGAATCGCCGTATTTATCGATGCGGACAACGCCCCGGCCAAGATGATCGATTTCATCGTCTCGGAGCTGGCCAAGTTCGGGGTGGTCAATATTCGAAAGGCCTACGGCAACTGGAAAAACCCTTGCATCAAGGGG
The DNA here is from genome assembly GCA_964573705.1 of uncultured Desulfobacterales bacterium. Classification (GTDB taxonomy): domain Bacteria; phylum Desulfobacterota; class Desulfobacteria; order Desulfobacterales; family Desulfococcaceae; genus JAABSQ01. The sequence continues at coordinate 15,519 of CAZNLT010000047.1, forward strand.
TGGGAGGAATCCCTGTTTGAATACGCCATTCAGCCGGTTCAGCAGTTCGATCTCACCAAGGGGAAGAACGCCACCGACATCGCCATGACCATCGACATCATGGATACTCTGTATACGAAGAACATGGACATCTTCTGCATCGTCTCCTCGGACGGGGATTACACCCCGCTGGTGACCCGCATCCTTTCCGAAGGCAAAACGGTATTCGGATTCGGGGAGCGCAAGGCGCCCATGGCTTTTGTGAACGCCTGCTCCAAGTTTCTCTACCTGGAGGAGCTGAAAAAGCCGGGATCGCCCAAAGAAGAGTCCACCCCCACCCGGGCCACCGGCAACGAACTCAAATCCGACTCGAAACTGATGAACCTTATCCGCAACGCCATCGACGCGGGGCCGGATGACGACGGCTGGGTTCATCTGGCCTCCATTGGTTCGCACATTTCCAACCAGGCATCTTTCGATGCCAGAAACTACGGCTACAAAAAGCTCGGGGATCTGATCCGAGCCATCGATCTGTTCGAAGTCAAACCGCTGGACAGCGGCCAACTCCTGGTGCGGGACAAGCGCCGCATTCGCCAGCTGAACAAATAATCCACCGTTCCACCCGACTCCCGCGCTGCATGAATGCGAGAGGCCGAAGAAGCCCTGTCTCAAATAAAGGCCGAATTCGATCCACCGACCAAAGGCGTCGATGATACATCCATCTTCGACTACCTGATAAAAAATGCACCGTCGCCGAATATTGTATCCTCCGGGGGGATCTCGAAACCGGAAAAAAGTCGGCCGCCGAGATGGTCAAGATTCGCTCCGGCCTCGATTCAGTCGGGCACTTGAGCCGTGCCTAAAAAAACCCCCGCCTTCAGTGGAGGCGGGGGTTCATGGAATTGCATTTCCGGCTTTATTAGGATGATAAACCCGATCAGCGGTGAGGGTAATAAGGAACACCCTGTATTCAGGGCTGAATTTCTGGAAAAGAGGTGAAGCCCCTTTCGGCGAGCAGGAGAACAACTATCGGGTTCAGTGAGTAAATTCCCGAATTTCCTGAATGAGGGCGTCCGCGCCGTCGGCCTTGCTTACAAATCCGTCTGCCCCGGCCCTATGCATCTCCTGCCGGACGATTTCTTCATCCCGCATGGACAGGGCGATAATCTTGGGTTTTTCCGGAAGGGCTTTCAATTTCCGGGCGACCTCCTGCCCGGTGAAATCGGGCAGCCGCACATCCAGAAGAACCACATCATACGCATGGTCCTTGCAGGCCTCGACGGCGGCGGCCCCGGAATCGGCCTCGCCGGCGACCACCATATCCGGCAAATCCTCCAGCATCATTCGAATGCTCTGCCGCAAGACGGCATGGTCATCGACGAGAAGGACGCGCAGTTTCTTTTTTTCAGAGTTCATTGATTTTCCTGTCGGTGGGGTTATCACCATGTTCGTCCCTATTCGGGGCCTAAACCGCGCTCTTGTCTTCGGGGACGCTCATTCCCGCGAAAGCATCGGCCGGTGGTTCGCCGTTCGGAATCGAATCCGGCATTCCCGCCTGAGGTTAATGGGTACGGGGAAACTGCATGTGCCTTTGCCGGAATGGCTCCACTATAAAGATAAAAAGATAAATATACAAGAGTGAAATCCATACCCGGCCGGCGGTTCACGCCATCCGCGAAGCACCAGGTATTCCTTGACAGAAGGAGTGCCCGGTCGGTATTTTTGGATATTCGGTGATGCTGCCGGGAAATCCTTGTCTCTGGCCGGAATCGGCCGGCGGCATGATAAAAAAGGAATTATGAATGGAACCGACACAACCCTCCGAGACCCTGCCGGTCCGGCATGCCAACCTTCGAACCGTTCTTCTGCTCGGTTCGCTTCTGGTAGGGCTCTATCTGACAACTTTCGTCAACTACCTGCTTTTTCACAGCCTGGCGGAGCTCTTTTCCATCATAGTGGCCGGCTCCGTATTCATGATTGCGTGGAATTCCCGTCGATACATTCAAAACCCCTACCTCTTGTTCATCGGCATCGCATATCTTTTCATCGGTATCCTGGATCTGCTGCATACCCTGGCCTACAAAGGCATGTCCATATTTACCGATTATGACTACTATGCCAACCAGTTGTGGATCGGCGCCCGGTATATGGAATCGATTTCTTTGCTTCTGGCCTTCGCCTACCTGAAGACGGGCAAACCGGTGCGGCCCTATCGGGTGGCGACCGGTTTCACCGCCGTCACGGCGGCTCTGATCGTCTCTGTTTTCTATCTGAAGATTTTTCCGGAATGCTTCATTCCCGGGGAAGGGCTCACCCATTTCAAAAAAATCAGTGAGTATGTCATCTGCATCATTTTGGTTGTGAACATTCATCTGCTGCTGGAAAACCGGCCCAAGTTCGATGAAAGGGTCTTTCATCTTCTGCTCTGGTCCCTCACCTTCACCATTATTTCGGAACTGGCCTTTACCTCTTACATCAGCAATTACGGCGTCTCCAATCTGGTGGGCCACTATTTCAAGATCTTCTCATTCTTTCTCATCTACCGGGCCATCATTCGCACCGGCATTGAAAAACCCTATGATCTGATCTTTCGGGACCTGAATGAAACCAATCAGAAATTGAACCAGGAAATCACCATCCGCAAACAGACGGAAGCCGAGCGCGAGGCCCTGATCGGCGAACTGCAGTCGGCGCTGAAAGAAATCAAAACTCTGGAGGGGATTCTTCCGCTCTGTTCTTTTTGCAAAAAGATACGAAACGAGGCGGGTGAATGGGAGCAGGTGGATGTCTACATCCACAAATACTCCCAGGCGGATGTGAGCCACAGCATCTGCCCCCGCTGCATGGAAAAGCATTATCCGGACCTGATGTAGCCGACGGTTTCTCACCCCTCCGCTTCTTCAATTCCGGCGGCTTCGGGGTTCCGGATTCATTGAATTTTCATCCAAGGAGATCAATATGTCGCAAACCTTACACGGCTGGATGGGCAAGATTCTTCGGGTCGAGCTGTCCGACGGACGAATCACCGAACTGAACACCATGGACTATGCCGACCGTTTTCTCGGGGGCCGGGGAATCGCCACCCGCATCTATTGGGAAACGGTGGGCCCCGAGGTCGGGGCCCTGGACCCGGAAAACTGTCTGATTTTCACGACCGGCCCGCTGGGGGCCACCGGGGCTCAGGGGGCCTCCCGGTTCGAGGTGGTGGGAAAATCCCCCATGCTGGTGGACGAGGGGTTCTGCTACGGCAATGTGGGCGGGTTTTTCGGGCCATACCTCAAAAAAGCCGGCTATGACGGGATCATCATCACCGGCAGAGCCGAAAAACCGGTCTACCTTCTGATTCAGGATGGGACGGCCCGGCTGGAAAACGGCGCCGACCTCTGGGGAAAGGGAACCTATGCGGTCCGGGATGGCCTGAAGGCGGCCCACGGCGAGAACCTGCGGTTCATCACCACCGGTCCGGCCGGAGAGAACCGCTGCCGCAACGCCAACATCATGACCGACAACGAGGGGAGCGCCACCGGCGGGTTCGGCGCGGTGATGGGGTCCAAGCACCTGAAGGCGATTGCGGTCTGCGGCACCGGTTCGCCCTCGGTGGCCGATCCGGAGCGGCTGAAAGAGCTGAACAAGACCGCTATCCACCTGAACAAACACGAGCCGATGTTTCTGCCGTTTCCGCCGGAACAGGTTCGGCGCACCGGCAAATCGTCCTGTTTTCAGTGCGGCCTCGACTGCGATTACCGCAATGCCCTGCTGACCGCATCCGGAAAAAAGGTGGTGCGAAAATGCCAGGCCATGTTCGTCTATTTTCCCTGGGTGGCCAAGACCGGCGAATCGGCCGAGACCGCCCTGGACGCCACCGGCATCTGCAACGACCTGTCTTTATGCACCATGGAGATGACCAATGTGGTTCAGTGGATCGAGGCCGGTTTTAAAGCCGGGTTTCTGACTGAAAAAGAGACCGGGTTGGATATTTCCAAGCTGGGGACCCGCCCCTTTTTCGAAAACCTCGCCCATCAGATCGCCTTTCGCCAAGGATTCGGGGACATTCTGGCCGAGGGGCTGCTTCGGGCCGGGAAGCGGTTGGGACCGGAAGCCGAAAAGCTCTTTTCCAACGAGGTCTCCGACGTCGGATCGGGGGCCACCTATTCCGGCCGGGAATACCTGATGAACGGACTGCTCTACGCCTTCGAACCGCGGCAGCCCATCGCCATGCTCCACGAGGTCAGCCGGATCATCGGGCAATGGGTCCTGAACCTGAACCACCCGGGGGCCACACCGGTCACCGCTGAGGTCTACCGCAAGGCGGCCCGAATCTTCTGGAATCACGATCGGGCCTGGGATCTCAACAGCCGCGACGGGAAGGCCATGGCGGCCACCCGCACCATCGACCGGACTTATGTCAAAGACAGTCTGCTCCTGTGCGACAGCAGCTGGCCGATGATGGTTTCGTGGAACACCCCGGATCATGTCGGTGATCCGACCCTGGAGAGCCGGGTATTCAGTGCGGTAACCGGCATCGAGAGCGATGAACCCGGGCTGCTGACATACGGCGAACGGATTTTCAATCTGCAGCGGACGATTCTGTTGCGGGAAGGATTGATGCCCAAAACCGACGATGTGCCCCAGGAATTCAACTTCACCGACCCGGTGGAGACGGTCTTCATGAATCCAGAGGTGGTGGTGCCCGGAGCCGGGGAGGAAGTGGTCAGCCGCAAGGAAAAGATTCTGGACCGGGCGGATTATGAATTTATGCGCCGGGAGTTTTACGAACTGCGGGGGTGGGACCCGGAAACCGGGCTGCAGCGGACGGACACGCTGGATCGGCTGGATCTTTCCGACCTGGCCGAGGACCTGGAAAAGAATGGACGGGTAACCGCGTAAATGTTTTGGTTCCGCTGCCGGGAATGACCCCGGGAAAAACTCGGGAACGGGTCCCTCCGATAAGGTTCGATTCGCAAAAAAGCCGGAAGGTCGGTGATCCGCCTGCCGGCTTCCAGGTGAACATATGAACGGGGGCGGTCAGGAGACCTGGCTTTTGGCCGCTTCTTTTTCCTTATTGAAGTTTTCAATGATCGATTTCATCTGCTCATCGCTGATCGCCTTTTTGGCATCCTCGAAGATTTCCTTTTCCTCTTCTTGAATGTGGTGCTCCACGATCTCTTTGAACACCTTCAGTTTGGCCAGCCATTGATCGCTGTCTTTGTTCATTCTGTCGAGTTCCCTGAGAACCATTTTGGCTGCATGATGTTCTTCAATCGATTCGAGAACATCTTCCCGTGTTTCTTCATTGTCCTTGAGAGCGGGATAGAAGGTTTTTTCTTCTCCGGCCTGATGGGGCTGAATCTCCTTTTTGACCTCAGCAAAGAGTTCTTCGCGTTTTTTGGCATCTCCGTTTTTGGTTTCTTTTAATTGCTTGAGTAAGCTTTTGACTTCTTCATGGTCTTTTTTTAAAAGTTCGAATAGTTCCTGGTGCATGGCGGACTCCTTTTCTTTGTAGGTTGTGTGCGGGAATGAATCGGATCGGATCTTTGCCCCGCCCCGATGGGCATATGGGCTCAATTTTCTAAGTATGGGCAGGAATAGCAAAGGTGTTCAAAGGAAGATATACGGTCATTCATCTATAAAGAACCGGAAATCGCAGTAGAAACATATTCCTTGAATCCTGTAAACGGTTTCGGTAGGGTGATCCATTGGTATTCAGATTTCACCAAGGGGGAAGCCGATGTCTCGCAGTTTCTATCAGTTCCGAGGGTATATCGATGATCTGCTGAAGGAAGCGCCTCAGGAGGATATCCTTAAGCGGCTGAAAAAGGGAGAGCCGCAGCCGGCTCCGCTGATTCATCCGGGGCACGATGCCGAAGGCGTAGAGAAACGGTGGGAACTTCTGGACCTGATACCGGAAGAAAAGCAGGCGCTCTGGCATGAAAAAAGCCGGGCACTGCTGGATGTGTCAACCGGAAATATCGAAAACTTCGTCGGCAGCATTCAGATGCCGGTGGGCATCGCCGGTCCCCTTCGGGTGGGGGGGCTGTTCGCCGACGGTCTGTACCATATCCCCCTTGCCACCACCGAGGCGACCCTGGTGGCTTCCTACAGCCGGGGAGCGCGGACCCTTACCGCTTCCGGCGGATGCACCGCGGCGCTGCTGAGCGAAGGCGTCGCCCGGGCGCCGGGGTTCATTTTCAATGATCTGGCCGAGGTGGGATCGTTCGCGGTCTGGGTCAGCCGGCAGGAGGATGTTTTTCGTGACCTGGTATCCAGAAGCACCCGCCACGGCCGCCTTGCCGACATGAAAATGACCGTGGAAGGCAACCATGTCTACCTCTGCTTCGAATACACCACCGGCGACGCCTCGGGCCAGAACATGGTCACCTTCGCCACCCAGACCATCTGCGAATACATTCTGGAGAAAAGCCCGGTAACGCCGCAAAAGTGGTATGTGGAGGCCAATCTCTCCGGCGACAAAAAGGCATCATTTCAGTCCTTCAATTCGGTCCGGGGCAAAAAGGTCACCGCAGAAGCCGTCATCCCCGCCGAGATCGCCCGGCAGTATCTGCGGGCCGCCCCGAAAGAACTGGAAGATTACTGGCGCATCTCCTCCATCGGTGGTTCCCTGAGCGGCACCATCGGGATGCAGGGCCATTTCGCCAACGGTCTGGCCGCGCTCTACATCGCCTGCGGCCAAGACGCGGCCTGCGTCTCCGAATCCGCCGTGGGGATCACACGTCTTGAAGTCACCGGGGAAGGGGATTTGTATGCTTCGGTGACCCTGCCCAACCTGATGATCGGCACCGTCGGCGGCGGAACCGGGCTGCCGGGGCAGAATGCCTGTTTGAAGATCATGGGCATGGCGGGTGCGGGCAAGGCCCGGGCGCTCGCCGAAATCGCGGCGGCGCTTTGCCTGGCCGGGGAGCTTTCCATCATCGCGGCCCTGACCTCGGGCGACTTTTCCCGCTCCCACAAAGCCTTTTCACGAAAGGAGAAGGCGTGAACTCCGACATTCCTCACGCCACAGCCGGACCGGTTCCACAGGAGAAGATTTCCTCCGGCCATGCCGGGCCGGAGTCTTCAATGGCGACAGAACCAGGAGCGCCGGGATCAGAATTGCCGGGATCAGAGGGAAACGCCCCGCTGTTCAAACGGCTGATGAAGTACCAGAAAGAACGGTTTCCGATGGTTCAGCACGGCCCGCTGATCGCCGCCTTTACCTTTTCCGCTTCCACCTTTTCCCGGGCCGCCCGGGGGGAGAGCGGCATCATTCCATTGTCTCACCTGATCGCCGGCATCCTGACCAGCTTCTGTTTCTTCTTCCTGCTGCGGGTCACGGATGAATACAAGGACCATGAGGATGACTGCCGGTACCGGCCGTACCGTCCGGTCCCCCGGGGACTGATTCGCCTGAAGGAGCTTTCTCTGGTGGCCGCCGGGCTGTTCGCTGTCGTGCTTATGGTCAATCTTTGGCTCATGCCGGTGATGCTGGCTCCGATGGCGGTGGTTCTGGTCTATCTCTTTTTCATGACAACGGAGTTTTTCAAGCCCGAGTGGCTCAAGGCCCGTCCGCTGACCTACATGGTTTCCCACATGATGATCATGCCCCTGATCGATCTCTACACCACCGGGCTGGACTGGCTGATTGCCGGAACCCCCCCGCCCAGCGGGGTGAGCCTGTTTCTTATCGTCTCCTTTTTTACCGGTGTGGTCATCGAAGTCGGGCGGAAAATCCGCTCCCCCGAAGCGGAGGAAACCGGCGTGGAAACCTACTCCGTTCTCTACGGCCCCCGCAAGGCGACCCTGCTCTGGATGGGGGCCCTCTTCCTGGCCTGGCTGTTCAGCATCGCCGCGGCCTGGTCCGGCGGCTTCGGAAAAAGCGGCAGCCTTCTTCTGGCGATCCTGCTGCTGATCTGTCTCGGGCGCGGAATGATCTTCGTGGCGTCGGGCCGCCAGTCCGATGCGAAAGGCATTGAAACCATGTCCGGCATCTGGACGCTGGGGATGTATCTGATACTGGGGGTGACGCCATTGATCGTGTAAGCATGGGCGAATTGCGGGCATATGCCCAACTCGGGAGGCGGAGAGCCCTGCCTTTTGGGCGTTCCGATCGTGAAAAAAATCGAGATACCTTTCAAAATGAGAGCTTTTTTCGATTGGATAGCAGAATGAAAAGCGAGGTGAAATTTTATTTCACATTTTTTGCCAGAAAATAGAGAGGAATTGAGATCAGAAGGCTTGCGGCAATAATACCGGAATCCGCCCAAAGTGAGCCCAGAAGTTTTGCTGATACCTCTTTTCCATTCACCAAACCGGAAAATTCAATCCAAAAGAGGATAATGCATATTCCAAGAAGCCCAATGAAACAATTTTTAAAATCTTGCTTACTAGGCCCCATAACACAAAGAAGATTAATCATACAATAAATGTAGAACCAGGTCTTCCAGTCAAGCCAATCGACATTAATGAAGCTTTTAAAAAATGTAACAAAAGTGGATGCCGTCCCTCCTTCAACTCCCACTTCTTGAAATGGATTTCCCAGAAACCAATTAAGAAAAAGAAGAATCGCCAATCCCCCAAAAATGGGCGCCATCGAAATGATTACAGGCCCAATAAATTTTATTTTAGCCGGCCCATGAACAACCTTCCCACCTTTTCTGTTAAAGAATTGAACTGAGTTGATTTTTGCTCCGGTAATCAGGCATCCCAAAGCGTGAGAACTCTCATGTATTATGACACCCGGACCGATAAATATTCTAAAAAAAATAACCGAGAGAATTTTACGCCACATGGTCATGAAAAGTGAACCGGAAACGACAAAAAACAGAATAAAAAAAAATGTAAACCTGAGAAGATATGTACTCTCTAAAATTTCCATTTAATCCCTGCGGAGGAACTGTTTCGAGGTTAATTCACCGGGAGCGATCGACGGTATTATGTCGTCGGTTTCCGCTTTTTTTCTCCTGGCTCTTGACTTGTTTGAGCAATAGCCGATATGGCGAACCAACTGCTCGTATTTGTTGGGAATATGAACGACGAGCCTGGCGAGCCAATCAATGGCGTCGAAGGTTTGTTCGGTCTTTCCATCTTTCGATGTATAAACGATTTTGGCCGAACCGTCGATTGATTTTTCGGGAATCGCGGGCATATGCCCAAACCGGGAAGCGGGGAGGCGCACCCATTCGGCCTTTCGACCGGGAAGGATCGGCTGGTTCAAACAGGTGTTTTGCAAGTATTCCGATACGGGAAACACTGATATTGTCATGAATATGGTTGACTTTGTGACAAATTAAGACATAAAGTTAACCGTATTTGATGCAAAATTGAATACGGATTCGGTCCGTGCGTTTGCTTTGCTGCCGACGATTTTCTTGTTTTCAAGATTTTTTTCATCGCATAAAGTTATAATATGATTGAGATAAATACAAAGTGCTGAACAGAACCATCATACCCCTTCTCGGCCGGTGGAAGGATCGCCCGGACAGAAAACCCCTGATTTTAAGAGGCGCCAGACAGGTCGGGAAAACCACGGCGGTGGAATTGTTTTCAAGTGAGTTTGAGAACTATATCTATCTGAATCTTGAATTGGGACATGACAGGGAAATATTCGAAGGAAATCTTTCCGTCCACGATGTGTTTCAGGCCATGCAGGTCATCAAAAATGTTGAGGTAAGAACAGGCAAAACCTTGATTTTTATTGATGAAATTCAAAATTCGCCTGAAGCGGTTGCATTGCTTCGCTATTTTTATGAAGAAATGAAGGAATTGCACCTTATCGCTGCCGGATCATTACTTGAAATCATGCTGGACGAGGCCAGAATCAGTTTTCCGGTCGGCCGGGTCGAATATATTTACCTGTATCCCATGTCATTTCCCGAATATCTGGAGGCGAAAGGCGAAAAACAACTCCTCGGCGTTTACCATGAGGTTCCATATAAAAAATTCGCTCACTCAAAATTCCTTTCGCTGTTTCATGAGTACACGATGATCGGCGGCATGCCGGAAGTCGTCGAAAAATATTCGGGTGGCGCGGAGATTTCTTCCTTGAACAGAACCTATGAATCCTTGCTGATTTCTTACCTGAATGACGCTGAAAAATATGCAAAAAGTCAATCGGCGCGTCAGGTTCTGCGTCATTCCATCGAAGCCGTCCCTTACGAAGCCGGCAACCGAATCAAATTTCAGGGGTTCGGCAGATCGAACTATCAGTCCAGAGAGGTTGGAGAAGCCCTGCGCCTGATTGAAAGGGCGATGTTGATCTATCTGGTTTATCCTTCCACCTCGACAAAAATCCCTATCCGAACGGATCTGAGGAAATCGCCCAAGCTTCAGTTCATCGATACCGGCCTGCTGAACTATTTTGCCGGATTGCAGCCTGAATACTTCCGATATGAAGATCTGCACGGCTTTTACCAGGGACTCATTGCGGAACATATTGTCCGTCAGGAAATGACCGCGGTTACCATGTTCAGCAACCAGAAAATTCCATTCTGGGTCAGGGAAAAAAAGCAATCCAACGCCGAAGTCGATATGCTGGTGCAGTATCAGAATTATGTCATACCGGTCGAAGTAAAGTCCGGGAAAGCCGGAACATTGAAGTCTCTGCACCAGTTCATGGATAGAGCGGATCATACGTATGCGGTCCGGTTTTATGCGGGTGCGCTGAATGTCACCGATGCGGTCACAAGCAGTGGCAAATCCTATAAACTGATGAACCTACCCTATTTTTTAGCCGGAAAGCTGTTCGATTATCTGGATATGATGATAAGCTGACAGCGCAGGCGTTGTTAACCGCCAAAAGTCGGACTCGGGCATCCCTGAACCCATAGTAGGGGCAGGCCCCCGTGCCTGCCCTTTGCCGGGGCAACCACAGGGGGATTGCCCCTACACAATAGGTGCTTAGGCCATGTTTCTGATCGACTGAACCCATAGTAGGGGCAGGCCCCCGTGCCTGCCCTTTGCCGGGGCAACCACA
>CAZNLT010000047.1:26566-37142 GCA_964573705.1 uncultured Desulfobacterales bacterium
GGGGGATTGCCCCTACAAAATAGGTGCTTAGGCCATGTCTCTGATCGACTGAACCCACAGTAGGGGCAGGCCCCTGTGCCTGCCCTTAGCCGGGGCAACCACAGGGGGATTGCCCCTACAAAATAGGTGCTTAGGCCATGTTTCTGATCCACTGAACCCATAGTACGGGCAGGCCCCCGTGCCTGCCCGTTGCCGGGGCAACCACAGGGGGATTGCCTCTACACAATAGGTACTTAGGCCATGTTTCTGATCGACTGAACCCACAGTAGGGGCAGGCCCCCGTGCCTGCCCGTTGCCGGGGCAACCACAGGGGGATTGCCCCTACACAATAGGTACAGAAATGTATGCACAGATACTCCACCCAAGATGGGAATGAAAGACCATGCGATCGCAAAAACTCATCCTGACACCGGAGATGATCACCCTACCCGACCCCGCCGCTCTGGGAGGGAAGGGCGCCAATCTCGCCCGCATGACCTCCTGGGGACTGCCGGTTCCGCCCTGGTTCGTGATCCCCGCCGCCACATTTCAGCGCCATTTTCCGACGGTACTGGCGAACGCCGATGCCAAAACGATCCGGGATTACTTTGCCGCTGTAACCCTTGATTCCCATACCGGGCAGGCGCTTTATTCCATCCTGGAAGGAAACCAGTGGGAAAACGCATTTTTCGCCGTCCGCTCCTCCGCCGCCGATGAAGACGGCAGCGAAAGCTCCTTTGCGGGACAGCTCGATTCCTTCCTCTGGATTCCGGCCAGTGAGATCGCTGCCGCCGTGGTGCGGGTCTGGGCGTCGGCGTTTTCGGAGCGGGTCATGGTCTATCGCCGGGAAAAAGGCATCGAAACCGGCGGAATCCGGGTGGCGGTGGTGGTCCAGCGGATGCTTGCGCCGGAGACATCCGGAGTGGCGTTCGGCATCGATCCGGTCACCGGAAACCGGCGTTCGGTCGTCATCTCCGCCGTTTACGGACTGGGGGAAGGGCTGGTCTCCGGACGGTTCGACGGCGATACCTACACCGCTGCGATCCATCCGGAAACCCAGGCGGAAACGGTCACATCCGAAATCGTCGCCAAACCCGAAGCGGTGGTCTTCGACTCGGAAAACGGAACCGGCATCACCACGGTCGAGGTTCCTCCGGAAGAGCGGAACCGCCCCTGCCTCACCGATGCACAGGTTCTGGAGATTGCAGGCCGTGTTCGGGAACTGGGCCGCCGCTGCGGGCGTCCCCAAGATGTGGAATGGGCGTATGAAAAGGAAAAACTGTATCTGCTTCAGACCCGCCCCGTCACCGCCATCGACGCCACCCCCGATACCACGGATTTGCGCCGCATCTGGGACAACGCCAACATCGTCGAGAGCTACAGCGGCGTCACCACCCCGCTCACCTTCTCCTTCGTGCGCGAAATCTACACGGCGGTGTACCGGCATTTCTGCCGCATCATGGGCGTGGAAGAACGGCTGATTCAGGAAAACCATTCCATCTTTGAAATGCTGGGGCTGATGCAGGGGCGCATCTATTACAACCTGCGCAACTGGTACAATGTGCTGGCGCTGCTGCCCGGTTATGAAATCAACGCCCGGTTCATGGAAGGCATGATGGGCGTCGATGAACCGCTGGACCTTCAACCGGCGCTGGTTATGTCCCGGCGCAACCGGTATTTTCGGGTTGTGAAGCTGATCTTTAACATGAGTTTCCGTCTGGCGACACTGGAGCGCTCAGTACAGCGGTTTTTTGCCCTGATGGATGAAACCCTGTGCCCGCTGGAGAAGACCGGTTTTCATTTCGATACGCCCCAGGAGCTGATGGACACCTACCGCCGACTGGAACGGGCCCTGCTGGGAAACTGGCAGGCCCCGCTGGTCAATGACTTTTTCGCCATGATTTTCTACGGAACCCTCGGCAAAATCCTCGCCAACTGGAACGTGGATGATACCGGCGGCATCCAGAACGACCTCCTTGCCGGAGACGGCGGCATCATCTCCACGGAGCCGATCCGCAGCCTTCAGCGGATCGCGGAGCGGATATGTGCCGATCCTGTTTTGACCGAACAGGTTCGGGCACGGCCCGACGAGGAACTGGTGTTCTGGTTGGGTCTGGATTCGGAAAAGACGGATACCGCCGACCCGGCCCCGGACGATCTCCGCCGGGCGGTTCAGGCCCATCTGCACCGGTTCGGCAACCGGTGCGTCAATGAATTGAAACTCGAAACCGTCACGCCCATACAGGAGCCACAAATTCTGGTCCGGCTGATCCGGGAATATGCGGCACTCGGTCCCTCCGGCCCAGCCGAAAAAGACGGAACCCGCCGCCGTCAGGCGGAGGATCAAGTGATGGCGCGGATTACATTCCATCCGCTCCGCCGGGCAATCTTTCGTCCGGTGCTCGCCCTGGCCCGGCGGCTGGTCCGCAACCGGGAAAACCTCCGGTTCGAACGGACCCGGCTGTTCGGGGTGGTCCGCCGTATCTTTCTCGCCATGGGAGACCGGTTCACATCCGAAAGCATTATCGATCATCCGCGGGATGTTTTCTATCTGACCAAAGAGGAAATTTTCTCCTATATCGAAGGAACCGCCATCACGCCGGATCTGAAATCCCTGATCGCCATTCGAAAGAAGGATTTCGAAGGATGGAAATCCGACCATCCCCCCGACCGGTTCGATACCTTCGGCATGGTCTATCATGCCAATACCTTTGCGCCGCGTCCGTCCGCCGCATCCGGCGATGAATCCGGTGATCTGCTGAAGGGAACCGGATGCTGCCCCGGCGTCATTCGGGGAACGGTCCGGAAGGTGCAGGACCCGACCCGTGCGGAAGGACTCCGGGGAAACATCATGGTGGCAAAACGGACCGATCCGGGCTGGGCCGCGGTCTTTCCGATTATTCGGGGCATGATCATCGAACGCGGCAGCCTGTTGTCCCATTCGGCCATCGTGGCGAGGGAAATGTCCATCCCGACGGTGGTGGGCGTCAAAGGCTGCTTTGATTGGCTGAAAGACGGGGAAACGGTCGAACTGGATGGCACTTCGGGGATGATCCGGCGAATCGATATTGAAACTGACAATGGGGGAGAGAAGCCATGACCGCCATCGAACAGCGCGCCTCCTTCGATTATATCCGGTACGCCAACTGCTGGGAAGACACCGAAGTGCTGCTGAACGGCCTTGCCGTTCCGCCCGGCGCCCGCTGTCTCTCCATCGCCTCCGCCGGAGACAACAGCCTGGCCCTGCTCACCGCCCGTCCCGAGTGCGTGGTGGCGGTGGATCTCAACCCGGTTCAGCTTGCCTGTGTGGAACTGCGGATGGTGTCCATTCGTCGGCTCGATTATGAAGACTGGCTCCGATTCATGGGATTTGCAGATGATGGAAAAGCAGGCTATCGCACAGGCGTTTATCAGTCCCTCCGGAGAGAACTGACCCGGGGAGCGCGGGACTGGTGGGACCGAAACCCGGAGGCGATTGAACAGGGCATTATCCATGCCGGAAAATTCGAACGGTTTTTTCACCTGTTCCGGCGATGGATGCTCCCGCTGGTCCATTCCCGGAAACGGGTTGCCGGACTTCTGACGGAACGAAACCGGGACGGAAGGCATCAGTACTACCGGAAGGTCTGGGATACCCCCCGCTGGCGCGGTCTCTTCCGGCTCTTTTTCAGCCGCCGGGTCATGGGCCGCCTGGGGCGTGATCCGGAGTTCTTCCGGTATGTGGAAGGCCCGGTGGCCGAGCATATCCGCGGCCGCGTCGCCCACGCCCTCACCGAACTGCCGACCCATGACAATCCGTACCTCACCTATATTTTGACCGGTTCCTTCGGCGGCTGTCTGCCATTTTATGCCCGTCGGGACAATTTTAACCTCATCCGGGCGCATCTGGATCACCTGGAACTCCGGCAGGGGACGGCGGAGGGGATCGCCGAAACCATCTCCGAACCCTTTGACGCTTTCAACCTGAGCGATATTTTCGAATACATGGAGGAAGCCCTTTTCCGGACCGTCGCCGAACGCCTCCTGAACCGTGCGAATCCCGGGGCCCGGTTTGCGTACTGGAACATGCTCGTCCCCCGACGGATCGGTGCCTTATTCCCGGACCGGGTCCGAACACTGGAAGACCTGAGCCGGCGCTGCCATGAACAGGACCGGGCTTTTTTCTATCAGCGATTCATCGTGGACGAGGTGATGCCGTGATCGCTTCGGAAATCATCCGGGCCGTTCTCGTCACAGGACTTTTTCTGCTGGTGATCGCAGCAGCGGAACTGTGGCGGATGCGGGGAAACCCGACCCCGGAGATGACCCGGAAGTTGGTCCACTTCGCTTCCGGAGCGGTCTGCCTCACCTTCAGCCATCTCTTTGCGTTTCACTGGATGGTCCTCGTCCTCTGCATCGGGTTCGCCGGGCTGATGGTCACGACCCAAAAGTTCGGCCTGCTTCCGTCGGTTCACGGGGTGGAACGGCGATCCCAAGGCGGTCTCTATTATCCCATCGCGGTTTATCTTTCTTTTTTTATCGCCTCCCGCATCCATCGCCCCGATCTTTACGTTATCGGCATTCTGGTGCTGGCGGTTTCGGACTCTCTGGCGGCGCTGGTGGGCGGGCGGTACGGTTTCAAGCTCTATGTGGTGGAGGAGGATACCAAAAGCCTGGAAGGGTCGATCATCTTTTTTCTGGCCACCTTTCTGACGGTCCACCTGATCCTGCTCCTGCTCACGGGGATTGATCCGGCGGTGTCGGTCCTTTCCGGTCTTTACATCGCCCTGCTGATCACCGCATTCGAGTCGATTTCCCTGGACGGGTCCGACAACCTGATCATCCCGATCGGAACGATCGTCATCGCCCACCGGGCCGTGGCGCAGTCCTGGATACCGCTGGCGGTAAAGGTGCTGCTTCTGATCTCTCTGTTCACCCTGGTGGCGGTGCTGGCCCGCCGCACCGGGCGGATCGGCCTGACGGCGGCCATCGGGATCACCCTCATGGGGTTCGGGGCCTATGAAATCGCCGGTATGATGTGGCTTCTGCCGATTCTGCTTGCGATGGCGCTCATCTGCGTGCTGGATATCTTTATCGAACCCTCGGATGATCCGACGGATAAATACCGCATCCGCCCGGTCTTCTTCATTCTGCTGGTGTCGGTGTTCTGGCTGATGGTCGCGGGCTTCTCGGTCTATCCCCGCGACGTTTTTTTTGCGCCTTTTGCCATGAATATCATCGCAAACCTCGGCATCCTCTGGCACCGGCGGGCGCTGTTCAACAAGCCGTATCGCTGGAACATTCCGCAATGGGTTCAGGACCCGCCCATCTGGGCGCGGTCCGCCATGCTGGGGGTGATTGCGGGGCCGTCTCTTGTTTTTCTGAGGGTGATTTCTCCGATTACAACGCTGATCGGCATTGTTGCGGGGGCGGCTTTGATTGAAATCGCCTACTGGCGATATGCATGGGTGAAGCATCCGGAATGGGACCGGGTGCAATTGCTTCGGTTTACGGCTGTGGTATCGCTGCTGGTTTCTTTTTTGTGGGTGGTGTGGACTGTTGTGGCGTTGAAATGATCCACCTCAGGCAGTTCCGCCTTTTTTAAAATCCTCCCACCACTTTTCCGCATCTTCCAGGCTTTCAAACTCGAAAATGGACTCGCCGAACCGATCCAGAACATCTACCCCGGATTCATTCAGTTTGCGTTCAAGAGCAGGCGAAAGATAACCGAACCGCTTTTTCAGCAGTTTCAGAATAAGTTCGCGACCGAAGCCTATTCCTTTCTGAAAACCTTCTTGAACTCCTTCTTCTCTCCCTTCCTGCCGCAATCTTTCCGCGATTGTCATGGC
Organism: uncultured Desulfobacterales bacterium; assembly: GCA_964573705.1. GTDB lineage: Bacteria > Desulfobacterota > Desulfobacteria > Desulfobacterales > Desulfococcaceae > JAABSQ01. Next base: position 32,374 of record CAZNLT010000047.1, read on the forward strand.
CATCCTCCTTGCATTTTCATCGCCCAGGGCATTCAGCCCTCGGTCAATATTCTCTCCCAGATCGTCTTCCCTGGCATGATACGCATATCGCAGCATCCATTCCAGGAATTCGAGCTGGGTTTCCTGACTGTAAATCTTTCCGAGATACTCGATAGCGGACTCAATGTGCTCACCGAAATTCTCGTCGAAAATATGCTTCATCAGGTACAGCACCACGCCGAGGGCCATGGCGTCGCCCAGCAGAAGCTGCTCATCCTTGTAATCCCGGAGATCGAACAGCTCGTAGGTGAACTGGGGAATATATTGTTCCAGCCCTTCTCCCGTTTCCATGATTTCCGTAAGCGATCGCGGGCAGTTCCAGTTCCGTTTCCCGTGGTACAGCACCGCCGGCAGGATCACAGGAAGCTGTTTCGTCCCCGGGTTCTGCTCGATGAACTCCCGCCATATATTATTGGTCACCTAGCACAGCAGCCGGAAGATCATCCAGAAATCCGGTTTGCTCTGATGCTCGAACAGAAGGTACAGGAACGCGGTTTTGCCCCTGATCTTTGTCTGATAGACGATATCCGAATGTCTGTCCTTCAGTTTTTCATCCACATAGCTCCGGTTTGCCAGCTTCAGATACCGGAAGTCGATCTGTCGGACGATTTTTTCCGGAAAACAACGCCGGAAAAGCTCCTTTGCCAGTTCCCGCTTCTGGAATGCGGCCTTGAAAGCCGCGTCATGAACGGAACCCGTCCACTTTTCGAAGATTTCACCGATTCTGCTCATAGATGGATTTTCCATGTCCGGAACATTTCAGTCTTCCAGCTTATCGGCTCCTATTATCCTGGTATTTCATAAAGAAGTCAAAGAGGATTATGTCATTCCCTGACTTTATCGATACACCTGTCTCCTGATCAAGCCCGATTTTCGGTACCACTCACCTGAAAATTTTGTTCTGACATCCTGGCAGGTGTGATATGGGGTTTTAAACCGTTGCGCTCAAAGAGCCGGAGCATTTTTTGTGGATGGGTCTTGTTAACATCCTATTTCCAATGGCAGAGAACGAATTTGATTTAAGCTGTTATCTTTTTGTAGTCTGCTCCAATCACAATAGTCTCCCCTGGCAGAGTACAGGCGGAATCCCGCCGCTGACGATGTAAGAAAGTTTTTGATGAGGTACGCATCATGATTCTGATCGACCAGTTCGACGCCGAAGATACCCGCCGGATCACCGAATTCACCGCATTCCAGAAAATACTCTACCGGGATGATTCCTTTTTCATTCCGGATGATACAGTGGTGCTCCCCGGCATTCGGTCCCGGTACTTTCTGGCCCGGCAGGAAGATGCCATCCGCGGACGGGCCGCCGGTCTGGTCAATCCGTTGATGACGTACAAAGGGCGCTCCGCCGGTATGGTCGGTTTTTTTGAATGCACAAAGGATACGGCAGTTGCGGAATCCCTGCTGTCGGCGGTCCGGGAATGGCTGAGAGAAGAAGGCTGCGGCTGGTGCATCGGCCCCATGAACGGCTCCACCTGGCGGAAATACCGGATTACCGTACCCGACCCGGAGCCGCCATTCTTTCTGGACAACCACCACAAGTCCTGGTACCAGTCGCTTTTTGAAGCCGCCGGATTTTCGGTTGCGGAACGCTACATTTCCACCCGCATTCCCCTGAACGGAAACACCGCAGGCGGGAGTGAAGATGCCGGAACATTCCTTCCGGAGCGCGGCCAACGGGTCCGTCCGATCCGGATGAATGAATATGCGAAAGACATCCGCGCCATCTATGACCTCTCCGTGGAGGCGTTCGCGGACAACGCACTCTACACCCCCATTGAAGCGGACGAATTCCAGCAACTCTACCGGAAGGCGGCAGCCATAATCGATCCGGCCTTCGTGCGCCTGTGTGAGGACGAAGCCGGAGAACTGCAGGGATTCATCTTCGCGGTGCCAGACCGTTTTCAGCCATCTCCGACGACACTCATTATTAAAACTCTGGCGGTGAGGTCCGGCGCAAAAGGAAAAGGGCTCGGCGGATTCCTCGTCAGACAACTCCATGCAGACGCCCGGAAGGCCGGATATAAAGACATCATCCATGCCCTGATGCATGAAAAAAACGTCAGCACACGGGTGGCCGATACAGGCGCTCATCTGCTGAGACGATACCACCTCTACGCAAGTGAACTGTGATGAACCACACGGACGACAATCCCTTTCTCGCCATCCTCTTCGACCATGCCGAAAGGAAAGCGAGCCATCCGGCCCTGCGGCACAAAGGACAGGTCATGACCTACGGAGAACTGGCCGCAGCCGTTCAAAAATCCGCCGGGGGACTGGCCCGGTCCGGCATCGGAAAAGGGGACCGCGTGCTGCTGTTCGTCCCCATGTCGATTCAGCTCTATGTCCTTCTGCTGGCGGTCTGGCATCGGGGCGCTACCGCCGTCTTTCTGGATGCCTGGGCGGATCGAAAGCGGCTGGAACATGCGATCAGACTGGCCGACTGCAAGGGGTTCATCGGAATTTTCAAAACCCACCTGTTCCGACTGATCAGCCCGGCACTGCGGACCATCCCGGTCAAGCTGTTTTCCGGATGGATGCCGTCCGGTGAACCGCCCTTCACTACACCGGTGGAGCCGGACCAGACCGCCCTGCTGACCTTCACCACCGGCAGCACCGGGACTCCCAAGGCGGCGGACCGCACCGTCGGGTTTCTGCTTGCCCAGCACCATGCCCTGAGCCATCATCTCTCCCCCCGGAAAGACGAAGTCGATCTGACCGCACTGCCGATTTTCGTTCTGACCAACATCGCCTCCGGCATCACCTCCGTGATTCCGGACATGGATCACCGGCATCCCGAACGGGTGGACCCTTCGGCACTGCTGCGGGAAATGGATCACCACCGGGTCACCCGCGCCTGCGGTTCGCCGGTGATTTTCGACCGGCTGGCGGGTTATTGTGAAAAAACCGGAAAATTCCCCCGAACCCTTCAACGGATTTTTCTGGGCGGAGCCCCGGTCTTCCCCGATCTGGCCGAGCGGCTGGTTAGGGCGTTTCCCGATGTCGAAGTCGAAATTGTATTCGGCTCCACCGAAGCCGAGCCCATCAGCCGGATCGATGCCGCAACGGTGGCACGGTCGCGGATCACTTCTCCGGATCAGGGACTGCCGGTGGGAAAACCGGTGGCGGAGATCGACTGCCGCATTCTCAAAATTCATGATGGACCGGTTGCCGTCTCTTCCGATGAAGAACTGGACCGGATGACCCTTCCGGCGGAATCGGTCGGAGAAATCTGCGTTCAGGGAGATCATGTACTCAAAACCTATTTCAATCATTCCGAAGCGGTGCGGGAAAACAAGATCATCGTGGGAGAAACCATCTGGCACCGGACCGGCGATGCCGGCTATCTCAACAATAAGGGTGAACTCTACCTCATGGGCCGGGTGGGGAGTCGTTTTGAAAGGGAAGGGCGGCGATACTTCGTTTTCCCACTGGAATCGATGATTGGGGATCTTCCGGGGGTGACGCTGGCGACGTATCTGACGTATGGGGACCAGTTGATTCTCGTTTACGAAGGAACTGCGGAAGAAACGGAACTGATGCGGCAGATCAGGAGCGGCCCGCTCCCGGAACCGGACCGGATTCTCCGGATGGCCATCCCCCGTGATCCACGGCACAATTCCAAAATTGATTATGGAAAACTCCGGCTCCGGATCGAAACAAATGGATGAGAATGGGTTCCGGATGATCCTTCCGGTCCACTTCGGATACTCTGCCCGGATCATCAGACGGATCATAGGAAGGAAGACCAGCCGGTGACCTCTCGACGCCGAGGACTCACCCTCGGCAAATACGCCCCGCTTCACAAAGGCCATCAACTGGTGATTGAAACCGTTCTATCTGAAATGGACGAAGTGCAGGTCATCATCTACGACGCCCCGGATGTCACACCGGTTCCGCTGCCGGTGCGGTCGAACTGGATTCGGGAACTCTATCCGGCGGTCCAGGTGATCGAGGCATGGGACGGGCCGACGGAAGTGGGTGACACCCCGGAGATCAAGCTGCGCCATGAAGACTATATCCTGAACCGGCTGGGGGTGACGGGGATTACCCATTTCTATTCCAGTGAGTTTTACGGCGATCATATGAGCCGTGCCCTCGGCGCAGGAAACCGGCTGGTGGATCCAGAGCGCCGGCAGGTTCCTGTCTCCGGAGCCATGATTCGGAATAATCCGTTCCGGCATCGGGAATATATCCATTCCCGGGTTTACCGGGACCTGATCACCAATGTCGTTTTTCTGGGCGCACCCTGCACCGGAAAGACCACACTGGCATTCAGGCTCGCCCGGGAGTTCCGGACCCAGTGGATGCCGGAGTACGGCCGGGAATACTGGGAACGTCATCAGGTGAACCGGCGTCTGTCGCCCGGTCAGCTGGTGGAGATCGCCGAAGGTCATCTTGAGCGGGAGGAAGATCTGCTGCGCCGCGCCGACCGGTATCTGTTCACCGATACCAATGCGCTGACGACCTATCAGTTTGCCCGCCACTATCACGGCAAGGCATCCCCCCGGCTCACTGAACTTGCCGAAAAGGCCGTGAGTCGCTATGATCTTGTTTTCCTCTGCGATGACGACATTCCCTATGAGGATTCATGGGACCGCTCCGGTTTGGCGGATCGTCGTGACTTTCAAAAGCGGATCATTGCCGATCTGGCTGATCGGCAGATTCATTTGGGTGTGGCTCTTTTACAACCACCCGGTGATATAGCTTGCAGTAGTTTCTGA
>CAZNLT010000048.1:0-36040 GCA_964573705.1 uncultured Desulfobacterales bacterium
ACCCATTTAATATTTGCAAATATATCAATGGTTTATGCCTACAAACCATTGATTAACAGGTCATTTTTCCATAGTATCCAGATATTGAAGCACCAAATAGGGCAAAAAGGCCTGCGTATTGTTAATATCAGAGATGTTTCTCCTTGATAATATCCTGATAAGACCGTTATCAGGGAAATAAAGGGTGCCGGTTGCATACCTTCCCCATTTTTTGCATCCATCTCATCCAAATCAGTTTTCAAGATTCTTATCCATAAATACGACTCACTGTCAATCAAAAAGCAACTCGGAATGATTGAAGAATTTCCGAAGATTTCGTGAAAGGGAGAGGCGTAAAGGGATGGCGATACCGGCCGTCTTTCGGCGGAACTCCGGCACGGGGTCCCGCTGTTGATGGCTGTTGAAAAGGGTACCCATCAGCGACTGAAAGCCACCGCCGGTCTTCATCTCGCCCCGGAGACCATCCCGACACTGACGTGCTCCCCCGGCCCCAAATCCTTGAGACCCGTGCCGAACCGGTCCATCCGGTAGATCCGGAAAAGGTCGGCATCCGCGGCACGGGTGTCTTTGTAGCCGACGAAATAGAGACGCTTGCCGTCGCGGGACCAGACCGGATCGAAGGCCGTGATTTCCCGCGGCGTGATCCGCATGTTCTTGCCCGTGCCCAGCCATCGGTCATGGAGCGACAAAGCCGTGTTCGGCTCGTGCATGATTTTTTCGAAACGCGGGGTGCCGGAGGTCGGGTGGCTGAAGACCAGAACGGTGGCGTCCGTGGGGCAGACCGCCAGACGATCGTTGCCGCGCACCATTTCCGCAGACGCGCCCAGGATGCGGGCCAGGGGAACCGCCTCCCGCACCTTCCCCTTCACACTCAGCCAGAAAGCGGTGCGCATGTCGTGGACCAGCAGGTCTCCGTTCGGCGTGAAGGAGAGGGAGCAGAAAAATCCCGATCCGCCGTCTCCCTCGGAAAAGATCGTCTTTTTTCCGGAGCCATCCAAATGCAGGACCCGAACGCCGGAATGTCCGGCCGCGTCGCGGACCAGAAACGCGATCCGGGAACCGTCCCCGGACCAGACCGGGGCGGAAGCGGGCCGCAAGGATGCGTCCAGCCTATGTTCGGCCCCGCTCCTTCGGTCATGCATCCAGAGATCGAACGCCTCTCCCGAAGACGATTCCGCTTCCTTCCGGAAGAAGGCGATGAAGCCACCGTCGGGGCTCACGCCGGGCAGCGCGCCCCGAATCCGGCGTTCATGCCGCCGGCCCTCGCCGTCGGCAATCCGAATCCATCCCTGGCGCTCATAGACCAGCAGGTCATCGGCGGGGCCGTGAGGCCGTGCCGCTTCGGTTTGGCCCGAAGCGGAAGCGGACATGAGAAAAATGATGATACACCCAAGCAGGGCGGAAGCCATACCGAAAATAGGCCGTTTCATACAACATCCTTTCTTCATCTTCATCGGAACACCGCGTTGATAAGTACCTCATCAATAATTTCATAACATCCGTAGGGGCAGGCCCCCGTGCCTGCCCTTAGCCGGGGCAACCACAGGGGGATTGCCCCTACAAAATCAGGTACAGAAATTTCTGCACAGGTTCTTAATAGGCGACGGTCATTTCACCCGACTCCGGAATCTTCCGCCGCCATCGCCCCCCGGCCCGGTCCATCTCCCGAGGGCAGGATGCCGCTCTAATCCGGATACGTCAACTCCATATCCCTGGCCGTCAACACCCATTCCGCGCTGCCCAGCGGTTTTCCGGAGGCATCCGACACATCGACCCGGACCGTATAGATCCCCGGTTTTTCCGGGCGAAGCCAGAAGGTATGTGCCCAGGTATCCGGATCGGTTTTGCCGTTCACCCTCCACACATAGCGATACTCGGGAGAATCGACATTCAGTTGGTAATAGACTTCGGTCCAGGTGAAGACTTCGCGGGCTTCCACATTCTGGTTTTCCACAATCCGGCCGTTCTCTCGATAGCCGGGTCGCACATAGTGGGCGTGCAGGCGCAGATCCGTCCCGGCCGGCGCCGACGGAATGTCGGACACGACTTCCACCTCTTTTTTCACTTCGGCCTGTTGCCCGGTGTCATCCCGCACGCGAAAGGTGACGGTGGTTCTGCCGGGCCGGTCGGGCGCCTGCCAGTAAACCAGAGCGCCGGAAGGCAGGGCGAGGCCGTTCATTCCGACGGGATGATAATCCGGAATTCCGCCGGCGGCGCTGATGGTATAGGTTTCGAATTCCCCGGCGCGAACGGTATCCGGCCCCGCGACCCGGAGCGGCCCGAGCGGCGAGGCCCCGGCGATCAGCTTTTCGATCGCCGAGAGCAGCGCGGTGGTTCTTTGAAGCGCGCCTTGCAGCTCCGGATAGGCGCGCAACGAAGCTTGAAGGATTTTTTGGGCCTCCCTCACGTGGACCCTGGCCTGGTTCAGCGCGCGCCCCCGACTGGCGAGTCGATACCCCTGCATGTAGGGGATGCGGGCCTCCGCGATGATCTCGTTGGCGCGAATCCGCCGCCCGGCCTGGTCGATGTTCTGTTCCAGCTCCTCCATCTTTTCATACAGCCCCTCGCCCGGCAGGGTGTGTTTGAAGTAAAAGCGCCGGACCTTGGCCAGATAGGTGCGGGCCTTGTCCAACTCACCCGCCTTGAGGAGCCCATCCACCTTGAGCATGCCGCGAATCACGTCGAGGCGCAGTTCCATGTCCGCCCACTCCGCTTTTTTTGCGGCGTTTTCACGGTCGTATTGCAGCAGAACGACTTCGGTCACCAACTCGGCGACCTTGCCGCTCGACCAGCTGACGACCAGCCCGTGCAGGAAACCTCCGCCGCCCAGGGCGCGCACCGCCACATTCCCGACAGTATCCAACCCGTACCCGACCATGGCGCCCCCGGCCTGGGCCGCTTTTTCCTCCTCATTTTCCAATCCGGCGATCGCGTAGGCGTCTCCCAACACGAAGAGGCCATCCACGCCGGTGCGCAAAAAGACATTGAACAGGCCCTTGCCTCCGGCGGCCAACCGGTTCCGGACCAGCTGACGGGCCGCGCCGGCCCGCTCGGGCGGCAGTTTCCGAAGCGCGCCGGCCAGGCGCTCGCCCAGGTCCTTGCCGAGCGCGCCGCGTTCGGCGATTTCCCGTTCGGCCCGCCGCAGCAGCGCCAATGCCTCGCGGCCCGCCTTGTCGACCCCGCCGTCGGTCAGGCCCACCATTTTCCGGAGAACCTCATCCCCATGTCCCGACAGGTTGGCCGCCGTCTCCTCCAGCACCGATTCGGCGTATGCCCGCAGCTTTTTGCCCTCCATCAGCCGCATCAGGTCCTCCTTGGAGCCGACCCGGCGCAGGTCATTGATGAAGCGTTCCGCCGCCTTGGCGTTTCTGTCGAGGATCGCGAGGGAATCCCCGAGCTCCTCCGTGACTTTTCTTTTCAGATCGGGGTCATTGCCCGCCAGGCCATAGAGTTTTCGAAAGATCTCGAGGTCGGTTTTGACGAGCGCCTTCCGGCTGTCGCGCACCACGACTTTCCCGGCGAACTCAAGCTCGCCGACCGGCTTTTCCGCGAAAAGAAGGCCGGGAAAGGCCAGTATCAGGCCGAGGGCGAAGAGGGTCGGAACGATTCTCAAAACGAAGTTATTCATGGCTTTCCAGCTCCCATTGCGCCAGGCGCGAGCCGAGTTTCGCGGCCTTGACCCGCAAGGCGCGGGCCTTGTTCGGGTCCTGCGCCACCCACACTCCGGCTTCATACTCATCCGCCAGCTGCGCCATGGCATCGGCATGGCCCGCGTCGGCGGCCTGCCGCAGCAGTTCGATGGCCCGGTAAGGATCGGGCGGCCCCGAATGGCCGGTCCGATACACCAACGCCAGGGTTTCCCTCGCCCGGTTGTTGCCGGCATTGGCCTTGGCGGCAAGTTCCGCCAGCGCGACCGGTTTGTCTTTCGAAGCCGGCGCATCGATCTCGACAATGCCCATCCCCTCGGGTATTTTCAGTGGAACCGTTCGGGGCTTCGCCGCCTCGGCGGGCGGTTTCGCGCCGGCCTGAAGGGCTCGATACCGCGCATGGGCGGCTTGGTAGGCCTTCAACGCCTCCTGCCGGTCGCCCTTCGCCCCGGGCGAGGTGGCAAGATGGGTGTAATGGGCGAAAGCCTTTTCATAGGCGGCCTTAGCCTTGGCCAGTTCCGCGGCGGAAACGGGGGATACATCTCCGGCAGAGGCCTGAAGGTTCGAAACGGCCGACCCCGCAACCAGCAGGACGGCCACCATGAGGATGGATTTCAATGCTTTGTCAAGCACCATGCGCAGCTCCTTTTCGGATTCGATCCAGTCTCGCAAACGCGGAATTCGCGGCAACATATCACACCTTCACCTTCCGTCGAAATCGAAAAGATGCGGCCTTCGGCACCATCGGCCTATTGAATCGGATTCAGGCGGGCTCTTTCAGGTTCAGTATCCGGATGCCGTCGTCCAGAAATGTCCACTGAACGTCGAAATCGTAAAGCCGGAAACCGAAAACCTTCTTTTTAGGATTTCGGGCGTAATAGGCGGGACGGGGGTCCATCCGAAGCATCTGAATGAGGAGGGAGCGCAGATGGGGAATCTCCCGCTCTTTGCGGAGGCAGACCGCCTCGGCCTCGTCGCTGAAGGTCACGGCCAGATCGGTTCGGGGCGGTTCCGGAGCGAATCCCCCTTGGGCCACCGGAATGCAGTCTGCATAGGGAAGATAAGGCTTGAGGTCGAGAACCGGGGTGCCGTCGAGAAGATCGATCCCCTTCAGGTGCAAATGGAGTTTTCCGCCTCCGGCACGGATTTCCGTCAATTCCACCGCCGACATGCCGATGGGGTTGGGCCGAAAACCGGACCGGGTGGCGAAGACACCGATTCGACGGTCTCCGCCGAGCCGGGGGGGCCTCACGGTGGGTTTCCATTCCGCGCGGGGATTCCCGTGGAACAGAAAGAGTATCCAGACATGGGAAAAGTCGGAGAGCCCCCGGAAGGCCGCCTCCTGATGAAAAGGTGGAAGAATTTCGAGCACCCCCCGGGCATCGGGCACGATGCCCGGTTGCCGGGGGATTCCGAACTTTTCCTTGAACGGCGACCGGATAATGCCGATCGGAAGAAAAGTGAAACCACCTATTTGTTTCATTTACTCAAAAGGATCTCGCATCTACGCCCCATCGATGGAAGCGTTCTTTGACTTCTGCATCGGTTGCAATCTCTCCCCGTTCCACTTCTTTCAAACCATTCTTCACTTCCCGGACGAACCAATGATCATATTCGATAAAGCGGGTTAATGCCTGATTGATGATCCAGTTTCGGGATCGATTGAGTTCTTTAGCCAGATCGTCGATTCTTCCCAAAACATCGTCCTCAATCCGGACGGTGGCTGCTTTCATCAGATATCCTCCTTTCACTTTGTATCGGCAAGCTTACAAACGAATGCAGCCAAAAACAAGCCCTGGGTTAGTTCAGACCTCTTCTAAATCTCTATCGGCGGCTTCTGAATCTGTTCCGCGAATTTTTTGAGGTCCTCCCCCTCGATCTTTTCATGTTCCAGCAGAATGGCCGCGCCCTTTTCAAGATGGTCGCGATTCTTTGAAAGCAATTCCTTGGCCCGCTGGTACTGATCGCCGATGATCCGCTTGACCTCGGCATCGATCATCTGGGCGGTGGCTTCGCTGTACTCCCGCACCCCCTGAGGCATCACATCCAGGTACCAGCTTTTTTTCTCCTTGGCGAAATAGACCTGCCCGATCTGTTCGCTCATGCCGTATTCCTTGACCATGGACCCGGCGATGTCGGTGGCCCGGGCCAGGTCGTTGTGGGCGCCGGTCGAAATATCCTCAAATACCAGTTCTTCCGCGGCCCGGCCTCCCAAAAGGGTGCAGATCTTGTTGAGCAGCTCGGTTCGCCGCATCAGGAAACGGTCTTCGGTCGGGGCCTGCATCGTGTAGCCGAGAGCCGCGATCCCCCGGGGGATGATGGAGATCTTCTGCACCGGATCGGTGCCGGGCAGGGACAGCGACACGACGGCGTGCCCCATTTCATGGTAAGCGACGATATTTCGCTCTTCGGGATTGATCAGCCGGTTCTTCTTTTCCAGACCGGCCACCACCCGCTCCACCGCCTCTTGAAACTCCGCCATGGTCACCCGGTCTTTGCCCCGGCGGACCGCCAGAAGCGCCCCCTCGTTGACCAGATTGGCCAGATCCGCGCCCACCATACCGGGGGTCATCCCGGCGATGGCTTCGACGCTGATGTTTTCATCAAAGGTGATCTTCTTCAGATGCACCCTCAGGATGTCCTCCCGCCCCTTCTTGTCGGGCCGGTCCACCAGCACCTGTCGGTCGAACCGCCCCGGCCGAAGCAGGGCCGGGTCCAGAATTTCGGGCCGGTTGGTGGCGCCCATCAGGATCACCCCGATGGTGGGATCGAACCCGTCCATCTCCACCAGAAGCTGGTTCAGGGTCTGTTCCCGCTCATCATGACCGCCCGCGGCGCCGAACCCCCGGGCCTTGCCCAGGGCGTCCAGTTCATCCACAAAAATGATGCAGGGCGCTTTTTCCTTGGCCTGAACAAACAAATCCCGAACCCGGGCCGCACCCAATCCCACGAACATTTCCACGAATTCGGACCCGCTCATGCTGAAAAAGGGGACCCCGCTTTCTCCGGCCACCGCCCGGGCCAGGAGGGTTTTACCGGTGCCCGGCGGGCCGACCAGCAGAATCCCCTTCGGGACCCGGCCGCCGAGGCGGGTGAACTTATCCGGATTCTTGAGAAAATCCATGACCTCCTCCAGCTCCTGCTTGGCCTCGTCCACGCCGGCCGCATCCGTAAACCGCACCCCGACCTCGTCCTCCATGTAGATTTTGGCTTTGCTCTTGCCCAGCTGCATGAATCCCGGCTGCTGCCCGGTCATTCGGCGCATGATCCAGAGCCATAGGGCGATATAGACGAAAATGGGGAACATCCAGGAGAGGATATTCAGAAAAAAGGTGGATTCGATTTTTCCCTTGAACGCCACCCCGTGCTCCTCCAGCAGCTCGGAAATTTCCGGGTCGACTTTGACCGTCCGAAAGAGCAGTTCCTCTTCAGGGGCGTCCGGATTGATCATTTTGCCCTGAATCTGGTTTTCACTGACGGAGACTTCGGTCACCTGGCCGTCCTTGAGCTTTTTAAGGAAGGAACTGTATGGAACGTTCTGAATCCGGGTCATGGAAAAAAGGATATTCTGAAGCAGTAAAACCACCCAGATACCGATCAACACGTACCAGATGGAAAAGCGATGATGTTTTTGCATGATCCCTCCACGGAATCGATCTGTTGGTATTGAGGACTCGGCCGAAATCGCCGGCGCCGACCTTTTAAAAAAGATAATGCAAGAGATCTGAAAATCCAGAGGGAGGAGCGGCTTCAGATGAAATCAGTCCGACACCCTTTCCCACGCAGGGTTGCAGCATTGCGCCGGGTATGGCATAGAAAAGGAACATCCTCGTTGAACACGATTTGCGCCATCGCCTCTGGTTCGCTTCGCACCACATTTCTGCCTGCAAATATCCCCCAATAAGGAGGTTCCCATGAACTCAGTCAATCGAAGAACATTCATTAAAACCGGCATCGCCGCCGTGTGCGGCGGCGGCATCTTTTCCGGGGCGGTGTCGGCTTCCCCGCCGCCGGATCTGGCGGAAGCAAAAGGAAAGGATCTTTACCGGACCGCCCGCCAAGCCATCGACCGACTCGGGGGCATCCCCCGCTTCGTCACCCGAGGCGATCGGGTGGGGCTTCTGATCAATTCGCCCTTTCGCAACCCGGGCGCCCACACCCATCCGGATGTGGCCCTGGCCGTGGCGAGCCTCTGCCGAGAGGCGGGCGCCAAAACGATGATCACCCTCAAGAACCCGCCTGGGGGGTACTGGGATTCGGCCAAAGAAGCCGAGGGGAAAGCCGACACCCTTCGGTTCCTGATCCCGAGCGCCGGCGACTACCCCGAGCATCGGCTGAAAGGAACCCGAGCCCTGAAAGAAGCCGACATCGTTCGGGAACTCTTTGAAGTCGATGTCTTCATCAACATTTCCATCGTCAAACACCACGTCGGCACCAATTTTTCCTGCATTCTCAAGAACATGATGGGCGCCCTGCCCCACCGCACCTGCCGGTATTTCCACATGGGCGCCGGAAAACCGGGCTGGTACGGCGACCTGGACCACATGAACCGGTGCATCGCGGAAATCAACAGCGTGCGCCCGCCCGATCTGGCGGTGGTGGACGCCTCCTCATTCATTCTCACCAACGGCCCCTTCGGACCGGGCAAACTGGCCACCGAAAACGCCGTGGTGGCCGGGGTCGACCCGGTGTTCACGGATGCTTACTGCTGCCGGTTTCTGAATCTCGACCCCAAGTCGGTGGGCATGATCCAAGATGCGGCGGAATTGGGTTTGGGAAAAGCGGACCCGACCGGGGCCCGAATCCTGAATACCGGGAGCTGATGTATGAAATGGGTTCCACTCACTCTGCTGGTTTTGATGTTATGGACGGTGCCGGCACCCGATTCAGTGGCGGCTGCGGACCTGTCCGACTTTCTTCCTGAAAACACCGTTTGGAAACCGGAGGGTTCCGCTACCCGGGCCGATAATGAATCCGAGCTGTTTGCCGCCATCAACGGCGGTGCGGAACGCTACATCCGCTACGGATTCAAGCGTGCGCTGTATCAGCGATTTCAGGGCAGTGCGGAACGGCGAATTTCACTGGAAATTGTTGAGATGGGCGATCAAACCGGGGCAAAATCCCTGTTCGATGAATTGGCGGGAAAGGACGGCAGCCGGGTAGACGTCGGTGATGAAGCCGTCCTTCACGGATATTATCTGCTCTTTCGCAAGGGGCCTTTTTACGTCTCCATCACCGCAACCGGACTCGGAAAAGAGGGGCCAAAGATGCTGATCGAAACCGCCGGTTCGATGGCCCGCCGCATGGAAACGACGAATCGGTGACCGGCCTCTAAAAAAGAGCAGCCGAACCCCGACCCTGGGATTCGGCTGCCCACGCAGACCTCTCCGCCCCTTGCGGGACGGAGTAAGGGAGGAGGTAGAACGGTCTACGATTTAACCGGCTTAGATGTCATAGTAGAGATAAAACTCATGAGGATGCGGCCGCAGCTTCACCGGGTTGACCTCGCTGGCGATCTTGTAGTCGATCCATTTCTCGATGACATCTTCGGTGAAGACGTCGCCCTTGGTCAGGAAGGCATGATCTTCCTCGAGCGCCATCAGGGCCTCTTCCAAAGAACCCGGCGCGGAGGGGATCTCGGCCAGCTCTTCGGGCGGCAGGCTGTAGATGTCCTTGTCCAGGGGATCGCCCGGGTCGATCTTGTTTTCGATGCCGTCCAGGACCGCCATCATCACCGCGGAAAAGGCCAGATAGCCGTTGCAGGACGGGTCGGGGGTCCTGAACTCGATCCGTTTCGATTTGGGAGAGGCCGAATACATGGGGATCCGGACCGCGGCGCTTCGGTTCCGGCTGGAATAGGCCAGGTTGACCGGGGCCTCGAAGCCCGGCACCAGCCGCTTGTAAGAGTTGGTGGTCGGGTTCGTGATGGCGCACAGCGCCCTGGCGTGTTTCAGGATACCGCCGATGGCATAAAGCCCCTCCTGGGAGAGGCCGGCATACTTGTCGCCCGCGAAGGTGGGATTTCCCTCTTTCCAGATGCTGATGTGGGTGTGCATGCCGGTGCCGTTGTCTTCGAAAAGCGGCTTGGGCATAAAGGTGACGGTATGACCGTGGCGGTAGGCCACGTTCTTGAGGACATACTTGAACCAGACCATCTGGTCTCCCATTTCCAGGAGCGGTTTGAACCGCATGTCGATTTCGGCCTGTCCGGCGGTGGCCACTTCGTGATGCTGGGCCTCGATGGGAATCCCCAGGCTTTCCAGGATCAGCATCATTTCAGTTCGAAGGTTCTGGAATTTGTCCATGGGCGGGACCGGGAAATACCCCTCTTTATGCCGGGGTTTGTATCCCTGGTTGTTGCACTCATCCCGCCCGCTGTTCCAGATGCCTTCCACCGAGTCGACCTCGTAGAAGCAGCCGTTCCGGCGGGATTCGAACCGGACATCGTCGAAGATGAAGAACTCCGCCTCGGGTCCGATGAAAGCGGTGTCGCCGATGCCGGTGCTTTTCAGATAGGCTTCCGCCTTTTTGGCCACGTTCCGAGGGTCTCGGGTATAGGGTTCCAGGGTCAGCGGATCAACGATGTTGCCGATGACCACCAGGGTGGGTTCATCAAAAAAGGGATCCATCTTTGCGGTGTCGGGATCGGGCACCACCAGCATATCGCTGGCGTTGATGGGCTGCCAGCCGCGGATACTGGAACCGTCGAATCCGAGCCCTTCCTCGAACAGGGATTCGCTCAACTCCCCCACCGGCACGGAAAAATGCTGCCATACCCCGGGGAAATCCATAAACCGCAGATCCACGACCTTGGCTTTGTTCTCTTTTGCAAAATCCATCACTTCTTTAGGTGTCATCGTCTCAATCCTCCTTGTTGGTATTGATTATCGTTTCGGGTTTGGTTTTAAGCATCACGCAGAAGACGTTTCGGTCCGATCTCGATAGAACAGGGATCTCCTGTATCTTAAAACAGTATTTCTGTTTTCATTTTTACAGCGGCGATTCCAAGGGGCGGCCGCCCTCGACCGGCTCCTTCCAGGCGGCCGACAACATCTGCTCCAGGGCGGTCTGCACCCCGGCGACCTGGTCGGGCGATTCCACCTTTTGACCTTCAAAATCCCGCACATAAAAGACATCCACCACCTGATCGACTTTGGTCGCGATCTTGGCCACCCAGACATCCAGGCGGCGCTTGAACAGGGTATCGGTAATGCCGAAAAGCAGCCCCGGAAAATCATAGGTGAAGACCTCGATGATGGTGAAAAACCGGGAGGTGTCGTTGTCGATCACCACCCGATGGGGCTGGGCCCCGACCCTCGGTTTCCGGGGGCCGTAATCGCTTCGCCGCTCCCGAAGGGCCTCGCCCAAATCGAGCTCGCCCTTCAGGGCCGCCCTCAGGTCCGCGGCCGCCTGTTCCCATTTGCGGTCTTCATAATAGAGGTCCCGGGGCGGGGTCACCGAAAACACATCCAGGGCCGTATTGTTGCGCCAGGTGTAGATCTGGGCGTCCAGCACATCGATGCCGTTCAGGGTAAAGGCCCCGGCGATCTTTGAAAAGAGCCCCGGCAGGTCTGCACCGCAGACGGTCACCGAACGGGTGTCGTCGTCGAGACCTCGGCTGACTTCCCACACAAAGGGTTCGTGGTTGAGCTTGCGGAACAATTCGACGTGCTTTTCGATCTCCGCCGCCGAAGTGTACAGCAGGTACCGGGGCGACATGACGTTGAGCAGCTTCTCCCGCACTTCGAAATCCCGGGAACCGGCCTTGGCGATCAGCCCCTCCCGTTTCCTTTCCACAATCTCCACCGCCTCGTGAGAGGCCAGCTCCCCGTGTTTCAGAATGCCCTTTACATTCAGATAGAGCCCCTCCAGAAGGGTCGCCACCCAGTTGTTCCATGCCTTGGGGCCGGTGGAGACGGAATCGGCCACCGTCAGCAGGTAGAGCATCTTGAGACGGTCTTCATTCTGAATCCGCCGGGCGCAGAGGAGGGCGGTTTCTTCATCCTGAATGTCCCGTCGGGTGGCCATATTGACCAGCAGGAGATGCTCCCGAACCAGAAAACAGACCGTGTCGATTCGATCATCCGGATACCCCTTTTCGGTCAGAATTTCCTGAACCAGGGCCACCCCTTTTTGCGAGTGGTTGCCGCCGGGGGCGCCCTTTCCGATATCGTGAAGCAGACCGGCCCAGAGCAGATGAACCCGGTCCGGTTCGGACAATTCCGTATACAGCCTGCCGCACAAATCCTTGGGGGTGGGGTCCTCCTCGGTGCCGAATTTTTTGAGGTTCTGGACCGTTTTCAGGGAATGCTTGTCCACCGGGAACAGGTGGTATTCATCATACTGAATCCGGTCCGCAATTTCACTCAGCCGGGGAATCCATTTCATCAGAATGCCCGTTTCCGACATCGCCTCCAGGGCATTGAATCGAGAGGCCGGTGAGAGAAGAATGGATTCAAAGGAGATTCTCACCGATATCGAGGTTCGAAAATCATAATCCACCAGGGGAAGAAACTCCCAGACCAACCGGTTGGCCTCGGCACTCAGAGGAATCTTCAACCGGGCGCTCTCTTCGAAAATCCGAATCAACAGCTCGGGCGTATCGGGTATTTTTCGGGATGCGGCAAACTGAAGCATGCCGTTTCGGATTTCCAGGCCCGGGGTCAGGGTCTTGTCGAGTTTTCGTTTTCGGCCCCGCTGTTTGCGCTCATTTTCAAGCTCATAGACCCGCATCCACTGCTGCCGCTTCAAAAAATTCATGTGCCGGTGCAATTCTCCCAGAAACCGTTCCACCGGCTGCTGATCATATTCCTTTCGGAATTTCATTTCCCGGGCCAATTTTTCCTGGTGCCGGAAATAGAGCTGATCACATTTTCGTTCGGCCGCATGGTGCAGCCGGTTTCGCACGTTCCAGATAAAGGAGAGGGCCTCCATGAGGGTGCGGTATTCATAATGCGACAGGATGCCGAAGTATTCGAGATCCCGAGGCTCCTGAAGCCCCGCTTTGATTCGGGCGATCCAGAGCATGGTGTGGTAATCCCGCAGCCCGCCCTGACCCTCCTTGAGATTCGGCTCCAGAAGATAGGTGGAATCCCCGAAATGGGCGTGGCGATCCAGGTTCCGCGCAATCAGCCGATCGATCACCGGACCGGCCTGTTCCACGTAAAACCGCTTCCGCAGCAGATGCATGAGGCGGGAATAGAGATTGGACATGCCGCACAGAAACCGGGCGTCCAGGAGTGATGTCAGCCGTTCGATATCCCCTGCGGCCGATTCGATGCACCCGTCGAGGGGTTGAGTGGTATGGCCCACCTCCAATCCCAGGTCCCACAAGGGATAGATGATCTCCTGAATCAATTCGGCGGCCCCGGCGGGAATGGTTCTGTCAAAGAGCAGCAGCAGATCGATATCCGAATGGATACATTGTTCCTGGCGCCCGTATCCGCCCAAGGCGATGATCGCAAAAGGGCTCCTATTGATATTGAGTTGAAGCCCGGCGGCGCTGTTTTCGTAGGTTTCATGAAAATAGGCATCCAATATGCGCGTGTGCTGCTTTAAAAAATCCGAAGCCTTGCCCTGAAAAAAAGCGGAAATCAATTGCATCCGCTCCCGTTTCAGATGCTTCAGCGGAGATTCGACTGTATGGTCACTCTTTTCGATCAATGTGAAATCACCTCCACCACCCCGTCACCTTTCTTCGTGGCATTGCCTCGATTCTGGTGGATACTAAAAAGCAATTTCAATGCCACCTACCCAAAAATCTAATTTTATATTTTATTTTCTTTTAGTTACTCAATGATTCCCGGTCAATGGAAAAGAAAAAGGAAGTACATTTTTGTTATAATTCGGATCAAAAAAGGACAAAAATGTAACTGGGTCCACAATTCCCATGGTTCCCCTCATCTTCTTATCATTCTCCGCGCTTCTATTCAATTCCCGTTCCGTCACTAAAAAATTGGATCGATCGGGAGCCCGGGGTACATAAACCGCTTCCGTTGATATTCCCCTTGACATCCCCGTTCCGTTTCTGGCATAGCATAAATCAAAATACAAAACACTGTTTTACAATATGAAACAAACTCCGTCCAACCTCAACTCTGTGGAAAAAGCGCTCAAAATTCTGCTCTTTTTCCAGCCCGACCACCCCACCTGGGGGGTCCGGGAACTGAGCGCCCGGCTCGGGTTCAGCCCGGCCACGGCCCAACGGATCCTCCAGACACTGAAATCCTACGGGTTTATCGAACAGGATCCTCGCTCTCGACAGTACCACCTGGGCAACATCTATTACCAATTTATTCAAACCCTTCAATCTCAGCAACCGATCGCCCGGGCCGCCCTGCCGTTTATGCAGAAGCTGCTGTCCGCCACCCGGGAAACGGTTCATCTCAATATCATTCAGGGAAAAGAGCGGGTCTGCATCGATACCCTGGAATCGCACCGAAA
Organism: uncultured Desulfobacterales bacterium; assembly: GCA_964573705.1. Taxonomy (GTDB): domain Bacteria; phylum Desulfobacterota; class Desulfobacteria; order Desulfobacterales; family Desulfococcaceae; genus JAABSQ01. The sequence continues at coordinate 14,091 of CAZNLT010000048.1, forward strand.
CCTGAAAGCCGGCATGCCCATCGGCAACCGGTCTCCCCTGTATGCCGGGGCCTCATCCAAATGTTTGCTGGCCTTTTCCACCAATGAGTTTATCGACGAATATCTTAAAACGGTTCAATTCGAGCCCCTCACCGGGAATACCGTCACCGATCCCGAAGCGCTTCGAAGGGAGCTACAGCGGATTCGGTCCCGGGGATACGCCCTGAGCATGGGGGAGCGAAGCAAAGGCTTGGGGTCTTTGAGCGCGCCGGTAACCGATTTTCGAGGGTTGATCCTCGCCGCCGTCAGCCTGGCGCTCCCCGAAATCCGGTACCGGGAGGATTCACATCGGGAGTTCTGCCTGAGCCAATTGTACGGCCAGGCCGAGGCCCTCTCCCGCCGCATGGGAAAACCCGATCCGGTGGAATCCACGTCTCAAAAAACAAATGCCTCAAAAAAAATTGAAAATAAAGGAGAAAAAGAATGGATAAACAACCGAAACCGCTGAGCGACCTCACCGTGCTGGATCTGTCGCGGGTCCTGGCGGGCCCCTACTGCTCCATGATGCTCGGAGATCTCGGCGCCGACGTCATCAAGGTGGAGCGTCCGGAACTCGGAGACGACACCCGGCACTGGGACCCGCCCTCGGCGGGCGGCGAAGCGGCGTACTACCTCTGCGTCAACCGAAACAAGCGAAGCCTTACGGTCAACCTGAAAGAAGCCGAGGGCCGGGAGATCATCCGGGAACTCGCCCGCAAAAGCGACATCCTCATCGAAAACTACAAGGTCGGCACCCTGAACAAAATGGGCCTCGGATACGAGGACATCAAAAAGATCAACCCCGGCATTATCTATTGTTCCATCACCGGATTCGGCCAGAACGGCCCCTGCAAGGACAAACCCGGGTATGACTTCATGATTCAGGGAATGGGCGGCATCATGAGCTTTACCGGTGATCCCGAGGGACCGCCCATGAAGGTGGGGGTGGCGATCGTCGACATCACGGCCGGGCTGTTCGCCTCCAGCGCCATCCTGGCTGCCCTGCGCCACCGGGAAAAAACCGGGGTGGGCCAGTATATCGACATCGCCCTGCTCGACTCGGTGGTGGCCTGGCTGGCCAATGTGGGGAGCAACTACCTGATTTCCGGGCAGCTGCCCCGGCGATTCGGCAACGCCCACCCGAATATCGTACCCTATGAGCCGTTCATGGCCGGAGACGGCATCTACATCGCCCTGGCTGTGGGCAACGACCCCCAGTGGCGGAAATTCTGCAAATTGGCCGGGATCGAGGAACTGGCCGAAGACCCGCGGTTTGCCGCCAATGCGGCCCGGGTCAATCACCGGGAGGAGTTGATCCCGATCATTCGGGAAAAGATGCTCGACCGACCGGCCGAAGAATGGCTGAAACTGCTGGACGAAAATAAAATCCCCTGCGGCCCCATCAACACCCTGGACAAGGTCTTTTCCGATCCCCAGGTGCTGGAGCGGGAGATGGTCGCCGATGTTCCCCACCCGACCGCCGGAAGTTTTAAAATGGCGGCAAGCCCGATGAAGCTCACCGAAACCCCCTGTGAGATCACTCGACATCCGCCGCTTCTCGGGGAACACACGAACGAGGTCCTGAAGGAAGTGCTCGACTTGGATGAGGAACGGATCGCGTCGCTGAGAAACGCGGGAATTATTTAAGCCGGGGTTTTCAAACAAAGATTCTATCGAATATTCACTTTACGGAGGAAAACAATGGATTTCAAGCTGTCCAAAGAACTGGAAATGTTGCAAAAAGCGGTCCGGGAATTTGCCGCCAAAAAAATCGCCCCCAATGCGGGCCAGTGGGACGAAGATCACTATTTTCCCTACAAGGAAGCCATTCAGCCGATGGGCGAGCTGGGCTTTTTCGGCACCGTCATTCCCGAGGAATACGGCGGCGAAGGCATGGACGACGGATGGCTGGCCGCCATGATCGTGACTGAAGAGATCGCCCGGGCCTCCAGCGCCCTGCGGGTTCAGGTCAATATGGAGGTGATCGGCTGCGCCTACACCATCCTCACCTACGGCAGCGAAGACCTGAAGAAAAAATATGTACCCAAGCTCTGCAGCGCCGAATACATCGGCGGCTTCGGCATTACCGAACCCGACGCCGGCTCCGATGTGATGGCCATGTCTTCCTCCGCCGAGGACAAGGGCGACCACTGGCTTCTCAACGGGTCCAAAACCTGGATCTCCAATGCGGCCCAGGCCGACGTCCTGATCTATTATGCCTATACCGATCCGGACGCGGGGACCAAGGGGCTGTCGGCATTCGTCATCGAGCCCAAGAATTTCGACGGCATCAAGACCTCCAACCTCGACAAGCTCGGGTCCCACTGTTCGCCCACCGGCGAACTCTTTCTCGACAACGTTCAGGTCCCAAAGGAGAACCTCCTCGGAAAACCCGGAGACGGCGCCAAGATCGTGTTCAGTTCCCTCAACCACACCCGGCTTTCCGCCGCCGCCGGCGGGGTCGGCCTGGCTCAGGCCTGTCTGGATGTGGCCCTCAAATACTGCAACGACCGCAAGCAGTTCGGCAAACCGATCGGCCAGTTTCAGATGAACCAGGACATGATCGCCCAGATGGCCACCGAAGTGGAAGCGGCACGCCTGCTGGTCTACAAGGCGGCGGCGGCCAAAGACGAGGGCCGGCTCAACAACGGCCTGGATGTGGCCATGGCCAAATACTTCGCCGGGGAAACGGTCAACAAGTGCGCCAATTTCGCCATGCGGATTCTGGGGGCCTACGGCTATTCCACCGAATACCCGGTGGCCCGGTACTATCGGGACACCCCCACCTACTACATGGTGGAGGGCTCGGCCAACATCTGCAAGATGATCATCGCCCTGGATCAGCTGGGGGTTCGCAAAGCAAACCGTTAAACCGGCCGCCGTTTTCCGAGGCAGCCCTTGAATCACCGGCTTTGTTTTTCGATGCTATAGAACGTTAGGCGATTCGCGAAAGTTAGAACCATCCGAACGCCGCCGGGGGATGAATCCCCCGGCTGAATCCGAAAAAGCCCGCTGAAGCGGGCTCGCCCTTGGGGGGAATTCGAAAGAAGGAGCGCCCTTCAGGGCGCTTTTCGGGATGAGCCGGGGGATTTATCCCCCGGCGGTGGGCATGGTATTTCTATGTCGACAAACCGCCTTACTTCACCCCATGTGTGCCCATAAAAAGTATGCACCAGCGCAAAGCGCTTGCAATGGAAATCGAAAAAGAAAGCCGACCGGATTTTTCCTCCCCGAAAGGAGCCTTCAGTATGAGCAAATCCCTCTCCGAAAAAACAAAGGAGACCGCCGCCCTTTATTTCAAGGATGTCGCCGGAGAAAAACCCTATGACCTCTGGCGGGCCTTCGATAAAGATCTGGCAAAGGACCTCTCCATGTTCATCACCGGGCAGATGTATGCCCGGGAGAAGATTCCCCACCCCACCCGGCAGCTGGTCACCGTGGCGGCCCTGACCGCTCTTTCCCGTCCGGATGAACTGAAGCTGCACATTCAGGCGGCCCTGAACGTGGGATGCACCCCCCGCGAGATCGCCGAGGTGATATTCCAGACCGCCGTCTACGCCGGGGTCCCGGCCACCAATGCCGCCCTGAAAACCCTGAAAAGCGTTCTGGAGGAACGGGGGAAATGGCCCCTTACCGACGTCGGGGGTAAGAAAGAAGGATGAGGCGGCGATAGGAAAAGGCACAGCAGATCGGTTTTAAAAATACGTAAATTTCGGTATTTATATCCGGTTGCACTTCCCGTAAAGTCCTCGTGAGATAATGGTAAGGATGAATCCAGGGCTGAAATGCCATGGCGAAACAGGTCACCGAAACACATGGGGGAAGCGCTGTGAGAATACCGATGAATCAAAAATGGATTGCCGGATGGACGCTTCTATTCGGAATCCTGGCGTTCGGCGCCTGCAAACACGCCCCGGCGGGCGAGTCGACCCGGGAGCTTCAACGGCCGGAAAAGGAAGCCGCCGGTGAGGAGGTCCGCAGGGGTCGGTCCGCCACGGTTCGCTCCCTGCAATTGCGGGTGCTGGAATCCTTTCCGGTAAAGATCGGGGTCGCCCTGTCCGGGGTTCTTCCGGACGGCTGCACCCGAATCGAGGAAATCGAAACCATTCGGGAAGGGAAGGCCTTTCACCTTCGGCTCTACACCCAGCGGCCGGCCGATGCTATGTGCACCATGGCCCTGGTTCCCTTTGAGAAAAAGGTGACCATCGATACGGCGGGACTGCCGCCGGGCGGCTATACGGTTCACGCCGGCGAACTGACCGCCACCTTCCGATTGGGATCATCAGGCGGCGGGTCGTCGGATTTGGCGCCCAAAGACAGGGTGACTGAAAATCCCCAAACACCCTGAATATCTTTTTCATCGAACAGGAGAATGCCATGAAAATCATGATCGGCTATGACGGGTCCAATGCCGCCAAGGATGCACTGGAACTGGCGGTCAAGCATGCCAAAGGGTTTCATGCCCGGGTTTACATCATCCGCTCCCTGGTGGGCGGCTCCAGCGAAGAAGCCGAAAAGATCGAAAAGGCCAACCGGGATATCGCCTATGCGGAATCCTTCTGCAAGGAACAGGGGGTCCCTTTTGAAAGCCATCTGCTGGTTCGGGGTCTGAAACCGGCGGAAGACCTGGTCCGGTTCGCCGAGGAGAATAAAATCGACGAAATCGTCATCGGTGTGAAGCGCCGGTCAAAGGTGGGAAAGATGGTGTTCGGGTCCAATTCCCGGGAGGTGATTCTTCACGCCCCCTGCCCGGTGGTCACCATCAAATAACAGCCCGCCGAGTCCGTGATCACTGTTTCGGCCACCCCGCCGAGCAGTATTCCACCGCGCGAAAGCCCCCCTCAACGGGCCCGAGTGCAGGCGGTCACCGTTTTTCCCGAACCGCCCGTTCCATGGAACGAGCCGGGTCCGTACGTTCCGCCATGAGTTTCCGAACCCCTTTTAAGGTATCCTCGGCCAGCAGAGATTCGGCATGGCGCCGGGCATCGGCCATATTCAGGTTCAAAATCTGCTCCTGAATCGCAGGAAGAAACTGGGGGTCGACACTGAGGGTCGGCACCCCGATCCCCAGAAGGAAGGGAATGAATTCGGTCTCATGGGCCATTTCCCCGCAGATGGAGATGTCCTTGCCCGCCTTCACCGGCGCTTGAACGATTCGGGCCAGGGCCCGCAGCACCGAAGGGTGGTCGGGCCGGTAATAGGCCGCCACCTGTTCATTATTCCGGTCCACGGCCAGTGAATACTGAACAAAATCATTGGTGCCGATAGAGAGAAAATCGGCCTCCCGGGTAAAGCTCTCGATGATTTCCACCACGGCGGGCACCTCCACCATCATGCCGATGGCCGGGCCGGGGTGGTGTTCCAACCCGTCCGCCTTCAAGGCCGCCATGCAGTCGAGGACCATCTGTTTGGCCTCCCTGAATTCATCCAGGGAGGAGATCAGGGGAAACATGATCCGCACCTTTTCCGCCTCCGCAGCCGCCCGAAGAATGGCCCGAAGCTGCTGCTCGAACAGGTTCCGGTAGTGCATGGAAAACCGAATGGAGCGAAGCCCCAGATCGGGGTTCAAGCCCCCGGCGGAGTTGGCATAGGCCAGCACCTTGTCTCCGCCCACATCCAATGTGCGGATGGTCACCTCCCGCCCTTCCATTTCATCGAACAATCGTTTGTAAATAAAATACTGTTCCTCTTCCGAAGGAAAGGTGGGCCGGACCAGAAACGGAAATTCGGTCCGGTAGAGCCCGACCCCCTCGACATTGAGCTCCCGAACCGATTTGAGTTCGCTCAACAGGTTGACATTGGCCAGCAGCCGAATCCGGGCCCCGTCCTGCGTGCAGGAGACGGGCCGCAGCGGCCGGAGCGCGCCTTTGGCGGTTTCGCGGACCCGATTCCGGGTCTTGAACTGCTGGACCACCTCATCGCCGGGATTGACATAGATGTTTCCGATACGGCCGTCCAGGAGCACCGGGGTTCCTTCGGGCAAGTCCAGCAGTTCCGGCCGATCTGCGATCACCAGCGGAATTTTCAGGGACCGGGCCAGAATCGATACGTGAGAGGTGACCCCCCCTTTGACCAAGACGATCCCCTTGACCTCTTCGGTGGCCAGCTTCAGGATTTCCGAGGGATACAGCTCCCGGGCGATCACGATCCGGTCGCCGTCCAGGCTCTCTTCGCCCTCGTGCTTATAGAGGTTCTTGAGGATTCGGCCGGCCAGATCCTCCATGTCATTGGCCTTTTCGCGAATATAGGCATGGGAACTGGCGGAGAACAGGTTGATATAATGGCGCGCCACCAGCCGAACCGCATCCGGCGGGGATACCCCGCTTTCGATATGGTCGACGATTTTGTTGATGAATTTGACATCCTTGAGGATCATGAAATGGGCGGTGAAGATCAGAGAGGCGCTTTCGGGAAGCCGCTCCGAAAGCCGGGTCTGGAAATCCATCAGCTCGCCGGAGGTCTGTTTCAGGGCCACATGGAAATCATCCACCGTATAGAGCTTGCACAAATGTGAAGTGCCGGAAAGAAGCGCCCCGTGGCTCTTTTTAAACTGGGTGATCGGGGCGAATGCATTGCCCCCGGAGGCGGTTTTCCCTTTGATGAACTGCAAGGCTTCGGGAGGCAGCGCCGGGGTCTTTCCGGTGGCTTCGAAGAGGTCCATCAGCAGACGGGCATTTTCCACCGCCCCGGCCAGCTGGGAGGCCGAAGCCCGCAATGCCATGGCATCCATTTCATTAAAATAGTCGCCCCGCTCGTGCTGCACCACCAGCACCCCGATCTTCTGCGTACCTCGCTGAATGGGGACCGATAAAAAAGACTCGAACCGGTCCTCGTCCGCCTCCTCGAAGTATTTGAACATCGGATTGCAGCTGGCCGAGGCCTCCCGAAGCGGACGCTGATGTTCGAAAGTGGCGCCCACCAGGCCCTCCCCGGGCTTCATTCGAATCCGCCCCACCGCCTTGGGATTGAGCCCGACGGTGGCCTGAAGCACCAGGTATCCGGAATCTTCATCAAACAGGTAGATCGAGCAGACATCCGCCTCCAGATGCCTGGCGACCAGATCGACCGTGCGTTGCAGAAAACTCGCGATATCCTGGCTTCCGGTCACCAAATCCACCAGGTCCCCGATATCGCAGAGCAGATTAAAATGGTCGCGGTGTTTTCTGGCCATACTCATAACCGGCGGAATGCCCGCCACCTTTCCCGAAGAGATTGCGGTTTGCAGATTGATAAAGGACGGAACCTGAATCAATCTAAGGCAAAAGCCGCCGGGGTGTCAAAGAAAAAGTCGCCATGAAGAGGATTACAATTTTGAATTATTAAACTACATTTTCGTCCTCTATCAGGCTTATGTTATACAATTTTGTTCTGTGGAATTTTTTTCTTTCGACCGGTATGAAAAATAATTTTTCTTATTTACAGGCCCTTAAAGGTAAATATTTGCCCTGGCATAATGTTTGCTGGTCCTATACCCAATAGATTTTACAGATTGGATTATGGTTAAACTTAATAACATTGCACTGAGGAGGTAAGCTTCATGAAAAAGATTTTTCTGTCCCTTTTTTTCGTATCCACAGCCCTTTCCGCCGCTTGGGCACAGGACCCGGCGACCGCGGAAAGCAACAAAACCGCCATCGACCTGGTGCAGACCCATGCCAACTATCTCTGGACCTTGATCGCCGCGGTTCTGGTGTTTTTCATGCAGGCCGGATTCGCCATGGTGGAAAGCGGGTTGACCCGGGCCAAAAACGCGGTGAACATCCTCATGAAAAACCTGATGGATTTTTCCATGGGCTCTCTGTTTTTCTGGGCGATCGGGTTCGGATTAATGTTCGGCGCCTCCCCGACCGGCTGGTTCGGCACCTCGGGATTTTTTCTGAGCGACTTCAGCCCGGACGGCGACCCCTGGGTGCTGGTTTTCTGGTTGTTCCAGGTGGTGTTCGCCGCCACCGCCGCCACCATCGTCTCCGGGGCCATGGCGGAACGAACCAAGTTCGTGGGCTATATCGCCTATTCCGCCGTTTTGACCGCGCTGATCTACCCGGTATTCGGCAGCTGGGCCTGGGGCAGCCTGCTTAACGGCGACGGATGGCTGGAAGGATTCGGCTTCATCGATTTCGCCGGCTCCACGGTGGTCCATTCGGTGGGCGGATGGGCCGCGCTGGCCGGGGCCATCGTCCTCGGCCCTCGAATGGGCAAATACACCAAAGACGGCGGGATTCGACCGATCCTGGGCCACAACATGCCCCTGGCGGCTCTGGGCGTGTTTATCCTCTGGATGGGATGGTTCGGATTCAACGCCGGCTCCACCACCACCGCGGACAAGTCCATCGCCATGATCGCCGTCAACACCAATCTGGCCGCAGCGGCCGGGGCCATACTGGCCATGATCACCTCCTGGATCAAATTCGGTAAGCCGGAAGTGGGCATGAGCCTCAACGGGGCCCTGGCCGGTCTGGTGGGCATCACCGCCGGTTGCGCCAATGTGACCCCGTCCAGCGCCATCATCATCGGCGCGGTGGCCGGAATTCTGGTGGTCCTGTCGGTTCTGTTTTTTGACTCCATCAAAATCGACGACCCGGTGGGCGCCGTTTCCGTCCACGGCGTCTGCGGCGCCTGGGGCACTTTGGCCGCCGGCATCTTCAATATCGGCGGTACCTCCGGAAAGATCATCGGGGTTCAGCTGCTGGGCATCGCCGCCTGCTTCATCTGGACCTTCGCGGTCGCCTTCGCCATGTTCAAACTCATCGACGCCACCATCGGACTGCGGGTCTCCCCCGAAGAGGAACTGGAAGGTCTCGACTACTCGGAACACGGCGGCAACGCCTATCCGGATTTCGAGGTGCTCTCTTACGGCGGCAGCGGCTCCTCCAGAGGCCCGGGAAAACCCGATTTTGCCAAGAGCGCGCTCAAGGGATCGAGCCCGGTGGAACAATCCTGACCCTCCATAAGGGTTCCCCAAGAACCCGTTACACTTGGCCTTGTAACCCACACCTCTGCCGACCCCCTTCTCCCGATTCTCCCGGGGGAAGGGGATCTTTTTTTTGCGCCCCTCCTAACTCAGCCGGTCCTTCATCGTCCCCGGGGATATTGGACAACATCGGATTGCGGGTAATGGATGCGTATTGCCATTACTGAATCAACTCTGGTATGCTGATAACCATCTTTGGATTTTACCGCAACCCGGCCGGGAGGGGCTTAGCCGTGGAGTACATGACATACAAGGAGGACCCCTGGCTGACCGATTACCTGACCGCCATTCACTTTTCGGTCCGGCTGATCGAATCCAAGACCCGGAACATCCAGGCCCTTTACAGGTTGAAAACGGAAACGGACGCTCTAATTCAGGAGGCGATCCTTGGGAACCTTCCTCTCGAGGTAATGACCATTCAGCGGCTGGCCGCCCGCATACGACGGGCGGAATCGGTGCTTGGCCTTCCCGCAAACCGGATTCCGGAATCATCACACCGGCCCCGGAATGCCGGTGCGGACGCATCCGAACTGGAAACCGACTACCGCTTCATTCTGGACGGATTCGACAGGTTTACGCTCAAGGGCGTTATTCGGGAGTGCAACCGGTATTTTCCGAAAGTCTATCCGGAGATTCAGGATACGGCCGCAATCATTTCCGAACTCTTCCAGCGGGATATTCGGTCCGGACGCATTCAAGAAACCCGGTCGGGGATTTTCCGCCACAGCGGAATCTGACCACCAGAGGGGGAAACGGCACGAGAATCGGTGCTTCGGTACGGGCGGCAGGGAAGATCGATGCCGCCCTTTCATTGACCCGCGAAGCAGGTGGGAATCAGCGGACCATCAGAATCGACATGTCCTCAGCCAAAGCCAGCACCTTCTGGGAAATGCTGCCCAGGAAAAACTCTTTAATCCCCGAAAGTCCGCGCCTTCCCATGACGATCAGGTCGTATCCGTTTTGGGCCTCCTTGACGATATCCTGGGCAATGCCTTTTTTCTTCAGCTGGGTCTTGATTTCAACCTTTTTTTCATCGAACCCGGCCGCTTTCAATATTTCGGTAGCCTGGGTCATGGCATCCCGGACGAGGGATTTCTTTTTTTCTTCCATGACGCAGAAGCTGGACTGCTGCGACTTGAAATAGTCGGTCAGTTCGGGGCTGTGCATGTCGCACAGAGAGGCGGTATCCTGAAATACGCTGAACAGGACCACCCGGGTTTCTGCCGGCGTGAACAGTCTGGCCACATGCTCCACGGCACGCATGGCGTTCTCGGAGTCATCAAATGCGAGCAGTATTTTTTTCGCCATTTTCCTCACCTCCTTGTTGGGGGTTAAAAAACATCACATTCAGATCCATACCGCACCACCTGAATATGATCATTATCTATTGAATAATAATATCGAATGAATTTTACAAGTGACAATTTGAATCGGAGAGACGAATTCTGTCGAAATCTTTGTGGCCCGGAAAGAATCCACTCCCCGACGTAAGGAGGTCTTTTCATTTCCATGACGGAACAACAAGATCCACCATCCGCCTTTATTACCCGACCGCACCCGAATTTCGAGGCCGACATTCGCCTTTTCTGTCTACCGTATGCCGGCGGCGGGACCCTGATCTTTCGCAACTGGCCGGACCTTTTGCCGGCAGACATCAAGGTCTGCCCCATTCGGTTGCCGGGTCGGGAAAATCGGATCGGAACCGCCCCTTTTCGACGGATAAGCGACCTGACCGACGCCCTGATATGTGATCTGGTCCCGTTTTTGGACCGTCCCTATGCAGTTTTCGGCCACAGCATGGGCGCCCTCCTCGGGTTTGAAATGGTCCGGACACTTCGCCGGCGCGAGGCTCCTTTGCCCCGCCGATTGCTGGTTTCCGGCTGTTGGGCGCCTCAGGCGCCGTTTCCCCATAATCCGCTTCACACCCTTCCCCGGAATGAATTCATTGCACGGCTGCGGGAATACGGCGGCACTCCGGAGGCGGTGCTTGATCACGCCGAACTGATGGATCTTTTCATTCCGGTGCTTCGGGCCGACTTCGAAATGGTGGAAACCTATGCCTATACGCCGGAAAAACCGCTTGAATGCCCCATCTCCGCTTTCGGAGGCGAATGGGACGAAAGGGTCTCCCAAGAGGACCTGGCCGATTGGGCGGAGCAGACCGAGTCGGACTTCAAGCTGAGCCTGTTTCCCGGAGACCATTTCTTTCTTCACGGCCGGGAAGCGGCTCTGGCAAAAGAAATCGCCCGGGTCCTGCTGATATGAACCGCTTATTCGGCAAAAGCCGCGGCATCCAAGAGGCGGAATGGCCGGTCACGCCAATACCGCCGCAAATGGAGGCGAAGGAGGTTCATCTCTGGCGGTCCCGGCTCGATCCGGCGGATTCCCGAATGGCAGAACTGGCATCCTATTTATCTCCGGAGGAGACGGCCCGGGTCCGCCGGTTCCATTTTGAGAAGCACCGGCGCCGGTTTATCGCCGGCCGGGGCATTCTGCGGCTGCTGTTGGGAGCGTACCTCGAACTGAAGCCGCAAAAGCTTCACTTTTCTAGAGGGTGCTATGGAAAACCGTTTCTGGCGCCGGACACGGGGAATTTTTCCCTCTCCTTCAATATGTCCCGCTCCGAGGATCTGGCGCTGTTCGCAGTCGCCCGCAACCGGGGGGTCGGAATCGATGTGGAAAAAATCCGCCCGCTTCCGGATGCGGAACCGATCGCTCACGCTTACTTCCACCCGGATGAATTCTCTTTTTTAATCACTTTACCCGAAAAAGACCGAACCAAAAGTTTTTTCGATATCTGGACCCGAAAAGAAGCCTATCTGAAGGCGCTCGGCAGGGGGTTGGGAGGTCTGGACGCCCCCGATTCGCCGCCCCTGATGCCGGGTGGAGCGGATTCCGGTTTCCTAAAAGCCCCCGGCGGATTGGGCTGGACAATCGCCGGACTGCGGCCGAGCCCCGGTTTTTCCGGAGCGGTGGCGGCGGAAGGCGCCGGGGTCCTCTTTCGCCGGTTTGGCTTTGATCATCGATTCGGGCCAGAACGGTGATTATGGCTGACGGCTTTCTCTCTGATTTGGGGTTTCGCCTGTTTTTCGCCCTTCAGTTGTTCTCCGAATGAATTTCTGATAAAAGTTGAACCTGTGGATCGGTAAACAAAACCAAGAAAACGGAATTAGAACAAACCAGAAAAATATGGCGCCCGAATCCAACATCATCCTCATCGGAATGCCCGCCGTGGGCAAGAGCACCGTCGGTGTGCTTCTGGCCAAACGGTCCGGCTTCGCCTTTCTGGACACCGACATCCACATTCAGACTCAGGAAGGACGAAACCTTCAACAGATCATTCAGGAAGAAGGTCTCGACCGGTTCAAGGCCATTGAAGAACACCATATCCGCTCGCTCACCTGCACCTCCCACGTCATCGCCACCGGCGGCAGCGTGGTCTACAGCCCGGCGGCCATGGATCATCTCAAGTCTTCGGGCGTTGTGGTCTTTCTGGATCTTTCCCTGGCCCCTTTACAATCCCGGCTGAAGGATATCGACGGCCGAGGCGTTCTGCGGATGCCGGGCCAGACCATCGAGATGCTCTATCAAGAACGCATTCCGCTGTACCGCCGTCACCAGAATACCACCATCGCCTGTGACGGACTCACCCCGGACCAGGTGGTGAGTAGAATTCTGGAATGCCCCCTTCAGATTTGATTTTTTTTCTGTGTCTCCTCCAAAATTGTATAATTGGATTGCAAAATTGTAACACTTCTCTATGATAAGCGGAGGCGGAGAACAGGCTTTCACTCTGTGTTGGAAAAAACCATCCTATGCGATGAGGATCGATTATGAAAAAAATAGAAGAAATTACCTTGCTCTACGAAATCAGCAAAGCCCTGAGCGAACATCTGGACCTGAAAAAATCGCTGTATAAGGTCCTCGGCATCCTCTCCAACTCTCTGAACATGATCCGGGGGACCGTCACCCTGCTTCATCCGCTGCGGGATGAAATCGTCATCGAGGTGGCCCACGGGGTCCCCAAAACCGCCATCGAACGGGTCAAATACAAGCTCGGCGAAGGCATCACCGGCCGGGTCATCGAAACCGGCAAATCGGTGGCCATTCCCAAAATCAGCGAAGAACCGCTGTTTCTGGATCGAACCGACACTCGAAAACTGAAGCAGGAGCTTTCCTTTCTCTGCGTGCCGATCACCAAAGGCAATCAGGTGATCGGGGCCCTGAGCGTCGACCGGCCCTACGACAAAAACTACGACCTGAGCACCGGCACGGAAATCTTGACGGTGGTGGCCACCATGATCGCCCGCCATGTCATCAACCTGGAGACGATCCATCTCGAAAAACAGCAGCTTCGCGAAGAAAACCAGCGGCTGAAGGGGGAACTCGAAAACAAATACCGGATCAACAACATCATCGGCAACAGCAATAAGATGCGGGAGGTTTTTCAAATGATCTCCCAGGTCTCCAAAAGCAACGCCACCGTTTTGATTCGCGGGGAAAGCGGCACCGGAAAAGAGCTGGTGGCCAATTCCATCCATTACAACAGCCGGCGGGCGAAAAATCCCTTCGTCAAAATGAACTGTGCGGCCCTGCCCGCCAATCTCATCGAAAGCGAACTGTTCGGCCACGAAAAAGGGGCCTTCACCGGCGCCATCAAGCAGAAGCTGGGCAAATTCGAACTGGCCCACAAGGGGACCATTTTTCTGGACGAAATCGGCTCCATCAGCCTCGACGTTCAGGTCAGCCTGCTGCGGGTGCTTCAGGAAAAGGAATTCGAGCGGGTCGGCGGACACAAGACCATCAAGACCGACGTCCGCATCGTCGCCGCCACCAACAAGAATCTGGAACAGGCGGTGGAAGAGGGCGCCTTTCGGGGCGATCTTTACTACCGGCTCAATGTCTTTCCCATCTACATGCCCCCCCTTCGGGAGCGAAAAACCGACATCCTGCTGCTGGCCGACCATTTCCTGGAAAAATACGCCACGGAAAACGGCAAGGACATTCGGCGGTTTTCTACCCCCGCCATCGATATGGTGGTGGATTACCACTGGCCGGGCAATGTGCGCGAACTTGAAAACTGCATCGAACGGGCCGTGCTCCTGTGCGAAGAGGGGGTGATTCACAGCTACCACCTGCCCCCGACCCTTCAGACCGGCAAAGAATCCAATACCCTGCCGGATCAGTCCCTGGATGAGGCCATCGCAAGCCTGGAACGGGAAATGATCATCGACGCCCTCAAAAACACCCGGGGCAATATCACCCAATCGGCCAAACTCCTCAAGACCACGGTTCGGAAAGTCGCCTACAAAGCTAAAAAATACGGAGTGGAGTATTATCACTATCGGTAAAAAAAGAGATCATGCGGGTTGATTTTCAGGAAGAATTCCCATAGACTTTTCACATTCAGGCATCCAGACATGTTTTTCGATTCCGCCGACGCGTCAGGTTTATTCCGGGGGAGACCTGGGGCGCTGAGATGCCGTAGTCACCATATTCAAGCCGTTTTTATGTAAAAAGTCATATTTTCTTTCACGAACTGCCGGTATAGAACGAATCGACAACCAACAGTCCCCGCATTAGTAAAAGGCGCGTTCCATGCTCAACCCCTCGACAGAGGCCCGGGGTACTTTTCCGGACTACATCGATCTGCTTCATTACCGAAAAACCCATCAACCCGATCAGACCGCCTTTATATTTCTGAAAGACGGAGAAACCGAAGACGGTATTTTCACCTATCAGACCCTGGACCGCCGGGCCCGGCAGATTGCCCTTCGCCTTCGCGGACGGGTGCATGCGGGTGAACGGGCACTGCTTTTGTATCCCTCGGGCCTCGATTTTATCGCCGCTTTTTTCGGCTGCCTCTACGCCGGGGTGATCGCGGTTCCGGTGTATCCGCCCCGCCCGGCCCGTCCGGAACGGACCCTGCCCCGCCTCACGGCGGTTGCGGTCGATTCCGGGGCCCGCTTCGCCCTCTGTACCGCTTCCCGAATGCCCCAATTTCACCGGGCTTTCGGCACGGTACCGGAGTTGGCGCCGCTGGAATGGATCACCACCGATCATCTCGCCGATGAACCGGCTGCCGAGTGGCAAAAACCGTCTTTGAGCCCCGACGATATCGCTTTCCTGCAATACACTTCCGGTTCCACCGGGGACCCCAAGGGGGTGATGGTCTCCCATTCCAACCTGATGCGGAATGAAGAAGGCATGCAACGGGCCTACGGAGTGGAACCTCGGGACATCTGCGTCGGCTGGCTGCCGCTTTACCACGACATGGGGCTGATCGGAAACGTCCTTCAGTCGATGTATTCCGGCATTCCCTATATTTTCATGTCGCCCATGGCCTTTCTTCAGCGCCCGGTCCGCTGGCTGGAAGCCATATCCCGGTATCGGGCCACCTCCACCGGGGGCCCCAATTTCGCCTACGATCTGTGTACCCGGCGGGTATCGGCCGGCCAGAAGGCATTGCTGGATCTGAGCTGCTGGAAGATCGCCTTCAACGGCTCCGAGCCGATCTCCGCCGACACCCTGGACCGCTTCACCGAAAGCTTTGCCGAAAGCGGCTTTCGACGGGAAGCCTTTTTCCCCTGCTACGGCCTGGCCGAAGCCACCTTGATGGTCTCGGGCAGCGGAAAAGCCGGCCCTCCGACCCAGGTGGCCGTCGAGGCGGACGCCCTGGCCCGCCATCAGGTGGTTCTTCTTTCCGCGCACGACATTCGGAACCGGGACATCCTTGCCGCCCGCCTGGTAGGATGCGGAAAATCGCTCTCCGGCCAGCGAATCGTCGTGGTAGACCCGAAAACGCATGTGCCGCTCAATCCCGGTGAAATCGGCGAAATCTGGACCGCCGGCCCCCATATCGCCCAGGGATACTGGGGAAAACCGGAGTTATCCGAAAAAACTTTCCGGGCCCGCCTCTTCCCGGAAAACGGATCATCTTCGGATACCTGGCTGCGAACCGGCGATTTGGGATTTCTGTGGAACCAAGAGCTGTTCGTCACCGGCCGGATCAAAGACCTGATCATCATTCGCGGCCGCAACCACTATCCCCAGGATATCGAAAAAACCGTGGAAACGGCCCACCCCCTGATCCGCCCCGAAAGCTGCGCCGCCTTTTCCGTGGAGGTGGACGGAGAAGAACGGGTGGCGGTGGTCACCGAGGTGGAACGCCGATATCCCGGCCGGGGGAAACGCTACGAATCCCGCCGCAGATATACCGAACTGCCCGAACATGTGCCCGAGGCGGACCAGCCCTTCAAGCCTGAGGAGGTTATCGACGCCGTTCGAACCGCGGTGTCTGAAGCCCATGAGCTTCAGGTCTATGCGGTTCTGTTGCTGAAGGTGGGCTCCATTCCGCGCACCTCCAGCGGAAAAATCCGCCGCCATGCCTGTAAAGACGGCTTCCTCAACGGGACCCTGGATGTGGTGGGCGGCAGCCTGGCCGGCGAATGGTCCCAAGAAGACCTCGGCCCCGATTTCACCCCGGAAGCCATACCCCCGCCGGGACCCGGTTCCGGGCCGGATCGACTGGAACCCGCCATTCGCGCGGTGGCGGCCGGTGTGCTGAAGATCGCCCCGGCCCAGATTCCGCCGGAACGGCCCCTGACCGGGTTCGGCCTCGACTCTCTGATGGCCATTGAGTTGCAGCACCGACTGGAACAGGAACTGGGGCTGGTCTGGCCCATGTCCAGATTTCTTCAGGGGCCGTCCACTCAGGAACTGGCCCGGGAAGGAGGGGCACACACCGCCGAGGCATCACCGCTTTCCGCCGGCACAGCCGAAGGGGACCCCGCCGGCGGAGAAGCCCCCCTCTCCTACAATCAGCGGTCCCTCTGGTTTTTATACAAACTGGCGCCGGAAAGCGCCGCCTATAACGTCTTCTTTTCCGTTCGAATCACCAGCGGGCTCCATGTTTCCGCTCTGAAAGCGGCCTTTCAGGCCCTGATCGATCGCCACCCCGCCCTTCGAACCACCTACTCCGAATCAGAAGGCCGACCGGTTCAGCGGGTGCATGAAACCATGCCGCTTCTGTTCAGCGACATCGATGCCGGTCCCTGGCCCGAGAACCGGCTGGATGCGGAACTATTCGCGGACGCCCACCGTCCTTTCGACCTGGAGAAGGGTCCCCCCCTGCGGGTGAGCCTGTACCGGCGATCCGGTGAAGACATCCTGCTCCTCAACATTCATCACATCGCCATCGATTTCTGGTCGTTTTCCATTCTTCTGGATGAACTTCGGCAGGTCTACCAGGGAACCCCTTTGAATCCGGCTCCCGAATTTTCCTATCTCGATTACGTGAAGCGGCAGGAAGGCATGCTGAGCGGACCCGAAGGGGATCGCTCCTGGCGGTATTGGCGGGGTCCAATTTCCCGCGGGGCGGCGGCCCCGAGGGGGAGCGCTCCTGGGGGTTTGGGCGGAATCACCTTGCGGGCGGGCTGCCGCCGCTGGACCTGCCCTTCGACCATCCCCGCCCGCCGATTCAACGCTTTACCGGGGCATCTCACGGGTTTGAACTCGGCCGGGGGCTGACCCGCCGAATCAAGTCTTTGGCCCGCAAGCAGGAGGCCACCCCGTTCATGGTGCTTCTGGCCGCCTTTCAGACCCTTCTTTTTCGGTACACCGGCCAGACCGACATTCCGGTGGGCTCCCCTAGTGCCGGACGCAGCCGGCCCGAATTCGCCGAGGTGATGGGCTATTTCGTCAACCCCCTGGTGTTCCGGGCCGATTTTTCCGATGACCCCGCCTTTCTCGACTTCCTGGCGGAGACCCGGGGCCGGGTCCTGAAAGGGTTGGAATACCAGGATTTTCCCTTCCCCCTGCTGGTGGAGCGGCTCCAACCCGAACGGGACCCCAGCCGCTCCCCCCTGTTTCAGGTGATGTTCGTGCTGGAAAAACCCCACCGCATGGAAGCGGCGGCCCCCCTGGTGATTCGGGAAAGCGGCGCCGAACTGAACCTGGGCGGCCTGACCCTGACCGCCTATCCCCTGGCCAAACGGATGGCCCAGTTCGACCTGACCCTGATGATGGTGGAGGCGGAAGGCCGCCTGCTCGCCTCCATCGAATACGATACCGATCTTTTCGAAGCGGCCACCGTCCTTCGAATGGCGGATCATTTTCAAACCCTGCTGACCTCTATTGCGGACGATCCGAGACCGCCGGTGTCGCAACTAAGCCTTCTCACAAATACGGAGAGGATCCGGCTTCAGGACTGGAACGACACCGATGTGCCGTTTTACCTGAATCAGAGTGTGGTGGACCTGATCGAGGAGCAGGCGGCCCGAAATCCGGATGCCGTCGCGCTGGTTTTCGACAATACCGAACTCCGGTACCGGGAACTCAATACCCGGGCCAATCGAATCGCCCACCACCTTCGGGAAATTCACCATATCGGACCCAACGACCGGGTGGGGGTACTGCTGGACCGGTCGGAATGGAACGTGATCGCTTTGCTGGGAATCCTCAAGGCCGCCGGCGTCTATGTGCCGGTAGACCCGACCTACCCGGCCCAGCGGGCGGGCTTTATGCTCTCGGACAGCGCCTGCCGGCTGATCCTGACCGAAGAAGCCCGGATGAGCTTACTGGTTGATTTTCAGGACCGGGACCGGGACCGGGTGGTGGACATCCGCGCCGTCGACCATGCGGAGACCGAAAACCCCGGTTTAAACCTCTCCCGGGATCAGCTCGCCTACATGATCTATACCTCCGGGTCCACCGGGCAGCCCAAGGGGGTGATGCAGACCCACAGCTGTCTCAGCAATCTGATCCGGTGGCAGATCGACCAGACCGGCACCGGGCATCGCGTTCTTCAGTACGCGGCCCTGGGCTTCGATGTCTCCCTTCAGGAGACCCTCTACAGCCTGGCCTCGGGCGGCGCCCTGTTCGTGATTCCGGCGGCGCTTCGGTATGACATGCCGGTCTTGAGCGACTTTTTGCGGGACCACCGCATCGATATGTTCACCATGCCCTTTTCCGCGCTCAATCTTCTCTTTCGTGAAGGGATTCGACCGGAAACCCCGCTGCGCCACATCATTACTTCGGGCGAGGCCCTGCAGGTCTTTCCCGAACTTCGCCACTATCTGGAGAGTCATCCCGAAGTTCGTCTGCACAACCAGTACGGCCCCACCGAAACCCACGTGGTGACCGCCCATACCCTGTCCGCGGAACAGGGGAACATCGAAGAATATCCCCCCATCGGCCGTCCGATTTCCAACACCCGCATCCGCATTCTCGACTCGGCCCTGCAGCCGGTGCCGGTGGGGGTCAACGGCGAAATCCTGGTGGGCGGCGCCAATCTGGCCTGGGGATACCTGAACCGGGAAGCCCTCACCTCGGAAAAATTCATTGATGATCCTTTTCTGCAGGGAGAACGGCTCTATCGAACCGGCGATGTCGGCCGCCGGCTGGCGAACGGCGGCATCGTCTATTTAGGCCGAAACGACGATCAGGTGAAAATTCGAGGCCACCGGGTGGAACTGGGAGAGATCGAGAACCGGCTCTTGCAGCACCCCGATATTACCGAAACCGTGGTTCTGGCCCAACCGGTGGACGGAACCACCGAGCTGATCGCCTACATCGCCGGAAAGGCCGATCTCAAGACAGACGAACTCCGCACCCATCTGTCCGAGGCGGTGCCCGCCTATATGATTCCTTCCCGCTTCATTCGAGTGGATCACTTTTTTTATACCCCCAACGGCAAGGTGGATAAACACCGTCTGCCCGATCCCTCGGAATCCGCTCTGGAAACCGGGGATGCGTATCTTCCGCCCCGAAATCCGGTGGAAGAAGCACTGGCCGCCATCTGGCGGGAAGTCCTGAACCTGGAACGGGTGGGGATTCGGGACGATTTTTTCCGGCTGGGCGGCCACAGCCTCAAGGCGATACAACTGATCAGCCGTATCCGCCGGGATATGAATGTCGAGGTCCCGCTTCGGGAGGTCTTTGCCGAACCGACCATCGAGCACCTGGCAAAATACGCGGAGAGGGCCGATACCGCCGATTTCGAACCCATCACCCGGGAAGAAGCGGTCCGCCCCGCCGACGACCCGGAAATGGAAGCCCTGAAAAAGCGGGTCGATCCGCATTCCACCCCCGCCTCCCATGCCCAGAAACGGCTCTGGATGCTGGAACAGATGGACAGCGGAAACATCGCCTACAATATGCCGGGGCTTCTGCGCCTGGACGGCCCTCTGAATCGTCGGGCATTGGAAACCGCTTTTTCCGAACTGGTGAACCGACATGAATCCCTTCGGACCGGCTTCATCCTGAAAAACGGCGAGCCGTACCAGAAAATTCTGAATGCGGATTCCGACACCTGCGATGTGGTTCGTTTTGAAGATTTGTCGAATCCACCCGATCCCGAAGCCGCGGCTCGGAACCGGGCCGAGGCGGATGCAAATACCCCCTTCGATCTGGAAAAGGGGCGGTTGATTCGGGTGACTCTGCTGAAAATTTCCGAAGACCGCCATTACCTGGTCTTCAACATGCACCATATCATCTCCGACGGGTGGTCGATCAATATCTTGATTCGGGAGTTCTGCCTTCTATATGAAGCCTTTTGCGACGGAAACCCCTCTCCGCTGGCCCCCCTTCCCATTCAATACCGGGATTATGCGGTGTGGCAGAACCGGAAACTCTCCCGGGGAGACCTCGATTCACATCGGGATTACTGGTTTCAAAAGCTGTCCGGTGAGATTCCGGTTCTCGACCTTCCCACCGACCATCCCCGCACCCCCATGCATTCCTTCAACGGGGACCGTATTCCATTCAGCCTGAAGGCTGAAACCGCCGATTCCCTCAAACAAATGGGGCTGGACCATGGCGCCAGCCTGTTTATGGTCCTGACCGCCATGGTGAAGGTCCTGTTCTACCGCTACACCGGCTCCGAAGACATCATCGTGGGCAGCCCGGTGGCCGGTCGGGATCATCCCGACATCGAAAACCAGATCGGCTTTTTCGTCAACACTCTGGCGCTGCGGGATACCGTTCAAGGAGATATGCCTTTTGCCTCGGTGTTGACATCGGTCCGCACCACCGCCACCGAAGCCTTTGAGCATCAGGTCTATCCTTTTGACCGGCTGGTGGATGAACTTCCGCTGCGGCGCGATTTGAGCCGGTCTCCTCTATTCGATGTCATGGTCGTTCTCCAGAATCCGGATTCCGCCCGCCTGGAGATGGGAGACGTCACCGTCACGCAGGTTCCGGCGGCATTCCAGGTCAGCAAATTCGACATCACCTTCAATTTCGTCGAAAACGAGGCGGGCCTGAGCGGCGAGATCGAATACAACACCGACCTCTTTGTGGAAGATCGAATTCGGCGCATGGTCGACCATTTTCAGACGCTGACCGCGTCGGTGATCGCGGGACCCGAACGGACGGTGGACGAGTTGGACATTCTGCCGCCATGGGAACGAAACCGCCTGCTGCATGAGTTCAACGATACCGCCCGCCCGTTTCCGGAGGATCGGACCATCCATGGGTTGTTTGAAGACCAGGCGAAGCAGACCCCGGACCGGACCGCCCTCCTCTTCGAAGACACCGAGCTGAGCTACCGGGAGTTGAACCGGGCGGCCAACCGGGTGGCCCATGGCCTTCTGGCCCGATACAATCTACAATCCGAAGAACGGGTAGCGGTGCTGCTGGATCGATCCCAATGGCCGATCATCGCTCTGCTGGGAATCATGAAGGCCGGAGGCGCCTATCTGCCGGTGGACCCGAGCTATCCGCCGGATCGCATTCGATATATGCTCGAAGACAGCCAATCCCGCCTGGTACTGACCGAAACCGGCAAGGAGGCGATGCTGTCCGGGCTTTCCGTCTCTCCCGAGATCATCCGGATTCAAGAACTGGATTCTCCAGAGGACGACAACCCCTCCCTCCCCGTCACCGCCCGGAGTCTGGCTTACGTCATCTACACCTCGGGCAGCACCGGCCGCCCCAAGGGGGTGATGCTGGAACACCGGGG